>PBAG01000015.1 GCA_002715885.1 Flavobacteriales bacterium | reverse complement strand
AGTTTTGCAAGCATGTAGGACAGTTGCATGATCTTTGTTTCCACAGTGTTTACCTATCATTGCAAGTGAGCTTTTTGTCATTTGTTTTGCAAAGTACATAGAGAGCTGTCTGCATTGAACAATTTCTCTTTTTCTTGTCTTTGATTTCATGACATCAATTGGTATATCGAAGTAATCACAAACAACCTTTTGTATGTAGTCTATTGAAACTTCTCTTACTGTGTTTCTAACAAACTTGTCTAGCATATCTTTGGCAAGATCAATGGTGATCTCTTTTTTATTCAATGATGATTGTGCTAGAAGTGAAATCAATGCGCCTTCTAATTCTCTAACGTTTGATGTTATTGAATATGCAATATATTCCACAACTGAATAAGGTATTTCAATACCATCTTGTTTAATTTTCTTTTTTAGAATTGCTAATCTAGTTTCAAGATCTGGAGATTGCAGATCGGCAGATAGACCCCATTTGAATCTAGATAGTAGTCTTTGTTCCATGCCAATTATGTCAACTGGTGCTTTGTCAGAAGTTAATATAACTTGTTTTTTGTTTTGATGTAAATGGTTAAAAATGTGGAAAAAAACATCTTGTGTTTTTTCTTTTCCTGACAAAAACTGAACATCATCAAGAATTAAAACGTCAATAGATTGATAAAAGTGGACAAAATCATTTTTCTTATTATCCATTATTGCATCTACAAATTGAGTTTGGAATTTATCAGCTGAAACATAAAGAACAGTTTTTTCAGGTAGTTTATTTTTTACCTCAATACCAATTGCGTTTGCAAGATGAGTTTTTCCAAGCCCCCCTCCGCCGTAGATAAATAATGGGTTGAATGATGTCCCTCCCGGATTTTGTGATACTGCAAAGCCTGCAGATCTAGCAAGTCTATTACATTCACCTTCAACGTATGAATCAAATGTGTATGATTGATTAAGTTGAGGATTAATATTGATTTTTTGAAGTCCCGGAATTATAAATGGATTTCTGATAACAGTTTTGTTAATATTTATGGGCATATTAACTGGCATATTATCAATCTTTTTTTGATTGATGCTAGGTATTTTTGATACATAAGGCTTTGACCCAGAAGAATTTTCAAGAACGATATGGTACTCTAGCTTTGCATCTTTCCCAAGCTCTCTTTTAATAGTTTTTTTAAGTAAAGTAATGTAGTTATTTTCCAGCCACTCGTAAAAGAATTGGCTTGGTACCTGAATTGTTAGAACGTTACCTTCAATGCTTATTGGTTTTATAGGCTTAAACCAAGTTTTAAAGTTCTGATGCGTAACGTTGTCTTTTATAATTAGTAGACAGTTATCCCAAATTTCCTGGTAACTCTTTTCTGTCATTTTTGATTTCCTGCTTTGTTTCGTCGTGTTAATTGGTAAGTAATAATACTTACATACTTGTTTTGTCTAAATTACTTTTTTTAAAAAATAATTATAGCAAATATGAAAAACAATTAGTTAAAAAAAAAGAAAATTAGCACTTGACTTTTATGTTTTTTTTACAGTATAAAATTATCTGATATGGATCTATCTATTTTTTTTAAAAAAAGTGTTTAATTTTTGTCAATTTAGACTAAATTTTTATTTTTTTTAATAAAAATTGAACTGTTTTTAACATTGAAATTCGTCTTATTTTGTTTAAAAATAAAATCAATCTTGCCAATATTTATACCACCCCATCCAACTTGATTAATAATTACTTTTTTGTTGTCAAGATTTGATAAAATAATTGGTTTTTTTAAAAATGAGTGTGTATGACCTCCAATTATTAAATCTATATTTTTTGTGTTTTTAGCCACCAATTTATCAGATACTTTTTTGCTTTTATACTCTAGTCCTAAATGAGATAAACAAATTACCAAATCGCAGCCTAGTTCATTTTTTAATTTATCCGAAATTTGATTTGCAATTATTATTGGTTCATTATAAACAGTGCCTTCATAAAGTTCTTTGGGAACTAAACCGTCTAGCTCAACACCCAATCCAAATACACCAATTTTTATTCCATCTTTTACAAAAACTTTGAAAGGCTTAATTTTATTTTTTAAAATTGTATTTTTNAAATCATAATTTGCCGAAAGAAATTCAAANGAAGCATGTTTTAATTGCTTTTTAAAACCAGCTAATCCATTATCAAAATCGTGATTACCTAANGTNGCAGCATCATATTTCATTTTACTCATTAATNTAAATTCTAGNTCACCGCCATAAAAATTAAAATATGGTGTTCCTTGGAAAATGTCACCCGCATCAAAAAGTAATACATTTTTTTCTTTTTTTCTTATTTCATTTATNATTGATGATCTTTGTGCCATGCCTCCAAGACCTTTGAATTCACCAGAGCCAAACGGTTCAATACGACTGTGCATGTCATTTGTATGAAGNATTGTGATTTTCCTATAATTATTATCTGCAATTAATTTTTGATTAAATAAAGTTAAACCTAAAGCACCTAAACTTAGATTTTTTATGAAAANTCTTCTATTTGACATTCCAAAGTATTAATCTATTATCCAAGGATCCATTTATAGTATCACTATTGCGACAGTATTCAATTATTGCATCTCTCATTTTAATTCCAAGTTTTTTTTGATNTTTNCCTTTCAAAAAATACATATTATCACCACCGTTGGCTAAATAATCAGTGGTTAAAACCCTGACATTATTTTTATTATTAAGATTTGAAATAATTGTATCCTCTTTTTGAATAATTTGAGTTCCTCCAATTGGTTCGCCACCTCTATTTACAACATAACTTAGTAATTCATAGAATTCTGTTTTATCCAATTCAATTATAACAAGTTCATTTTCAAAAGGCATAACTTGGAAAATATCTTTTACTCTAACATCTCCCTCTGGAATAATATTTCTTAATCCCCCGTTGTTAAGAATACAAAAGTCAGCTTGTCCATTGGCTTTTTTCATACTAAGATCGCAAACAAAATTTCCTAATTTACTTTCTGGCTGTCCTTTTTTAAGTTCACTTTTTGAATATGACAAAATCGTATTCATTTTTTCTTCAAGACTAATCTTGTATGGACTAATTATTTTTAAAATATTAGTGTCAATTGAACTCCTTATCTCAATTAGTTGAGATTCGTGTTTACTAATACGATAATCTCTATTACAAGAAACTATAATTAAAAAAAGACATATTTTTACAATTAGATTCACAAGATGCAATATTAATTAATATTTTAATTACCTAGATGTATCAAAAATAATTTTTGTATGTATTCAAATGAGGTAACATTAAGAGTAAGGTATGGGGAAACAGACCAAATGGGCTATGTATATTATGGTAATTATGCTCAGTATTATGAAGTTGGCAGAGTAGAATTGTTGAGATCACTTGGTCTAAGTTACAAATCATTAGAGGAAATGGGCTATGAGCTTCCAGTTTTAAGCTTTAATATTGAATATTTAAAGCCTGTTTACTATGACGACAAAATAGTATTGAAGACTTCAATTAGAAGTATGCCAACCTCCAAAATAATTTTTAACTACGAATGTTACAGCGAAAAAAATATACTTTTAAATAAAGGTTGTGTAACACTGGTTTTTGTAGATAGTAAAACAAAAAAGGCTTGCAGGCCACCGAAAATTGTTTTAGATTCTTTAAAAGAATATCTATAGTCTTTCCAAAACTATTTCAATTAATTTTTCAATTGTTTTAATTGGTTTTTTGCTTTGTATATCTTTTGATCTGTCTCCCAATATTGCACAAATGGTCAAAACATTATGACCTAACGTTTTGCCAAGAAAATATAGAGCAGATGTTTCCATTTCAAAATTTGTAATGGGCAAACCTTTGTAAGAAAAGCCATTTATTGAATCTTGTAAATTTCTTACACTTGATTCTAGTCTTAGTTCTCTGCACTGTGGAGCATAAAATCCAGTTGCTGTTAAGGTGATACCCCTGTCAATATTATCAAATTTGTTCAATAGATTTAATGAAGATTCTACAGCATAGGGGTAAGCATGCTTTTTATCCCATTTTGTGTGTTTAACAAAGTAATCTTGTAGATTTCGTTCTAATGAATTATGATCATTATAAAAATGAGCTAAGCCATCAAAGCCTATGGCAAATTGTGAAACTAGAAATGTATCTAAGCTAATATCTTTATTTAGACTTCCAGAAGTTCCAAGTCTAATTATTTCTAAAGAAGTTTTATTCTTTTTAACATTTTTTGTTTTGAAGTCGATATTCACTAAAGCGTCAAGTTCATTTAAAACAATATCTATATTGTCCGTGCCAATACCCGATGAAATAGCGGATATTCTTTTATTGTTGTACAAGCCTGTATGTGTTACAAACTCTCTATGTTCAATTTTATGTTCAATTTTTTGAAATTTTTTNGAAATCTGAGAAACTCTTTGAGGATCACCGACCAAAATAATTTTATTCGCAACTTCATCTTCTTTTAAGTTCAGATGATAAATTCTATTTTGATCATTTATTATTAGCTCTGTATCTCCAATTTTCTTCATATAAATATGTATTTTTGCATTTGTAAAAATAAAAAATATTATGTCAGTTAAATCAACTAAAATTTTAGTGCCAATTGGCTTTTCTGATCAGTCTATTATAGCATTAGATCAAGCCTGTAGTTTTGCTAAGCTTGACAACGCTAAATTGTTTCTTTTATCAGTTATTGAAGAAAGAAGTACCATGGAAACATTGTTTATGGACGATAATTCTCATGAACTCAAAAAAAAGGTTCATTCAAGACTCGAGGAACTTGCAACCAAATTTTCTGGTAACCACAAATTAGAGATCGATATAATGGTGTCCCAAGGAAAAATTTACAATAAGATTAATGAAGCTGCTGAAATGGTAGATGCCGATTTAATCATAATGGGAACTAATGGTTCTCCCCAAGGAAGAATTAAAAGATTTATTGGCTCAAATGCAGAAAGGGTAGTTCGTTTGTCAAAGTGTCCTGTTATGACTATTAAGGGAGATACAATTAAGGGAAAATGTAAGAATATTATCTTACCTGTTGACACTGAGAAAGAAACAAAAGAAAAGGTTACTTATGCTCTAAATTATGCTAGAAAATGGGGTGCAACAATTAATTTAGTTTCTGTTGTTTTAAAAGAAAACAGCAGTGAAAGAAAGAAGTTAGAAATGAATTTAAATCAAGTTGAAAAATTTGTTTCAAATGCTGGAGTTAAATGTACCTCATGTTTAGTTGAAGGAGATGACAAACAAAATTTGGGTGATTATATTTTTGATTTTCAAAAAAACTTTGATGATGATATTTTTATGATTATGACAAAGAAAGAAGAACTATCGCTATCAAAAAATATTAGTGTTACATCAAGATATATAATAAATAATTCTCCGATACCTGTTATTAGTATTCGGCCAAAAGAAAGAAAACATTTAACAGGTCCAACAACTGCTTTTTAGAGTTATTAAATGAAGGCTGAAATAATAACTATTGGAGATGAAATTTTAATAGGCCAAATTACAAATACTAATGCATCGTGGCTTGCAAAACAATTAGTTGATAATGGGATACAGTGTATAAGAATAACTACTGTTGGAGATAGTTTTTATTCTATAAAAGAAGCCTTAAAGAAAGCAAAAGAAGAAAACGATCTTGTTATAACCACAGGAGGGCTTGGTCCTACAAATGATGACATAACAAAAAAAGTATTGTGTGATTTTTTTAATGATAAGCTAGTTTTAAATAAAAAAGTTCTCTCAGATATTTCAGATTTTTTCGAAAGAAAAAAAAGAACAAATATTATTGATTTAAATAGAAACCAGGCATTAGTACCATCAAAGGCTAAAATTATAAGAAATAGCATGGGTACAGCTCCTGGAATTTGGTTTTCAGACAAGGAATCAAATATCTTATCATTGCCTGGGGTTCCTTATGAAATGAAATTTCTTTTTGATTATTTTTTAAAAGATTTTAAAAAGTTAAACAAATTGCAAACCATTTACCATAAAACCGTTTACGTTAGAAATNTTCCNGAATCTCAAATTGCNGACAAGATAAAAGATTGGGAAAATAACCTTAACAAAAAAATTAAACTAGCTTATTTACCTAGACCAGGGATGGTAAGGCTNAGACTTTCTATTTTAGGTGATAATGAGAAAAATCAAAAAGAGCTTATCGATTTTGAACTAGAAAAATTAAAAAAATATATCGTTTTCTCAGAATTAGAAANAGATCTAAATAAGTTAGTATATGAATTGTTAATGAAAAGCGGTAAATCAATTTCTGTTGCTGAAAGTTGTACATCGGGNATTATAGCTTCAAAACTAACTTTGTTTGAAGGAAGCTCATCATTTTTTAAGGGAGGTGTTGTTGTTTACAGTGATAAATCAAAACATAAAGTTTTAGGAGTTTCTAAAAATTTAATAAAANAANAATCATCTGTTTCAAAGAAAGTTGCAAAATCGATGGCAGAAAAAGTTTCTGAAAAATTCAATTCTGATTTTGCTATATCATCNACAGGTTTTGCAAGTGAAACAAAAAATAAAGAATGTACAGTTGGACAGGTTTATATTGGACTTAAAACCCCAAAATCAATAGTAGTTAATGAATTTTTATTTAGTGGAGATCGACAAATTATTATTAGTCAAGTAAAAGATAAGGCATTTGAAATGCTGATTGATCACATAAAAAAAGCTGAATAAATTTTCTGTTTGTAAGTATAGATTGTATATTTGCANGCTCAAAATTAGAAATTATGTCTAGAGTTTGTCAAATAACTGGAAAAAAAGTAATGGTCGGTAATAACGTTTCTCATTCTAATAGAAAAACTAAGAGAAAGTTTTATCCTAATTTACAAACAAAGAAATTTTACGTTCCAGAAACTGGTGAATGGGTTATTCTTAAAGTATCAGCTAATGCATTACGTACGATCAACAAAAAGGGGATCGCTTCTGTACTTGCAAAGGCCGTCGCAAATGGCAATGTTTTAGTATAATATAAAATCAAAAAATAAATAAAAGTTGCTATATTTATGGCAACTTTTTTTATTTATGAAAAACTTAATTTATCTTTCAATTACTCTATTTTTTGTTTCAATAGTATTTTCCTCTTGTGAAAAAGAATTATTGGGATGTATGGATGAAGCAGCATCAAATTACAATAATCTTGCCAATACTGATGACGGGTCATGCATTTATCCTCCTAATTGGACTGAGTTAGCAACAGGTATATGGAATTTAGACCCTAACTGTGATGAAATCTCAATTCCAGTCATTGGAGATATCCCTCTTGATGACCAAATGCCTCCAACCGTTGAAGTACAAAATGGTGGAACAGGTGTTTTATTTATAGACATAAATGGAACAGAGGTAAGTGGAACAGTAAACGATAATGGAATTATGACCGTTAACCCGACGACTATAAGCCTTGATATGGGATTAGGGCCTATGGATATTGATGTAGTTGGAAGTGGGGTTATCTTTTCAGAAAATTTAGCAAATATGGACTTTACTTTTTCTGGATCTTTTGAGGTTCCTATTTTAGGTGGTTTCCCTTGGAGTAGTGATTGTGCAATGGTATTAACAAAATAGAAAAACAAAATGAATAAACTAACAATAATTTTTTCAAGTATATCCTTTTTTCTAATTTCATGTGGAGGTGGAGGTGATATGGATAGACCCATTTATAATACTGATGTAATTGTTGGAGATTGGTTGTTTGAATCTAATTGTGAGGAGTATGTACTTGGTGTTGATACAATTTTTTTATCAAATGAATTACCTGATACAATATCCATTTTTTCAAACTCTGATAATAGCTTGTCAATTGATGCTGGTGATAATACTTTAGATGCATCTATAAATATTGATGGAGATTTTTTTATTAGATATCAAAGTTTTAGAGCATTTTTGGACTTAGGGGTTATTTCAGATACCGCAACTGTTTATTTAACTGGAGATGGTAATTTTTCTTCAGATTCAACGGCAACAATGAATTTAACATTTACCGAACCTAATTTGCCTGGGCAAATAGACTGTACGGTAAATCTTTCAAAGTTAGACTAGAGCAGATTGGTTATTTAATGCGATTTTTTTTATTTCTTTATTTATCGCACATCACATTTCATACTTTTTCTCAAGAATTCTCAATTTCAGATTCATTAAGAGGCAATTTAACTGATGTAAGGACGTGCTATGATGTATATTATTATGATTTAGAATTAACTATTGATGATAAAAACAAAAAAATTATAAATTCTAGAAACGATATTTATTTAACATCAATACAAGATTTTGAAACAATACAAATTGATTTATTTGATAACTTAAAAATTAATTCAATAATATTTGATGAAAAGAAATTGAATTATGAAAGAAGTTTTAATGCAGTTTTTATTGATTTTCCCAGAAAAATTAAAAAAGGAGAAAAATTAAGTTTTAGAATTAATTATGAAGGATACCCAAGACATGCTGTAAATCCACCATGGGACGGCGGNTTTTCATGGGAATTAGATAAAAATAAAAATGCTTGGATCGGAGTCTCATGCCAAGGACTTGGTGCAAGTTCATGGTGGCCGTGTAAGGATCACCAATCAGACGAGCCAGANAGTATGCNAATAACCTCTACAGTTAGATCTCCNTTAAAAGCNATCTCAAATGGAAATTTAATTTCTGAAAGTACTAAGTATAATAAAGAACTTGAATCTGAAGCAAATACTCGTAGCTGGTTTGTATCATACCCAATCAACAATTACAACGTCACATTATGCATAGCAGATTATTTTCATTTTACAGATTATTACATAAGTGGTAAGGACACTTTAAATCTCGACTATTATGTTTTATCGTACAACAAACAAAAAGCANTCAAACATTTTCAGCAGGTAAAACCAATGCTAAATTGTTTTGAACACTACTTTGGTCCATACCCATTTCAAAATGATGGTTTTTCTTTAATTGAAACTCCTTATTTAGGTATGGAACATCAATCAGCTATTGCCTATGGAAATAATTACCTTCCCGGCTACAATGGTAACAAGAACTTTATTGCTGGATTAGATTTTGATTATATTATTGTTCACGAAGCAGGTCATGAGTGGTGGGGAAATAGTATTACAACAAATGATATTGCTGATATGTGGATTCATGAAGGCTTTTGTACTTATTCGGAAGTTTTGTACGTAGAGTGTATNTACGGATATCAAAAAATGATTGAATATATACAAAATCAAAAAAGATTTGTCAGAAATGATAAGCCAATTGTAGGACCATATGGAGTTAATAAAAAAGGAAGTAGTGATATGTATCAAAAGGGTTCATTAATGCTTCATACACTCAGAAANTTATTAGATAATGATGAATTATGGTTTTCACTAATTAAAGGAATATCTAATGACTTTAAATATAAAATTGTTGATGGTGTAGATATTATTAATTACATAACAAATAAATGTAATCTAAATCTTGATTCATTTTTTGATCAGTATTTACATACAAGCAAAATCCCGGTATTAGAGTATAAAATACAAAAGGAGGGAAGAGAATACGTTTTATTATGCAGGTGGGATGCTATCAATAATTTTGATATGAAATTATTAGTAAANAATGGGAAAGAAGATATTTGGATTTTTCCAGAATCAGAATGGAAAGAATTTACTTTAGGAAATTTCGATATTAAAAATTTTAGCATTAGGGATGACCTTTTTTACATTGATACAAAAAAGGTTAACTAGATTATATCAATTAAAAAAAATAATTAAATTTGCATCCCTAATTAATGAATAATGGCTAAAAAAGGAAATAGAGTACAGGTTATTTTAGAATGTACTGAGCACAAAGCAAGTGGTATGCCAGGTACTTCGAGATATATTTCAACAAAGAATAAGAAAAACACTCCAGATAGATTGGAACTAAAAAAATATAATCCTATTCTTAAAAAAATGACTATCCACAAAGAAATAAAATAAAATGGCAAAGAAAACAGTTGCATCATTACAAAAAAAAGGAGCTAAGGCTTTTTCAAAAGCTGTAAAAATGGTAAGAAATGAAAAGACAGGTGGTTATTCTTTCAAATCTGAGATTGTTCCAAAAGATAAAGTGAACGAATTTTTTGCTAAAAAATAATTTCAAAAAAATATTTTTGTTAAAGCTTCTTTCTATATTTGAAAGAAGCTTTTTTTTTAATTAATAATAAAATANCATATGGGTTTTTTTAGTAAAATCAAAAGTTTTTTAAATAAAAAAGAAGAGGANAATCCTTCTGAAAAAATTGAAAAACAAAGAAAATTAGATGAGGGTCTTGAAAAAACAAAGTCTAGTTTTTTTGAAAAATTGTCAAAAAAAGTTGTAGGAAAATCAAAAATTGATGACGGTGACCTAGATGATATTGAAGAAATATTAATTACAAGTGACATTGGTGTAGATACTAGCCTAAAAATTATTGAATCACTTGAAAAAAGAGTGGAAAAAGAAAAGTACATTAATTCGGAGGAATTAAATAGCATTTTGAAAAGAGAGATCGAACAATTATTAGTTAATAGTTCTGATATTGACTCGGATGTTAAGCAAGAAAGTGATTCCCCTTATGTTATCATGGTAGTTGGAGTAAACGGAGTTGGAAAAACAACAACTATTGGAAAATTAGCATATAAGTTTAAGAAATCGGGTTTTAAAGTAGTTTTGGGTGCTGCTGATACATTTAGAGCTGCTGCTATTGATCAGTTATCTATTTGGGCAGAAAGAGTGGGAGTTGAAATTGTTAAACAAANTATGGGCTCTGACCCAGCATCAGTTGCATATGATACATTACAATCAGCAATATCAAAAAATGCAGATGTTGTAATTATAGATACCGCTGGAAGGTTACACAACAAAGTAAATCTCATGAACGAATTATCTAAAGTTAAAAATGTAATGAGCAAGCTAACCTCAAACGCCCCTCATGAAGTTTTACTTGTTTTAGATGCTTCAACTGGTCAAAATGCTATAGAACAAGCTAAACAATTCTCGTCAGTTACTGATGTAAATTCTTTAGCTTTAACCAAATTAGATGGAACAGCAAAAGGTGGTGTTGTCATTGGGATTTCAGATCAATTAAAAATACCAGTAAGATACATTGGGGTTGGTGAGGCTATGGAGGATTTGCAAATTTTTAATAAAGAAGAATTTGTAGATACTTTATTTAACAATAAAAAATAATTTAAATTAAAATAAATGTTTGAAAATCTCTCAGAAAAATTAGAAAAAGCATTTAAGGTTTTAAAAGGGCAGGGTAGCATTTCAGAAATTAATGTTGCCCAAACCATGAAAGAAATTAGAAAAGCTCTTATATCAGCTGATGTCGATTTTAAAACGGCAAAGGAATTTACTGCTAAAGTGAAAGAAAAAGCAATTGGTGAAAAAGTATTAACCACTCTTAAGCCAGGTGAGCTTCTTACTAAAATCATGAAAGATGAATTAGCTGAGCTAATGGGTAGTAGTTCAGCGGAAATTAATTTGTTATCAAAACCATCTGTTATTTTAGTTGCAGGTTTACAAGGATCTGGAAAAACAACATTTTGTGGTAAGCTTGCATATTTTTTAAAAAATAATAAAAATAAAAATCCTCTTTTAGTAGCTTGTGATGTATATAGACCTGCAGCTATAGATCAGATTTCAGTATTAGGAGAACAAATATCAGTCGATGTTTATAAAGAAATAGAAAATCAGAACCCAGTAGACATATCAACAAATGCTATTGGATATGCAAAAAAAAATAAGCACGATGTTGTAATTGTTGATACTGCTGGAAGATTAGCAATCGATGAGCCAATGATGACAGAAATAACTAATGTTAAATCAGCTATTAGCCCAAATGAAATTCTTTTTGTTGTTGATTCTATGACTGGTCAAGATGCAGTTAATACTGCAAAAACATTTAACGAAAGATTAGATTTTGACGGTGTAGTTCTAACTAAACTTGACGGAGATACTCGCGGTGGGGCAGCTTTAACTATTCGATCTGTAGTTGATAAGCCAATTAAATTTATTGGAACATCTGAAAAAATGGAAGGACTTGATGTTTTTCACCCTGATAGAATGGCAAGCAGAATTTTAGGAATGGGTGATGTTATATCTTTAGTTGAGAGAGCTCAACAACAATTTGATGAACAAGAAGCAAGAAAAATTCAAAAAAAGATTGCCAAAAATACGTTTGGCTTTGATGATTTTTTAAAACAAATTCAACAGATAAAAAAAATGGGTAATATCAAGGATTTAGCAGGTATGATCCCTGGTGTTGGTAAAGCAATTAAAGATGTAGATATAGACAATGATTCATTTAAAGGTATTGAATCAATTATTTATTCAATGACTCCTTATGAAAGAAGTAATCCACATGTTCTTAATGGAAGTAGGAAAAAAAGAATTGCTGCAGGTAGTGGAACAAATGTTCAAGAAATTAATCAATTGATCAAACAATTTAGTCAAATGGGTAAAATGATGAAAATGATGCAAGGAGGTGGTGCATCACGAATGATGCAAATGATGAAAGGAAATAACATGCCAAAATTTTAATATGATATTATTAGACGGAAAAAAAACATCCAATGATATAAAGGATGAGATTGCTCAAGAAGTAAAAAAAATTATATCTAATGGTGGAAAAAAACCACATCTTGCAGCAATACTAGTTGGAAATAATGGTGCAAGTGAAACATATGTTAATGCAAAAGTAAAGGCATGTGAAAGGGTAGGTTTTGAATCTACATTAATCAGGTTAGATGAAGATGTTGAAGAGGAAAAATTAATAAGTCAAATTATTGAGGTAAACGAAAATGATTTAATAGATGGATTAATTGTTCAGCTCCCACTTCCTGATCATATAGATGAGAAAAAAATAATAAATACTATTAGTTTATCTAAAGATGTAGATGGTTTTCACCCAACCAACATTGGGAATATGACTTTAAATCTTCCTTGTTTTATTCCTGCTACTCCTGCTGGAATAATCGAACTTATAAAAAGATATGACATAGAAACTGTTGGTAAAAATTGTGTAGTGATAGGAAGAAGTCATATTGTTGGTCTTCCAATAAGTATTTTAATGGCTAGAAACACTTACCCTGGAAACTCAACTGTTACTATACTACACAGTAGATCAAAAAATATAAAAGAGATTTGTCAAAAAGCTGATATTTTAATTGTTGCACTTGGAAAAGCAAATTTTGTTACCTCTGAAATGATTAAAAAAGGTGCATGTATTATAGATGTAGGCATTACGAGAGTTTCTTCTGAAAAAACAAAATCCGGCTGGAAATTACTTGGTGATGTTGATTTTCATAACGTACAAGAAAAGGTTAATTATATTACNCCAGTACCAGGAGGCGTCGGTCCAATGACAATTGCAATGTTGTTAAAAAATACTTTGCAAGCTTCCAAATCATAACTTCACATTCATCTCATTTATTTAATTATATTTGCAAAGTTTTGTGGGGTTGTTCCCACTAGTATTAATTAATAACAATAAACAATTATGGAAGGAACAGTAAAATGGTTTAATTCAAGTAAAGGGTATGGTTTTATCGAAGGTTCTGATGGAACTGACTACTTTGCTCATTTTCAAGAAATTCAGGCTGAAGGCTACAAAACCTTAAAAGAGGGTGCTTCAGTAACATTTGAAGCTGCAGAAGGTGAAAAGGGACCAGTTGCAAAAACAATTGTGAGTTCTTAAAAACATCACAAAAATTTGTAATAAGAAAGCGGACTAATTTAGTCCGCTTTTTTTTTATTTTTTATTTCTTCTAATTTAAATAA
Organism: Flavobacteriales bacterium; assembly: GCA_002715885.1. Lineage (GTDB taxonomy): Bacteria > Bacteroidota > Bacteroidia > Flavobacteriales > BACL11. Next base: position 38,126 of record PBAG01000015.1, on the reverse strand, counting down.
TTGATCTCTTAATTTTCCAGCCTCAACAAAATGTAATGATTTAGCCATTTTTTGCATTTCATTTTTTGTTTTTTTAATTAAATTCTCTATTTCAATTAGAGATAGTTTATCAAAATTAATTTCTTTATTATTATCAATTATCTTATTTACTTTATATGGATTGAGTTTTTCGGTAATGCTATTTTCACTTTTTTTNATTATTGGTTTTGGAGTTAATTTATGCAATTTATTATACTCTGTTTGTTTTTTTCTTTTGTAATCTGTTTGATCAATTGTTTTTTGCATAGAATTAGTAATTTTATCTGCATACATTATTACACATCCATTAACATTTCTTGCTGCTCTTCCTGAAGTTTGAATTAATGATCTTTCTGATCGCAAGAAACCCTCTTTATCTGCATCCATTATTGCAACTAAACTAACTTCTGGTAAATCTAACCCCTCCCTCAACAAATTAACTCCAATAAGCACATCAAACTCTCCTTCTCTTAGACCATATAAAATTTCAACTCTTTCAATAGTATCAACATCGGAATGTATATATCTACAACTTATATTTATTCTAGACAAAAACTTTGTTAACTCCTCAGCCATTTTTTTTGTTAAAGTCGTAACTAAAACTCTCTCTTTTTTTATTACTCTTAGTCTGATTTCCTCTATTAAGTCATCAATTTGATTTTTTAAGGGTTTGATTATTATTTTTGGTTCTAGTAGACCTGTAGGTCTGATAATTTGTTCTACCACAATACCTTCGCATTTTTCTAATTCATAGTCTGCAGGAGTTGCACTAACATAAATTGTTTGGTTATTTATATTTTCAAATTCCTCAAATTTTAATGGCCTATTGTCCATCGCAGCAGGCAATCTAAAACCATGCTCTACCAAATTAAACTTTCTTGATTTATCTCCACCATACATTGCTCTTATTTGTGGAACAGTGACATGGCTTTCATCAATTACTGTCAAAAAATCTCTTGGGAAATAATCAAGAAGACAGAAAGGTCTTGTTCCAGCTGCTCTTCCATCAAAATATCTTGAGTAATTTTCTATTCCTGAGCAGTAACCAAGTTCCTTTATCATTTCAATATCAAAGCTGGTTCTCTCTTCTATTCTCTTTGCCTCTAAATTCATTTCTGATTCTTTAAAAAAGCTTATTTGTTTTACTAAATCATCTTGAATTTCTTTTATTGCTTCATTTGTTCTGTCTTTAGAAGCTACAAAAATACTAGCTGGAAAAATCTTTAATTTATCTTTTTCACTAATAATATTGCCATTTTCTGGATTAAATTCTTCAATTTCTTCAATTTCATTACCAAAAAAGTGTATTCTATAAGCCGTATCTGCATATGCAGGAAAAATATCAACTGTATCTCCTTTAACTCTGAAATTCCCTCTCTCAAAATTTTCAGTAGTTCTAAAGTACAAGCCTTGAACAAGTCTTTTCAGAAGTTCTTCTCTGCTTTTATTTTGGTTTACAAATATTTCAATAATATTATCATGAAAATCATCGGGATTTCCTATTCCATAAATACATGAAACTGAAGCGACTACTATTATATCTTTTCTGCCTGAAAGAAGTGCAGAAGTAGTACTTAATCTAAATTTTTCTATTTCTTCGTTAATAGATAAATCTTTTTCTATGTATGTTCCTGAGCTTGGGATATAAGCCTCGGGTTGGTAGTAGTCATAATATGAAACAAAGTATTCTACTAGATTGTTAGGAAAGAATTGTTTGAATTCACTGTAAAGTTGGGCCGCTAAAGTTTTATTATGGCTTAGAACAAGAGTGGGCTTGTTGACATTGCTTATGACATTTGCGATTGTAAATGTTTTTCCAGAACCAGTAACACCCAGCAATGTTTGAAAATCTTCATTATTGTTGATGCCATCAACTAATGAATTAATTGCTTCTGGTTGATCACCTGTTGGTTTGAAATCCGAAACTATTTCGAACTTCATTTATAATTTTTTAAGATGTTTAAGTTCTTTTTCTAATTGTTCAGTTTCTGTAATAAGCTTTTTAATTTTATTATCAATCTGATTTTTTATTGAATTATTATTTTTATTTGCAACAAAAAAAGATTTATTTGTTTCATACTGATCAATTTCTTTCTTTTTTTCGCTAATCTTTTGTTTTATATCCAGTTTATACTTTTTAACTTCATTAAGATTGTCTTTAATTAAATTGATGTAAGTATCTTGTTTTAATTTTTCTTTTTCTTTCTGAGAAATATTTATTTTTCTTATCAAATCAAAACAAACTTCTTTGAAATTCTTTTCAAGTTTGTATGAGTTTTTTATTTCACCAATTTTTTTCCAATTACTAACACAGGAGTGAATAAATTCAATGTTTTTATCTGTATTATCTTCGAGTTTAAAATCTAATATTTTTTTGATTATTTTCTCTTTGGATGCTTTCTTTTTATTTGTTTCTAAATTTATTTTTTCTTGTTCTTTCTTTTTTGCATTAAAAAATTTATCACATGAACTTTTGAACTCTTTCCAAAGTTTATCACTTGCTTTTCCAAAAGTATGTCCAGCTTTTTTCCATTTATCTTGAAGTTTTATAATTTTTTTAGTTGATGATTCCCAATTTGTATCGTTTTCTAAATTTTTCGCTTCATTACATAGCTCGGATTTAAGCTGAATACTTTTTTTGTTATTTTCTTTTCTTTTTTTGAAGAATTCATTTTTTTGTTTGTAGAACAAATTTTGAACTTCTCTAAAATCTTTCCAGCAATGTTTATTGTCTTTTTTATTTACCCCTCCTAACGACTTCCATTTTTCTACTAATTCATTAAATTTATTTGAAGCAGTATTAAATTCTGTATTATTCCTAAAAGTTTTATTTGAAATGGCTTCAATTTTTCCACATATTTCTTTTTTGAGNTTAATTTTTTCTTGATCTTTTCTTTTTAATTCAGTGTAATGATCATTTCTTTTTTTATTGATTTTTTTACTAGCTTCTTGAAACCTTTGCCATAATATCTCTCTGTCTTCCTTTTTTACAGGACCAATGTTTTTCCATTCTTCGTGCAACAGCTGAAGACTTTCATGCATTTTATTTAAAGAATTCTCTAAAATTAAGCTTTCGGCTTTCTCACATATTTTTGTTTTTAATTTTAGATTTTTTTTGAAATCAATATCTCTTAAATCATTATTCAGNCGTANGTAGTCGTAAAAAACTTCTACATAATGATTATAGGTTTGCCAGAGGTCGTTCTTATATTTTAAATTAACATATCCAGTATCTTTCCATTTNTTTTGTAATTCTTTGAAATGGTTGAATGTTTCTTTTTTAATTTCTATGTTGTTGGTAAGCTCTTTGATCTCAGCAATAATATCCTTTTTGATTTTTAGATTATCCTCCTCTTCTTTTTCAATTTTTTTTCTGAGAGTATTCTTTTCTAATCTATATTGGTTATATATTTTTTTGAATTTTTTTTCTATATCACTTTTGTCTTTTTCTGTATTTTTTAATTTGATATAAAATTGAGCTTTGATGTTTTCTACATCCTTTGAAATTGACAGTAAATTATTAGAGTCAATTAATGTTTTGAGCTTATCAATTAACTTATCAGTATCTACAATAGTTTCATTAAAATCTTTTAATTGATCTGACGATTCTAATTCTATTTCAAGATTTTTATCTGACATGAATATTTCTTTTTGTAAAGATATTTAATAATGTTGTAAATATTCTGTGTCTCTAGTGAAAATTGTTTTCCCAAATTTTCCAGGCAAAATTTGCTTGTTCTACAAGCATCTTAAAACCACCAATGGATAAACATCCTTTTTCTTTTGCTTTCTTTAAAAATATGGTTTCTCTGGGGTTATAAACAAGATCATAAGCAATATGTTTTTTGGACAAAAAATGATAAGGAATTTTAGGAAATGATTTAATGTCCGGATACATCCCTAGTGGAGTAGTATTAATTATAATTAAATTTTCATTTATGTCATTTTCGCATATATCCTCATAAATTTTTTTACCGTTTCTAGAAACAACTTGAAATTTGATGTTATTTTTTTTAAGCACAAACTGTATTGCTTTACTTGCACCACCATTACCAAGTACTAAAGCACTTTTTTTATTTTCAATTATCGGTATTAATGTTTTTTCAAATCCTAATGCATCCGTATTATATCCTAATATTTTTTTGTTTACAATTTTCAATGTATTTACAGCGCCAATCTCTTTCGCATAATAATCAAGTTCATCAACATATTTTAATATTTTTTTTTTGTAAGGAATTGTTACGTTAAGTCCCAACAAATTATTTTTCACAATTAATTCTCTAATTGAAGAAATATTATCAAGCTCAAAATTTTTGTAGCTGTAGTTTGATAACTTTAGTTTTTTGAATTTATGATTAAAAAATTCTTTAGAGAATGAATGGCTTAATTTTTTNCCAATAAGACCATAATTATTCATTATATTTTTTCAGAGTATTTTTCNATTAAATAGACACTTAACACACCAACTATTATCATCACAAATGCTGTAAGATTTTCTGAACTAAGTTCGGATGGAAAGTATATATCATATTTTAGGACTTTTTCTTTACCACCTATTATAATTGACTCAGCAATTCTTTTCCAAGGCCAAATTAACACTAATGAACCGGCAATAAATCCTGTTAGTGTAGCTAATGTTTGATCTTTAAATTTTTTTAAAAGCCATGCTAAAACATGAGAAAACAATAAAACACCGATAACAGAACCAATAAAAAATACAGTCAGTATAGCAACTTTAAAATCTGCAATTGAGTTTACTAGTAGCAACTCATAATTTCCTAACAATATGAGAATGAAAGATCCCGAAAGACCGGGTAAAATCATACCTGTAATTCCTACTATGCCACAGAAAAAAACAAAAAATAAATTATCATTTTCACTTGCTGGNGAAATAAATGTAAAAAGAATAGCTACTGTAATTCCTAGAATTAGTGAAATAATGCTGGATTGATTCCAATTCTTGATTGTTTTGCCTATGTAATAAATTGAAATTAATATAAGACCGAAAAAATATGCCCAAATATGTAACGGATAATTAGCAAACAAAAACTTAAAAAGATTTGCAACACTGAAAACACTTACAATGCTACCTCCAAAAACAGCAATGAGAAAATATAAGTTTACATGCTGAGCCAGTGATTTAAAGTCCAGTTTTAAAAGAAGTTTGATTGCTTTTTTATCAATTGATTTTAGAGCATTTATTAATTCTTCATAAATACCTGCTACAAGAGCTATTGTACCTCCAGAAACTCCAGGAATTACATTTGCCACCCCCATTGCAATGCCTTTTAAAAAAAGAACAATATATTTTTTCATTTACAAGTAATTGTCAAAAGTGTCTCCTCTGAGTCCAATTCTTAAACACTCAAGCGAAATTATATCATTGGGAGAAATATTACCTAAATTAACGTTAGCACCAAAATTATTTATAAACCAAACTTGTTGTTTTTTTTGGGGTGCTTCCCACAAAATTTTTGAGGCAGAAATTTTATTAGTTATTTTTTTGATTAAGTTTTCTTTTATGTTTCCATTTGGATCAAACATACCTACATTTCCACCCTCTCTAGCTTCAGCAATAACTTTCCAGCTTCCAGCTTGTAGCTCTTTGTTCATATATTCAATCCAATCGCTATCTTCTAATGAATTAGATTCACATTTACTTCCAATTTCACTAATAACTTTGAAATTTTTACTCAGCTTTTGAATGTATTCGCATTTAGTATCATGTTCAATGGAAATTGATCCATCTGAAACTTCTACCATTTCTAATTTAAGTTTATCCATAAGCTTACAAAAATCATCAAATTGATTCCTTACAGTAAAAGCTTCAAAAAGTGTACCTCCCACATAAACCATTATACCTGCTTTATGATATAATTTTATTTTTTTGTCAATATATCTTGTTAGAAGGCTTGTCCCAAATCCTAGCTTGACAATATCGGTTAATTCACTTTTAAGAGCAACCATGTTTTCAGCTTCATTTAGGCTTAAGCCTTTGTCCATTACCATCGTAAGCCCTTTATCTCTGGGTTTTTCTGCTCTATCAGGGATATTTTTTAGAATATCAATCATTTTCTAGATTATGCAACAAAGATAGAAATACTACATTAACAATCTGGTAATTTATGTAGTTTTGTATAAAAATATTTGAGGTGACTTTGATAAAATCAATTTCTGGAATAAGAGGAACTATTGGAGGATCAGTTGGCGATTCATTTACTCCGATAGACATAGTAAAGTTTACTTCTGCATATGCTAAGTTTATTTTAGATCAAAATAATACATCTAAAAAAATTATCGTTGGAAGAGATGCAAGAATATCAGGGAAATTTGTGTCTGATCTTGTATGTGGAACTTTAGTTGGTTGTGGTTTTGATGTAGTTGATGTTGGTTTATCAACAACGCCTACAATTGAAGTATCNGTTCAAAGAGAAAAAGCATCAGGTGGCATTATTCTAACNGCAAGCCACAATCCAAAACAGTGGAATGCATTAAAACTATTAAACAATAAAGGTGAATTTATATCCTCTAAAGATGGACTGAAAATTTTAGAGTTAGCTGAAAAAAATGATTATCACTTTTCTACTATTGATAAAATCGGCTCTCTATCTTTTGATAATTCACAAAACGATAAGCATATTGAAGATGTTTTAAACTTAAATTTAGTTAATATTGATTTAATAAAATCTAAAAACTTTAAAGTAGTTGTTGACGCGGTAAATTCTACAGGAGGAATTTTGGTTCCAAAACTTTTAGAAAAATTAGGTGTTGAATGTATAAAGCTATATTGTGATCCAAATGGAGAATTCCCTCATAATCCCGAACCTTTACCAGAAAATTTACAAGAAATATCAAAAATGGTTATCTCAACAAATTCTGACTTAGGAATTGTGGTCGACCCTGACGTTGATCGNCTTGCTTTAGTATGTGAAGATGGATCAATGTTTGGTGAAGAATATACTTTGGTATCAGTTTCTGATTATGTACTTTCAAAAACACCTGGAAATACTGTTTCTAATTTATCATCAACAAGGGCTCTCGCTGATATTACAAAGAAGTATAATTGTGAATACCATGCATCAGCAGTTGGAGAAGTTAATGTTGTNGAAAAAATGAAATTGTGCAATGCTGTAATTGGTGGAGAAGGAAACGGNGGTGTTATTTACCCTGAGCTTCATTATGGAAGAGATGCTCTTGTTGGTATAGCTTTGTTTTTATCTAATCTTGCTGAAAAAAANATATCATCTNTAAANCTNAGAAATTCTTATCCNAATTATTTTATTTCAAAAAATAAATTAGATCTNAATNCNAATACTGATATAGATTATATTTTTAGTCATTTAAAAAATAAATATTCAAAAAATGATATTAATTTAGTGGATGGGTTAAAAATTGATTTTGACTCGGGTTGGGTACATTTAAGAAGGTCAAATACAGAACCAATAATTAGAATTTACTCAGAAAGCTCTAGCAAAGAAAAAGCTGATGAACTTGCAATTGATTTTGTAAATCAAATAAAAAAAATAATTTAATGCGTATTTATTTAGATAACGCTGCAACGACACAGATAGCTCCCGAGGTTATTGATTATATGTCAGATTTGATGAAATCCGAATACGCTAACCCTTCTTCAATTCATCATGGTGGTCGAAAATCAAGAATAATAATTGAAAATTCAAGAAAAAAAGTTTCGGCTTATTTAAATACCTCTCCAGGAAATATTTTTTTTACTTCTGGTGGAACTGAAGCAGATAATATGGCTATCAAATGTGGTATTTTAGACAACAAAATTTCTCATGCTATAACTTCTTCTATTTCTCATAAAGCAGTACTTTATCCCCTTGAAGAATTAAAAGATAAAAAGCTAGTTCATCTTGATTATATTAAACTTGATTCTAATGGTACTGTTGATTTGATTCATTTGGAAGAGCTTCTTAATAATAATCCAAGAACGTTTGTTTCAATAATGCATGCCAATAATGAAATCGGAACTATTCAACCAATAAAAGAAATAGGTGAATTATGCTATAAATATAAAGCTGTTTTTCATTGTGACACTGTTCAGACCATGGCACATTATCCCATAGATTTACAAGAACTAAATGTTGATTTCATCACTGGTTCAGCTCATAAATTTCATGGACCAAAAGGAGTTGGGTTTATATATATTAGTGATAACATAACAATCAAACCATTTATTTCAGGAGGGTCTCAGGAAAGAAATATGAGAGCAGGTACTGAAAATGTGCATGCCATCGCTGGTTTATCAAAAGCTATGGAGTTATCTTATGAAAATATGGTAAATGATAAAAAATACATCACTGAAATTAAAAAATATATGATCGAACAGTTAGTTAAAAATGTTAGTGATGTTAAATTTAATGCTGATTGTACAAATTTTGATAATAGTTTATTTAAAATACTAAGTGTAAGTTTTCCAAAGATATCTGAGTCTGAGATGCTATTATTTAACTTAGATATTCATGGAATTTCATGCTCTGGCGGAAGTGCTTGCTCTGCCGGAAATATGTCTGGTTCACATGTTTTAGATGAAATATGTAAGGACAAAGATCGTACTGGTGTTAGGTTTTCTTTTAGCAGGTATAATACCAAAGAGGAAATAGACTACACTGTCCAAAAAATTAAGGAGATATTTAGCTAATTTTTTTAATTTTAATTTTGAAATACCCATAAATTATAGTCATCACAGGACTAATTAAATTAAAAAAACAAAAAGGTATATAAGTTAGTGTTGCAACACCTAAAACTGCAGATTGTGCAGCTCCGCATGTGTTCCATGGAATTAAAACTGAAGTTACAGTTCCGCTATCTTCCAAAGTTCTGCTTAAATTTTCTGGTGCTAATCCTCTTTTTTTAAAGCTATTCTCAAACATTTTTCCTGGAACAACAATACTTAGATATTGATCAGCAGTTGTTAAGTTAAAAAATAGGCAAGTTCCTGAAGTTGTGGCTATTAATGAGCCTGTTGATTTTGCGTATTTTATAATTGGGTCACTTATTCTTTTTAAAAGTTTTGTAGCTTGCATTGCCCCTCCAAAAGTCATGGCACAAATTACTAGCCAAACTGTACTTAACATTCCTTTCATTCCATTGCTATTTAACAAGTTGTTCATAAGATTATTATCTGTTGTAATTTGAATTTCACTTGAGATAGCAGTAATTATTACTTTGTAGTAAGATTTTATGTCTAAAGAATTATTATCGTTTATTTCTTGAATAAGTTGAGGCTGAAAAATAATAGCAAATAAAGCCCCAAGTAGAACTCCAACAAATAAAGCTGGTATTGCAGGTGTTTTTTTTATAATTAAAATCACAACAACCATTGGAACAATAAATAAGTAGTAGTTGATATTAATTTTTGATTCTAAAGCAAGTAGTAAATCATTTATATTTTGAGTTGTTGATGTTTCAATATTAAAACCTAAAAAGAAAAAAATAACAATTGTAATTATGAAACTGGGTATAGTGGTATACATCATATATTTTATGTGAGAAAATAAGTTACTTGAAGACATAGCTGCAGCTAAATTAGTTGTATCTGATAAAGGTGACATTTTGTCTCCAAAATAAGCTCCTGAAATTATAGCTCCTGCAACTAGACCTTCTGAAATTCCCATTACTTTTCCAATTCCAATTAATGCAATTCCTATAGTTGCAATTGTCGACCAGGAACTTCCAGAGGCTAATGAAACAATTGCACATATAATGCAAGATGCAAATAGAAAAAAGTCAGGATTTAATATTTTTAATCCATAATAAATCATTGCCGGTACTATACCACTAATCAACCATGTTCCAGTTAAAGAACCAATTAATAATAAAATAATTATTGCAGAAGTAGTTGAGCTAATGCTTTTGCTTATTGTATCTATGATATTTAACCAATTTTTTCCGTGAAAAACACCTATTAGGCTGGCTAGAGCTGCAGACAATAATAATGCAATTTGGTTGGGGCCACTAAGTGAATCATCTCCATAAATAAACACATTATAGGATAATAAAAAAATTAAAAATAGAATTGGGGTTAGCGCTAGTAAAAGTGATATTTCAGTTTTTGATTTAATGACTGAAAATTTTAGGTTTTTTTATCTTCTTCATAGTAGCCATAACCACCTCCATATCCGTATCCATATCCGTATCCATAGCCATAACCGTATCCATAATTTGCCAAACTATTTTGATAGTCATTTATAATTATGTGTATGTTTTCAATTTGTTTGTTATCATATAGAGAATTTACAACTGCTAATGCTTGATGTTTTGTGTAATTGTGTCTTACTACATAAAGATTAATATCAGCATTTTTCATTAAAATTACTCCGTCTGTTACTAATCCAATTGGAGGAGTATCAATTATTACATAATCGTATTTTTTATTTAGTTCTTTAATTAAATCATTCATTTTAGCACTATCAAGAAGTTCAGCGGGATTTGGAGGCGTTGGACCAGAGAAAATGATATCTAAATTATCAACATTAGTTTTATTGGTTACCTCTTTTAGTGTTGCTTTGTTGATTAAATAGTTACTTAAACCCTTTTTATTTTCGGTTTTGAATTCAAGTTCTAATTTTGGTTTTCTTAAGTCGGCTCCTATAATGACTGTTTTATTTCCTGATAAAGCAAAAATTGATGCTAGATTCATAGAACAAAAAGTTTTTCCTTCACCTCCAATTGACGATGTCACTGCAATTACTTTTTTTGTTTTTTCAATAGCTAGATATTGTAGGTTAGTTCTTATAGATCGAAAAGATTCAGAGATTATAGATTTTGAATTTTGAGGAACTATGAGGCTTTTTAATTTTTCGCTATGACCTATAAGTCCTAGAATCGGAATATTTGAATGTAGTTGTAAATCTTTTTTGCTTCTAATTCTGTTATTAAAAAATTCCTTTAAAGAAATTATAATTATGGGTATGAAAAATCCTATAAGGACACAGAAAAAATAAGTTACTGAAGTTTTTGGACTGACAGGAATTTCACTTTCTAATCTTGCATAGTCTATTACTTTGTGATCAGATTCAGTTCCTGCTTTTGCTAGAGATGCTTCATATTTTTTATTTTGTAAATACACTAAGGTTTGTTCGTTGTATAAAAACTCTCTTTTTAGATTAATGTACTCTTTCTGATGCTTTGGTAAAGAATTTATCTTGAGATTAAATTTATCTTGTCTTTTATATAAGTCTTCTTCGAATATTCTTGTGTTTTTTATTAGATTATTAAGATTTTCAATTAAAACTTCTTTTGTATTTTCTATTTGAGTAATTACTGAAATATATGTTGGGTTTTTTTCTGTTGTTGTAAGTTCTAAATCACTTTTTTTGGCAGTAAGCTGTAGCAATTGATTTATTAATGTATTTAGTTCAGGATTTGTTATGCCCATTAAAGAAGGAGAAACTATTCTATTTTCAAATTTGTTTTCATTCAAGTAATTTAAAAGTGAAGAATAAAATTTAATATTTACTGATTGTTCAGCTAGCATACTTTCAACCTTTTGTTTTTGGAAGAAAACCCCGTATTCTTCTTCAATATTTTCAATATTTGGATGTTTTCTTTTGAATTGTTCAAGATTATTTTCAATAATTAACAGAGAATCTTTTACAATGCTTAGTTGTTCATCTATAAATGAAATAGTATTGATAGCCATATTATTTTTGTCGGTAAGGCCATAATCAATATATTTTTCTCCAAGCTTGTTTAAAAAATCTATACTTTTTTTTGGATTTTCTCCGTTGATTTTTAATTTTAAAACGGATGTTTCTTTATTTATTGGATTGATTGCAACTGCTTCAATGTAGTTTGAAACGAGTTTTGATCTTTGGTGTAGTTTAAAAGAAAAATCTTTATCATTTTCTAAAATTGCATCTAAATCAAAAGCTTTTGTTTTAACTAATTTGAATGAAAAAAACTTTGTTTTAATCTGCTGACCAAAAAGGAAATTATCATCAATTTCAATATTAGCAATCATGTTCTTGTCTAATCGGTCAGTTGATATATTATATGTATTTAGATCATCTATTGAACATGATAAATTATATTTTTTGTCATCAATAATTTTTATTTTAAATTCATTATTTACAATTTGTTGATAGTTTGAATCAACTTTTACAACAAATGGAGTGTTTTGGTACAATTCATTGCTTTGTAAAAAGCCGTGTTGAAAATAGGATGTCCCAAGTGCCAATTCATTCACTACTTTATCGATGAGTGAGAATGATTTTAGTAAAACTATTTCATTATTAATATTTGTTTTACCACTAAATAGTTCCATTCCTTCTAAAATGTTTTCGGCACCTAGTTGAGTGTTGTTATCATCTCTAATTAATATTGTGCTGGAAACACTGTAAACAGGTGTGGTGTATCTAATATAAATGAATGCAATTATTGCGCAAGCAAATAATGAAATTACAAAATAATACCAGTGGCTGTAGTATCTAAAAAATAAAGCTTTTAAATCAACTNTTTCTTCTTGTATTTGATTCTCTTCGTTATTCATTNACTTAATCTTGTCTAAAATTGATAAAAGCATTAAAAAGNACTGCAAAAGTGGTCAAACTAGATAATAATATTTGTGATTGAGATTTTTTCAGCCCTTTAAATTTGGTAGGTTGAACATAAACNAAATCNTTNTTATTTAGATAATANAAGTTTGATTCTAGNATTTTGCTTTCTGTTAAATCAAAAAAGTATACTTTTTTCTTATTGTTATTTGATCTAACAATTTTAACTTTTCTTAAATTTCCATAATCATTTATGTCTCCAGCCATNGCNAGAGCATCAAAAATNGTTANGTTTTCNTTNTATACNGGATAGGTTCCCGGGTTGTTAACTTCTCCTAAAACNGTNACTTCAAAATTTGCAAGTTTNACNACAACAAAAGGATCTTTNATGTATTCCTTTGCTAGATNTTTAATTGTTTCTTTTGCTTCATCNAGAGTTTGATTTACAAGATTTANAGTGCCAACGTTTGGTAGATCAATGTTTCCNTCTTGACTTACAGTAAAACCATTTAGGTATAAATTTGCAGCNGTAGTNGTAGTATTTGCGTTATTNGTGTTNGTTTCAACATTGAATAATTTNTTTGACTCTTCNTTTCTACTNATAACCTTTATCATTAGTATATCTCCAATNTCTATTTTGTGTTTTGGNGGTATNGGAGANATTCCCCATCCTTCNTTATTAACACTATTCATATATGTAATTTTACTTACAGGAGTACANCCAGTAAAAAACAGAAGTATTAATGAGAAAATATATAAAAAAAATAAATTATTTTTTTTCATTAAAATATTTTTCACAAAGATAACAAAGTAAACCTAAAATAACATTTTTAGTTCTTGATATAGCCTAGATGAGGGTAAACCNACAACATTTGAATAAGATCCTTCTATTTTTTTAATTCCAATTAACCCAATCCATTCTTGAATTCCGTATGAGCCTGCTTTATCAAATGGTTCATATTTTTGAATGTAATAATTTATTTCTTCATCTGTAATTTTTTCAAAAGTTACTTTAGTAGAACATGAAAACGACTTAATGCTTTTAAAAGTTCTTATACANACCCCTGTTATGACCTTATGAGTTTTGGATGATAGATTTGATAAAGTTTTAATTGCATCAACTTTATTTTTTGGTTTATTTAAGATTTTATTTTCAAAAATAACTATTGTATCAGCAGTTATTAGAATATCATTTTGTTTGATTAAATTTTTGAGTGCTTTTGATTTTTCATTTGCTAAAAAAACAGGAATCTTCTCCAAACTTATTTCTTCNTTTATTGTCTCATCAATGTTAGCAGGAATTATATTAACCTTAAAACCCATTTCTTCAATAATTTTTTTTCTTCTTGGAGAATTTGATCCAAGAATTAAATTATATTTTTTTATTTTTTCAATTATCATTAAAAATAGTTTTTTGTAAAAATTAAAATGGAAAGTATACCAAAAATCATTATAANCTTTGATAATTGACTTAGAAAAGAGAAATCATTTTTTGATTTTGCAAAAAAAGTTTTAAAAATTAAAAAAAGTACTAGTATTTGNAGTGCAAACGTGTAAAATATTGAATTGATATCTGTTCCCCAAATTTCAATTTTTTGATTGTTTTCGAAACTAGTTTGATTAAAACTGTATTGAAAATATTGCCATAGACCTATCAATACTAAAATTGAAACATTAAGAAAATTTATTACTTGTTTTGTTTTTTTTAGGCCAAACTTAATAACTAAAGTATTTGCATTAAGTTGTTTATCTCCCTCTTCATCTTCAACATCTTTTATAATTTCTCTACTCAGATTTGTTAAAAATGCAAATAGAGAAAATGCCATTATTATTTTAAAAACAATTGGAGATGAATTATCTTTATTAATNACAGGTAATACATCAAATAAACCAATATTTATTATTGACAATGCAATGAGCCAACTAACTACAATATTACCTCTAGCAAATTTTGTTTTAAGTTCTTTGGAATACCTCCATAAAATAAAAATGGAATANAGNAAGATCAAACTAAAAATTGGCTTTTCAATTTGAATTGAAACATAAGCTATTGTTACAAATGAAAAAAANTTNAATATTAAATAGCTAATAANTGCNNGGCTAGATTTTATTTTTGTGTTAATTATTACATCATTATTTTTATTAATTTGATCAATTTTAACGTCATAAATATCATTTATAATATAACCCGCAGCACTAATCAAAACAGTACTTAGTAAAAAAAGAAAAAAATTAAAATTGTTTAAAGCAGGCTCTGCTATAAATTGATTTATTAAAAAAAACTTAATGATACAATACATGAAAATGATTATAAGTAAATTTTGTAATCTAATAAGCCTTAAAAAACTAAATATTTTCATTTTTTGTTTGTATGATGTTTTGACTTAAAAAATTATAGATTTTTTTTAAATTTTTATCTTCAATAATTTTTAAATGTTCTTCAATTACACCTAAGTCTTCCCTAAAAGCAGGTCCTGTTTGTAATTTTATTGGATTTTCGTTTATCTGATTAAATGTTTTTTTAATTAGAGGAAGAAGTAATGAAAAGTCATTATTTGATTCGTCACATATTTTTTTTGCAAGCACCAACATATGGTTAGTAAAATTACATGCAAAAACAGCAGCAAGATGAATTTTTTTTCTTGTTTTGGAGTCTGTAACTCTAACTATTTTTGAAAGATTACTAGCAAGCTGAAATAAGTCACTTTCAAATTTTTTGCTGTTAGTTTCAATTAAAAATGGTACTTCTTTGATATTCATATCAACATTCTTTTTAAATGTTTGCAGGGGATACAAAACTCCATAATCATTAAATTTTTTTAGTATATCAATTCCAGTGCAACCCGAAGTATGTACAGTTGGGATATTTGGAAGAAATTTTATGACGTTTTTTATACTATCGTCATTTACTGAGATAATTGTTATATCAGATTTTAATATTTTTTTGGGATTGTTTGTCCAGTTACATCCTAAGAATTCAATTAATTTTTTTGCATTTTCTTTACTTCTACTGAAAACTTGATTTATACAATAATTTTTATTGTCAATATTTTTTGCTAAGTGGGTAGCAACATTTCCTGAACCAACTAGCAGAATTTTTTTCATTTTTTTAATTAAATCTTCTTAAAACAGCCTAAAGATATCTAATAATTTTTAAAACAAAATTAGTAAACATATTGTAATTTTGTAAATCAAATTTTTTTAATGCTAAAGCGTTTTTTTAAATTCTTATTGTCTGTAAAATTAGCATCGATTCTTATAATTGTTTTTGCTGCAGTAATTGGAGTTGCAACATTTATTGAGAATGATTTTGGAAGAGTAAGTGCAAAAGCACTTATTTATTCTAAATGGTGGTTTGAGTTAATACTTTTTATGTTGTTAATCAATCTTGTGTACAATCTTAAAAGGTATAATCTTTTCAGAAAAGAAAAAATTGCAGTTTTAACTTTTCATTTAGCTTTTATTATAATTTTAATTGGTTCAGCTATCACAAGATATGTAAGTTTTGAAGGAATGATGCATATTAGGGAAGGAGAGGAGTCAAACATAATCGTTTCAGACGATGTGTTTCTGCAAGTTAAGGTTGATGACAGAAAACTTCAGTTGGAGTACGATAAAAAACTTTTTATGTCAGGTATAACAAACAATGATTTTTCTTTACCACTAAAATTTTTAGACAATAAAATATCAATTGATTATTTAGATTTTTTTCCAAATGTAAAAGACACATTCATCAGCTCTGATGATGGTGTTATGACATTACATCTTGTTGTACCTGGCGATGATGGAATGCAATCTGAGTATTTAAAGAACTTTGAACAGAAAAGAATAAAGAAAAATGTTTTCACTCTTAATAATCCCATGGATGGGGCAATTAATATTACATTGGTTGACAGTAGTCTTTATTGTTCTTCCCCATTTGAGGTAAGTTCAATGAAGATGAGTGATAGGTCAACAAATCAATTTCCACCCCAAAAAAAATTTTTGCTATCTAAAAGAACATTATATACCGCAAATGATTTAAATTTTGTTTTGAAGGAGGTTGTTGATAGAGGTAAAATGGATATTTATAGTACTTCAAAAGTTATGAAAGATGGAAGTAATGATGCATTAAGAGTCAGAATTAATTGTAATAATGAAATTAAAGATGTTACCTTATTTGGTGGTAAAGGATTTAATTCAAGTTTTGAAGAGCATAATGTTGGAGGTCTATATTTTAACTTAGCATATGGATCTAAAAACTATTTAACTCCTTTTAGAATTAAATTAAGGGATTTTCAACTTGAAAGATATCCTGGTTCTCAGAGTCCATCATCTTTTGCTGCAGAGGTCACTGTAAAAGACGGAGCAAAAAGTGAAGATCATAGAATTTTTATGAATAATGTTCTTGATTATAGAGGCTATAGATTTTTTCAGTCTTCTTATGATCAAGATGAAAAAGGGACTATTTTATCAGTCAATCATGATATGTTGGGAACAATAGTTAGTTACATTGGGTATTTTCTTCTCGCTCTAGGGATGGTGATGGTTTTCTTCACATCTCAAACTAGATTTGCTTTTTTAAATAAAAGACTAAATAAAATTAAGCAAAAGACAGTTCTGATTTTTATTGGATTTTTTGTTTCATTTAATATGAACGCTGAAGAAAACATCGATAGTCTACTTANTTCAAATACAATTAGTACCGATCATATAAAGAAGTTTGAAAAATTATTAGTTCAAGACAATGGTGGAAGAATAAAGCCTGTTAACACAGTTTGTTCAGAATTTTTAAGAAAAGTTTCAAGAAAGGATAATATAGCAGGACAAAGCGCAAGCCAGGTAGTTTTGGGAATGATGAAAAATCCAAAATTGTGGAGNAATGTTCCGATGATTAAAGTTAGTCATGAAAAATTAAAGCTTCTCATACAAAAAGAAGAGAGTAGAGTTTCATTTAGAACTTTTTTTACTGACGAAGGTGATTATATTTTGAAAGATGAAGTTGAAAGAGTAAATTCAAAAGCGCCTATAAACAGNAGTAAATATGATAAAGATGTTTTAACTGTTGATGAACGNATAAATATTTGCTTTACAATTTATAATGGAGATATTTTTCGATTTTTTCCATTAGCAAATGATTCCAANAACACTTGGTTNACTTCTGGACAAAATAGTTTTTTCTCTGGTAAAGATTCGCTTTTTGTTACTAACATAATGTTCATGTACATGAACGCTTTGGATAGGGCTATCAATGATAACAATTGGGTTACGTGTGATAGTGTTGTATCNTATATTTCAAGATTCCAAAATATATATGGCAAGCAGGTAATGCCTGAGGATTATAANGTAGATCTTGAAGTTATGTACAACAAGTTAAATATTTTTTCAAACTTGTTTATGTACTATTTTATAGTAGGATTTATATTTTTGATTGTATTAATTGTTAGAATTTTTAACCCCAATGTTCTATTTTATTTTGTGAAAATCATCCAATTTTTCATTGTTTTGGGGTTTCTGTATCAGACCTTTGGGTTAGCTGCCAGATGGGTCATTTCTGGTCATGCCCCTTGGAGTAACGGATATGAATCAATGATATACATTTCATGGGCAACAATGCTATCAGGAATTATTTTTAGTCGAAAATCTAAGATGACTTTAGCNGCTACAACTCTAGTAACTTCACTATTTTTAATGGTTGCTCATTTGAACTGGTTAGATCCTGAAATAACCAATATAGTTCCTGTTTTGAATTCTTATTGGCTAATGATACATGTATCTATCATTACCGCAAGCTATGGTTTTCTTGCTCTGGGTGCTGTTTTAGGACTTTTTTCATTGTGGTTAATCATTTTTACAAGTTCTGAAACAAAAAAGAAATTACTTAATACGATAAAAGAATTAACACTTATAAATGAAAAATCCATAACTATAGGTCTGTTTATGTTAACAATTGGTACATTTCTTGGTGGTGTTTGGGCAAATGAGTCTTGGGGAAGATATTGGGGCTGGGACCCGAAGGAAACTTGGGCTCTAGTGAGTATATTAGTTTATGCTTTTATTTTACATATGAGACTTATTCCAGCTCTCTCAGGAATATATATTTTTAATTTGGCTACACTTATTGGAATTTCTTCAATAATAATGACATATTTTGGGGTAAATTATTATTTATCAGGACTACATTCATATGCTGCTGGGGATCCAATGCCAATACCAAATTTTGTATATTATTTTATTGCAATAACTTTTTTAACCGCTATTTTTGCCCGAGTTAAGTATAATAAATTCTACTAAAATGAAACTTGATATTTTAGCTTTTGGAGCCCACCCAGATGATGTAGAACTATCTTGTGGTGGAACATTAATAAAACAAATTGATGAAGGTTTTAGTGTAGGAATTATTGATTTTACAACTGGCGATTTAGGTACAAGAGGAACATCTGAAATTAGACTTGAAGAAGCAAGATTGGCAGGAGATTATATGGGTTTAAGTGTTAGAGAAAACTTAGGTTTTAAAGACGGATTTTTTAAAAATGATGATGCTCATAAATTAGAACTAATAAAAAAAATTAGAAAATATCAACCTGATATTGTTTTAACCAATGCTCCATCTGACAGACACCCTGATCATGGACGTGCATCTCAACTTACTATCGATGCATGCTTTCTCTCAGGATTAGAAAAAATTCAAACATCTCAAAAAGTTTGGAGACCAAAAAATATTTTTCACTATATACAATTTAATAATCTCACGCCTGATTTTGTGGTTGATATTTCTGATGTAATTGACAAAAAAATTGAAGTAATAAAAAAGTATAAGTCTCAATTTTATGATCCAAATTCAAAAGAAACAGAAACAGTTATTTCATCAAAGGATTTTTTAGATAGTATAAAGTATCGGGCTAAGGATTTGGGTAGACAAACTTTCTGTGACTATGCAGAAGGATTCATATCACATCAATTACCTAAGATAAATTTTATNTCAGACATCAAATAAAAAAACCGGGCTTTTGCCCGGTTTTCATTTTTATTTTACATAAAACTATCTAGAGAGTATTAATTTTTGAGTTGATTTAATATCATTATTATTAAAGTTAATAAGATATATGCCATTCTCAAGTTTACTCAAATCAAAGTCAAAACTATTTANTCCGTNGTTTCCTTGAACAGTAAATTCTTTTATTTTCTTCCCCAACAAGTCAGATACAATTAAGGTTGTACTGATTTTGTTTGAAGAAATAAAGTTTATTGTTGCAAAGTCTTTAGTTGGATTTGGATAAACAGAAAATTGAATATTTGATGAGTTTTCTGATATATTTGTTGATGTNCTACTTAACTCGAAAGTATCAACTTCTAAGTATCTAATTTCNTTCATGTCAATTNTATCCTCATCACCTCTTACTGCAAGACCTGGCTCAAAATCTTTCTGATAAATCAATCTAAGTTTGTCATCTACATTTTGATCCATTCTAGCAAAAACACATTCTTGTGCACCACCCCAATCGGTCCATTCAGTAATATCTTTTGGTGCACTCCAAGTAGTTCCACCGTCCATGCTTTTTATAGCATGAACATGTCTGAAGTTTTGTGATCCATTATCTACATTTTCCATGAGAGATGAGTATGAAACAAAAATATTTCCAAGATTATCAACTCCAGCGCTTGGCATACAATCCACAGATAAATAATAGGTTGGAATTCCAACATAGTTTAAGATTCCATCACCATCAAGGTCTTGCGCCGAGGCAATCATTTGAGGTAACGAACTGTACCATAATGAAGAAACGATTGTGGAGTTTGAAGCATCATCTGGTCCCATGCTTTCGTTCCAGTACATTAATCCAGATGTTCCACCAAAATATGATGTATTTCCATCTGAAAGGTCAGCATCTAAGACTCTCATGTTTCCAAAAAATACATGAGCATCCCCGTTTCCATCAAGAACTACTGTACCAGCCCCGTCAGCAGTGTATAATGTATCCATTACACCATCTCCGTCCAAGTCTAGCCCTGAATCGTTTACATATTTATCAACTGGAAAATCAAGAAAAACAGTTTCATTCCATGTATTTCCATTGTCAGTAGACTTTAAAATTACCGAATCATCCCAACCACCAAAGTATGCAACAACTACAGTTTCACCTTGTGCTGCAATTGCATAGTCGTCGCCATTAAAACCTGTGTATTTACTTGTATCTAAAGTTGGAAGCTGCATATCTTGAATATCCCATGTGTCACCACCATCTTGAGATCTGTAATAAACTAATGCTCCATCAAGACCATTCCATATAGTCCCTCCAAGACCAGTTGGAGCAATAACTCCAACCATATGAATAGTTTCATCATTTGATCCTCCAATTACAGCTCTGTTCCAAATGATGTCTGTGTAAACCCCATTACTGTCCATGGAAGAAATTATCTGTTCTGTCCATGTTCCCGCACCAACACTTGGACGATGAGTCATCAAAAGATATCCGTTATCTGTGTTGTGAGTGATTGCAATTTCTTTGCCCGAACCAGTAGCTAAAACTGAAGGCCAACCACCTCTTGAAGATTCAAGTCTTGCGGTTGGATCTGGTCCCCATGTAGAACCATCATGGAAATTGTAACCTGTTCCTCTGTCTGAATAAGCAGCCGCAAATTGGGCACTCATTGTCCAGGTTGCAGAAATTGTCCCATTACTGTGTCTTATTAATCTGTTGTCTACTGATGCATTAGACTGTAGGTCGTATGTTGTTGTTCCAATTCTTACATCATCAATAGTGTTAGTAGCTTTTAATGCAACTGTATTTGGGTTTGGATTAGTAATTAAATTACTTAATGCTTCGCTTCCCCCAATTACATTAAGTGGAGCCTTTGAGCTAATATGTCCATTTTTAATTTTCAATGGTGATATTTGAGCATTTAATGAACCACAAAATATTATTAAAGCTAGATATGTAAATGTTTTTTTCATAATAATTGTTTTAGTTAAATCTTCATTGTAATAATACTAAAAAATTTTCTTAAATTTTAATCTTATAGAATTTCCTATAACAACAATATCGGAGAAAGCCATGAACAAAGCCGCCCACATTGGGTTAAGGTAGCCTAAACAAGCAATTGGTATTGCAATTATGTTATATGAAAATGCCCAAAATAAGTTTTGTTTAATAGTTATTAAGGTGTGTTTACCAATCTCTAGAACCTTTGGAAGTTGATTTAAATTATTTTTATTTAAGAGAATGATTTCAGATGATTGTCTAGCTATTTGACTAGCATTACCTAAAGATATNCCAAGAGATGCTTTTGATAAAGCAGGGGCATCATTTATTCCATCACCCACCATAATAGTATTTTTATTATTATTTAAATTTTCAATAATTTCTAATTTTTCTTTAGGACTTTTTTCTGAATAAACTTTATCGAAGGAAATAATGTTGTTTAATTTTTCACATTTTTCTTTTGTATCACCACTAATTAAAAAAGTATTATATCCATTATTTTGAAGCTTTTTAATAACAACTTCGGATTCTTTTTTAATATCGTCCTCTAGCTTTATAGTAGCAATAATTTTTTCGTCTTTTGTCAAAAAAATGTCAAAGTCTTTACTGTAGCTTGTTGAATTTCTACCAAAAAAGTATTCTGCACCGTTATATTTTGCAGAAATTCCTTTTCCAACAATTTCATTTATCTCACTTAATTCTAAACTTTTTGAAAAATCGGAGAATTCATTTAAAATAGATTTGGCNATGGGATGTGAAGAGTGTTTTTCTAAATTATAAATAATATTTTTAATTTTATTTTCTTCTCCTTCAATTANCTCGAATTTATTTATTTTAAAGCTTCCTGTAGTTATTGTACCTGTTTTGTCAAATGCAATATTTTTAATTTCACTAATTTTTTCTAATGTTA
The DNA here is from genome assembly GCA_002715885.1 of Flavobacteriales bacterium. GTDB lineage: Bacteria > Bacteroidota > Bacteroidia > Flavobacteriales > BACL11. The sequence continues at coordinate 15,717 of PBAG01000015.1, read as the reverse complement.
TCCCACCCTTAATTAAAATTCCATTTTTTGCAGCGCGGCCTATACCAACCATTACTGCAGTGGGTGTTGCAAGCCCCATTGCACAAGGGCATGAAACAACCAGAACTGCTATAGATCTTAAAAATGCATCTACAGAAGATATATTAAAGAAAAAATATGATATGCTAAATGTAGCTATAGATATCAAAATAACAACTGGAACAAATATGGAGCTAACTTTATCACCAAATTTTTGTATTTCAGGTTGATCTTTTTGAGCATTCTTAACAAGATTAATTATTTGAGACAGAACAGTATTTTCTCCAACATTCGTAACAGATATTTTTATGCTACCAGAGGTTAATAATGTGCCTCCAATAACTTCTGAATTAATTTCTTTTGATATGGGCAAACTTTCACCAGTTATCATTGATTCATCAACTGTACATTTTCCCCAAGTAATTTTTCCGTCAATTGGAATATTATCTCCTGCATTTATTATTAAGATATCATTTATTTTTATCTCGTCAAATTTTGTTTTAATAATTTCATCACCCACAATCTTGCTAGCTGTTATGTTTTGTATTTTAGATAAATCTTTCAATGCTGTTGTTGTTTGTTTTACTGATCTTTTTTCAAGAAGGTTACCAAGTAAAACAAGAGTAATTATAGTAGCTGAGGTTTCAAAAAAAAGATAATTCCCAACTTCAGAGGTTGAATAAAAGTACCACCATCCAAATAAACTATAAAAAAATGCTGCTGAACTTCCGATAAATATCAAAACATCCATATTTGGAATTCCAATTTTTAGAGAATTAAAAGCACTCTTTCCAAAGTAGCTAATCCCAATAATATATACTGGTAAACACAAAAGAAGTTGTACAAATGGGTTATATAAAAAACTACTATTATCTAAAAACATGTGAAGTAAAAGAGGAAGTGTAAAAATTAATGATATTGTAAATAATACTTCAATTTTTAAAAACTTTTTTTCTTCAAAATTTTGTTTTTTTACCTTATAACCAATGCTTTCAATTAGCTTTATAACACTTTGGATTGTGTAATTTTTATTATTAGAAAATGTGACTTCGGCTAGAGAAAAATTGACATTAACTTCATTTATTAAGTTTTTTTCCAAATGTTTTTTAATTCCTGCTGCACAGTTATTGCAAGACATTCCTTCAACATTCAAAGTAACTTTTTCTGAAGATGATTTATTCATATAACAAATATAAATAAGTTATTTATGTTTAATGAATATTAATATATATTTGCAGACTTAAACGGTGGTTGTAGCTCAGTTGGTTAGAGCACTGGTTTGTGGTGCCGGGAGTCGTGGGTTCGAATCCCATCAGCCACCCTAAAAAGAGTTGATTATAATCGACTCTTTTTTTTATTTGAGTTTTCCTAAACTTCTTAAAAGTTGTTGTTTTGATCTAAAACCTGGAAGTTGAGCAACTTTTTTGTCTTCACCATCAATTATAACAATTGTTGGCCAATAAAAATTGCCTTTTGTTGGANTGACTAGCTCAAAGAAAAGGTTATGTCTCCATGATGATTTTGGATCTTCTTCTATTGACACATCATTTATATAGTTTTTTCCATTGTATTTGATTGATTTTTTGGTTTTTCCATCAAGCTTTACAGGAAAAAAGTTTTCATTAATAAGCTTTACNATTTGTGGGTCAGTTAAGACTTCATCTTTCATTCTTTTACAGTAATCACAGTTGTTTCTGTAAAAATATATCAACATATTCTTTTTATATTTTTCAGAATACTTTTCTCCCTCTGAAAGAGAGATCCAATTTATGGAATTTGACGGCATGCCCTGAGAAAAAGAAATTAAGGGCATAAAAACTAAAACAAAAAAGAGTTTTTTCATTTATTTTTTACTCAGTATTTTATTGGCTCCATTAATCCAATTTTTTGGTCCTCCAGCTACATAGCCTTGAGATCCTAGTCTTTTGAAATTAACTTTCTTATCTTCTTGGATTTCTGGAACAACAAACCATCCTGTTGGATAACCTCTTACTGCAAACATTTGTCTCAAATTATCATTTTGTTGTCTTAAAGATTCATCCAGTTTTTTTCTTCTTGGAAAATCAAGTTCAACTAAAGTCAAATTTTCTTTTGCCCACTTTACAAATTCAGGTTTGAAGAATACTTCTTTTTGGAGCCTAATACACCATCCACACCAATCACTTCCTGTAAAGAACATAAAAAGTGGTTTATTATCTTCAATTGATAATTCAATGGCTTTATTGAGATCAGTATGCCATTTAAGCTCTGATTCTTGAGAAAACGCATTTAGAGTTAAGAATAATAATATTATTGAGATAAATTTTTTCATAGTTTTTGTTTTAGTGTATTCCGTGCATTAGTTTTTTGATGTAAGGTGATATTAAGACAACGAAAATAGCTATAAATATTGTGACAAAACCAATTTGCCCATAAATACTATTGTATTGAATAACTTGAGCGACTAGCTCATTTGATGTGTCCGGATGTCCCATAAACCAATCAGTGAGATTTGATAGCCAATTACTTTCCCCTGTATTTCCACTTGTAGTTAATTTTGCTATTTGACCTGATATGTAATGAGCAAATGTGGAAGAAATGAACCAAACACCCATCATAAAAGCAGCAATTTTTTTTGGAGATAATTCAGTGACTTTAGATAAGCCAATTGGTGATAAAAATAATTCTCCAGTTGTTATAAGAAAGTATCCAAGAAAAACAAAAAGAAATGGAACCTTTCCGTTGTCACCAATAAAGTGGGCAGTTGAGGCAAAAATTAAAAACCCAAGCCCTAATTGGAATATTCCTAAAGCAAATTTCATTGGAGTATTTGGATTTCTTTTAATGTCTCCAAGCTTTGTCCAAATCCAGCTAAAAGGAATTGCTAATAAAACGATATAAGCAGGGTTAATTGCATTAGTTTGTGAAGCGTTCATTCCAACAAGATTAACACATTTATCAGCCCAAACAGTTATTGAACTTCCCGCTTGTTCAAAACATGCCCAAAATATTGTACAAAAAACGGCTAAAATCATTATGGCGATTAATCTATCACCACTTTGATGATCTTTTTTAACAGCCTTGTAGTCATAAATAATATAGCCAACATATAAAATAACCGCTAGTCCAACAAATGTTAAAACATTTCCTAAAACTTGAGAATCCTTATCCAAAACTATAAGGTAAGCAAATATTGGTACTAGAATAAAGCCTAATAAGTATATGATGTTTGTTATTGATAGTCCAGAAACCTTTTTATTTATATATTCTGCTGGTTGTAATCCTTTGTCTCCCAGAACATTAGCTTGAATTCCTTTCCAAAAGACAATAAGACCAGCTAACATTCCTAAACCTGCAGCGCCAAAGCCATAATGCCAACCGTATACTTCACCTAAATAGCCACAAAATAATGGTGCAATCATAGCGCCAAGATTTATTCCCATATAAAATATAGTAAATCCTCCATCTCTTTTAATGTCGCCTTCCTCATAAAGAGAGCCTACAAGTGTAGAAATGTTAGGCTTGAAAAATCCATTTCCCATTATTAATAATCCAAGTGCGCCATAGAAGAAAAATTCTGTTGGAAAAGCCATGAAAAAGTGCCCAAGGGCCATTAAAATACCACCAAAAAGAATTGATTTTCTATATCCAATATATTTGTCAGCAAGATATCCACCTAGCAGAGGAGTGAGATATACCAAAGCTCCATATGCAGCGTATATACTATAAGCAATTTCTTCATTGTTTTGTAGATCTTGATAAAAATCTTTTATCAAATAAAGTGTTAGAAGTGCTCTCATTCCGTAAAAAGAGAAACGTTCCCACATTTCAGCAAAAAATAAATAAAATAGAGCTTTTGGATGACCTTTTTTATCAAGGTAAGCTTTGGCAATAATTAAAATTAGTGCTGTGAATAGTACATATCCAATTAATTGAATCATAATTTGATTAGTTAGATTTTAATTTGTCGAATTTAAGAAAACAATTATAAATTTTCTAGAATGAAGTCAGTTATTTTTTTGTATANGTGATATCTAGTATTTTTACCATAAATACCGTGATTCTTGTCGGGATAAATAAATAAATCAAATTGCTTATCTGCTCTGACTAGAGCTGAAATCATTTCATAAGTATTTTGGACATGTACATTGTCATCTGCAGTACCATGAACTAAAAGATACTTGCCCTTAAGTTTATCAACATGATTTATNGGTGAATTATCATCATATCCATTAGCATTTTCTTGTGGAGTTTGCATGTATCTTTCTGTATATATATTATCATAGTAGCGCCAATTTGTAACAGGAGCAACTGCTACTGCCAAACTAAAGACATCTGCTCCTTTNGTAATTGCTAATGAGGACATATATCCACCGTAACTCCAACCCTGAATACCAATTCTATTTTCGTCAATATAGTCTAAACTTCCAAAATATTTTGCTGCATCAATTTGATCAATCGTTTCATATTTTCCAAGTTCTTTATAGGTCATTTTTTTAAATTCTGAGCCTTTTCCTCCTGTACCTCTATTATCAACACAAGCAACAACATAGCCTTTTTGAGCTAGCATTTGATACCAATAAAAATTATTTCCTTCGTATTTGTTTAAGACCTTTTGTGATCCAGGACCACCATATAAAAACATAAATAGAGGGTATTTTTTATTTTTTTCAAAATTTGGAGGCTTTATAATCCATGAATTTAAATCAGCATTTTCAGTGTAGACAGTTAAAAACTCTTTTTTGCTAATTTGATAATTGCTTAATTTTTCTGTGAATTCCTTATTGTCTTCAATTGTTTTTATTAATGTCCCNTCAGCTTTGTGCAATGTATAAATAGGGGGTGTATTGGCATCTGAAAAAGTATTTATAAAATATTTCAATCCTTTACTAAATTTTGCTGAGTTACTTCCAATACGAGTACTAATTTTTTCTCTTTTACCTGTCTCTAAATCTAACATGTACACTGACCTATTTATAGACCCATCCTCAGTAGAGGAAAAGAAAATTTGCATTTTATCACTATCAAGACCGTAAAATGATGAAACTTCCCAAGAACCAGAAGTAATTTGTTCTTCACTTCCATCAAACCCTTTTAAATATATGTGATTATAACCTTTTTTTTCTGATGTCCAAATAAAAAAATCATTTGGTAGAAATGTGAGATTATCATTAATATCAATGTAGTATTTGTCTTCTTCAGTAAAAAGAANTTTATTGCTTCCATCTTCGGAATTTACAACTATAAAATCAAGCTTATTTTGATGCCTATTTAATCCTATCATTGTCAGTGTATTAGGATCGTTAGCCCACTTAATTCTAGGAATATATTCATAGTCCTTTTCAGTATAAATCAGAGTTTTTTCTTTGTCTATAAGGTTATATAAGAAAATACTAACAGTTGAGTTTGCCTCTCCAGCTTTAGGATATTTAAAAACCTCTTGAGTTGGATATAAATTTCCATTAAACTTGTCCATTGAGAATTCTTTGACATGAGATTCATCAAAACTATAATAGGCGATTTTTCTACTATCAGATGACCATTCAAATCCTTTCACTAACTTAAATTCTTCTTCGTAAACCCAATCAGAGGCACCATTGATAATATGATTCTTTTTACCATTAAAGGTAATTTGAGTTTCTTTTCCGTTCGTAATATCTTTAATGAATAAGTTGTTTTCAAAAACATAGGCAATTTTAGATCTATCTGGGGAAAATGTTGGGTATCTGATTTTATTTTCAGATAATTTTTTTAATTTATTATTTTGAATATTAAATACATAATAGATTGCTTTTCTTGAGTATCTGTAAATTGATTCAGTTTCTGTTGCCAATAGCATGAGCTCGTCATCATCACTTAAAGAGTAGCTATTAATTCTTTTAATCTTAAAATCAGAACTTTTGAATAATCGAACAATTCTATTGCCATTTTTAAAGCTATACTTTATTATTTCCTGCCCATCTTCTGTGTTTTTAATTTGTGTATAAAATTCGCCATTATTCATTGAATTCAAACCACTATAGCTCTTTGGAAAGAAACTGTAATTTTTCCAAATATCCTCAAGTAATATTTGTTTCTCTTGAGAATAGCATGGATTTTGGCTGATGCATAAAAAAATTATGAAAATGATTTTTTTCATTTTAGCATTGTTTGTTTTACAGATGCTAAATTACTTAAATTTGTATGAATTTTTTTTATGGGATACTCTAAAATAAATAAAAGTGATATTGATTTTTTTAAAAGATTAATTGGTGCTAGAAATGTTTTTTGTGATAAGGATACCATTGATGATTTTTCACATGATGAGACCGAAGATTTAAAATTCCCGCCCTCTGTTGTTCTTAAAGCTGATAAAACTTCAGATATCGCCTCAATTGTTAAATATTGTAATGAAAAAAATATTCCTATTACACCTTGCGGTGCTAGAACCGGTTTGAGCGGTGGATCTCTACCAATTATGGGTGGTGTTGCTCTTTCAACAGAAAGATTCAACAAAATAATTTCAATAGATGAAAGAAATATGCAAGCAACTGTTGAGCCTGGAGTAATAAATCAAGTTTTTAGAAATGCTGTTGAAGAAAAAGGATTGTTTTATCCACCCGATCCAGCTAGTAAAGGAAGTTCATTTCTTGGAGGAAATCTTGCAGAAAATGCAGGTGGTCCTAAAGCTTTAAAGTATGGGGTTACGAAAGATTATGTTTTGAATTTAGAAGTTGTTCTTCCTACCGGCGAAGTTATTTGGACTGGTGCAAATGTTTTGAAAAACTCTACTGGATATGATTTAACATCTTTGATGATTGGTAGTGAGGGAACTCTTGGAATTATTACTAAAATAGTTTTTAAGTTAATTCCACTTCCAACTAAAGACATTACATTACTTGTTCCTTTTTATTGTGCTGAGAAGGCATGTGAGGCAGTATCTGCTATATTTATTAATGGAATTACACCCTCTGCTCTAGAATTTATTGAAAGAGATGCTATTGTTTGGACAATTAAATATACTGATATAAAAATGACTGTTGGAGATAATGTTCAAGCTCATCTGCTAATTGAAGTTGATGGAAATGACATGAATCAATTATATGCACAATGCGAAAAAATATCTAACGTGTTGAGTAAATTCGAATGTGGTGAAATTTTAATAGCTGACACTAAAGAACAAAAAGATAGGCTTTGGAAGATGAGAAGAAAGGTCAGCGAAGCAGTTAAGTCTAATTCAGTTTATAAAGAGGAAGACACAGTTGTCCCAAGAGCAGAATTACCAAAACTATTACTAGGTGTTAAGAAAATTGGAAAAAAATATGGTTTTAAATCTATCTGCTATGGACATGCAGGAGATGGTAATTTACATGTCAACATAATTAAGGGAAATATGTCTGACCATAAATGGAATACCGAACTTAGTGAAGGAATTCGTGAAATTTTTACTTTAACCAAAAATTTAGGAGGTACAATAAGTGGCGAGCATGGAATTGGTTTAGTTCAAAAACCTTATTTGGATATTGTTTTTTCAAAAAAAGAAATTCAAATACAAAAACAAATAAAAAATTTATTTGACCCTAAAAATATCCTAAATCCTGGAAAGATATTTAATTGATTAAATTTGCAGACTATGAAGGCAAATGTTCAAATACCAAAAGGTACACGTGATTTTAGTTCTGATATCATGTTCAGAAGAAATTATATTTTCAATAAGGTAAAAGCTTGTTTTGAACGCTATGGCTATGCTCCCATTGAAACTCCAGCAATGGAAAATATTGAAACATTAACCGGTAAATATGGTGAGGAGGGAGATCGATTAATTTTTAAAGTATTAAACAGTGGTGATTTTTTGTCTAAATCAAAAATCACTGAAAACACAAATTCAAAATCATTATCAAAAGAAATTTCTAGCAAAGCACTTAGGTATGATTTAACTGTTCCCTTTGCCAGATTTGTTGCAACCAATAACAATAATATTTCTTTCCCATTTAAGAGATATCAAATGCAAAATGTTTGGAGAGCTGATAGACCTCAAAGAGGAAGATATAGAGAATTTTATCAATGTGACGCAGATGTTATTGGTTCAAAATCACTTTTGAATGAAATTGAATTAATCCAACTCAGTGATGATATTTTTTCAGATTTAAATATTTCTAATATTGAAATTTTGATTAATAATAGAAAGATTCTTTCAGCAATGATAGAACTCATGGGTGCTTCGAATCTATTTGACAAGTTTGTAATAGTTCTAGACAAAATTGATAAAATAGGTTTTGAGAATGTTAAATCTGAATTAGTGAAAATTGGTGTAAAAAAAGAGAAAATTGATATTTTAAATTCATTCTTAAATGTAAAAGATATTAATCAACTTCCAAAAATTTTGCAAGATTCAAAAATTGGTAATGATGGTTTCAAAGAACTAAGTTATATTTTTAATAGAATTGAGAAAATAGGTCTTAAAAATTCATCGTTAAAGTTTGATATTTCACTTGCTCGAGGACTCAATTACTATACTGGTTCAATTTTTGAAGTTAAGTCTTTGGATGTTAATATTGGAAGTATTGCAGGTGGGGGTAGGTATGATGATTTAACTAGTATTTTTGGACTAAATGACGTTTCAGGGGTTGGAATTTCATTTGGAATTGATAGAATTTTTCTTGTAATGGATGAACTTAAATTATTTCCAAATGATATAGATGTCAGTACAAGAGTTCTTTTTTTAAATTTTGGCGAAATTGAGTCTGATTATTGTTTATCACTAGTAAAGAAATTAAGAGATAATAACATTAACACAGAATTATATCCAGCCTCAGATAAAATTAAAAAACAAATGACCTATGCAAATAACAAAGAAGTTGAATTTGTTGTAATAGTTGGTGAGGATGAAATGAATTCTGGGAAATTATCTGTAAAGAATATGAAAACTGGTGATCAAAAAAATATGAGTATGTCTGATTTAATAAATCTAATCAAATAAATGAAAAATTATAAAATTGGTGAGAATAAATTATCAGTTGACATAGTTGAAGAAATAATTTCAAATGAGACTGTCATAAGTCTTTCTTCCTCTTCAAAAAAAAAGGTAAAAAGCTCGAACAATTATTTATTAAAAAAAATAAAATCCGATAATAATCCAATTTATGGAATTAATACAGGTTTTGGGTCATTATATAATCACAAAATTTCGAATAATGAGCTTTCAAAACTTCAAAAAAATCTAGTTGTTTCGCATGCATGTGGAGTCGGAGAAGAAGTACCATCTGAATTAGTCAAAATTATTCTTTTATTAAAAATTCAATCTTTATCTTTTGGAAACTCAGGCGTAAATATTAAAACTATACAAAGACTAATAGACATGTATAATAATGATATTCTGCCAATCATTTATGAGCAAGGGAGCTTAGGCGCTTCTGGAGATCTGGCCCCATTAGCTCATATGTCTCTTCCTTTATTAGGATTAGGAGATGTCGAAGTTTCAAATAATCCAAAANATAAAAAATATGATAGAATAAAATCATCAAAAATTTTAAAAGATATGGGTTGGGATATATTGTCTCTAGGCCCAAAGGAGGGTTTGGCATTACTTAATGGTACTCAATTTATGGGTGCATACGGTGTTTGGTGTTTAGTAAAAGCAAAAAAACTATCTTACATAGCAGATTTAATTTCAGCGATTTCTTTGGATGCTTTTGATTGTAGAAAAGATCCATTCGATAGATTGATTCATGTTTTACGTCCTCATAAAGGACAAATTAAAACAGCAAACAATATCAGAGAAATTTTAAAAGGAAGTAAAATTCAAAATCAGAAGAAAAAACATGTTCAAGATCCGTATTCCTTCAGATGTATACCTCAAGTTCACGGGGCATCAAAAGATGCTATAGATCACGTTGAGTCTATTTTTAATATTGAAATCAACTCTGTTACTGATAATCCAAATATTTTTGAAAGTAAAGACAAAATTATTTCCGGTGGAAATTTTCACGGACAAACTCTTGCAATGTCAATGGATTATTTAGCTATTGCTTTGTCTGAACTAGGCTCAATTTCCGAAAGAAGAACATATAATTTAATTTCTGGAGAAAGAGATTTGCCACCATTTTTAATTAAAAATGCAGGTTTAAATTCAGGAATGATGATAACTCAATANACTGCAGCTAGCATTGTAAGTCAAAACAAACAACTATGTACACCATCTTCTGTAGATAGTATTGTGTCTTCAAATGGTCAAGAGGATCATGTCAGCATGGGTGCAAATTCAGCTACTAAATTATTTCAAGTGGTTAATAATCTTGAAAAAATTTTAGCAATTGAACTTATTAATGCCTCACAAGCTATTTCATATCGAAATAAAGTGTCTTCTGAATTTCTTCAAAGCTTCTTACAACTTTTTAGGAAAGAAGTTAATTTATTAGAAAAAGACAGAATTTTAAGTGATGACATTCAAAAGTCTATTTCTTTTCTTAAAAATCTAAAAATTGATAAGGAGCTAATTTAGTCTTTGCCNCTGAAAACATATTCTATAATATTNGATCCCATTTTTAATGCTTTCATCCTTGTTTCAAAACTGTCATTATGTACCTCTTGATCCTCCCAACCATCACTAAGGTCAGATTCATAAGTGTAAAGACATAACAATCTTCCATTTTCAAAAATTCCTAATGCAAGAGCAGGTTTAGAGTCATGAATGTGAATTTTGGGAAGACCATTAGGAAATTTATAGCTTTGGTCAAAAATTTTATGATTTGGGCTAATTACTTTTAGTTCTTTTTTTGGGAAAACTTTTTTAATTTCTCTTCTGAAGAACTCATCCATCCCATAATTGTCATCAACGTGTAAAAAACCTCCAGCTAATAAATATTCTCTCAAATTTTTTGCCTCATTATAATCGAAAATTACGTTTCCATGACCTGTCATATGTATGAAAGGATAATTGTAAATTTCTAGACTTCCAACATCAACAATTTCTGGTATTGGTTTTATATTAGTTCCAATATTTTGATTAGTAAATTCAATTAAATTTGGAAGAGCAGTTGGGTTTGCGTACCAATCGCCACCGCCATTATATTTCAAAACTGCAATAGAAAATGTGTTTTGTGAAAAAACTAAAAAAGGAAAAAAAACAATTAGGATAATTCTGAATATCATAATTAAAAGAGTAAATATATATTATGAGTTGCTAAAATACCTGCTGTTTCAGTTCTTAGTCTGCTTTCTCCAAGAGTAATTGATTCATAATTATTATTATTTGCAATATCAATTTCATGATCTGAAAAATCACCTTCAGGACCAATTAAAACAGTGTATGATGCATTTATATCTTTTTCTATTTTAATTTTTTCTGTTTCTTTACAGTGAGCAATATATTTTTTGCTTTCATTCTTTTGTTTTATAAATTCATCAAACTTAATAGCTTCATTTAATTTAGGAAGATGATATTTTAATGACTGTTTTACTGAAGATATTAAAATTCTATTACATCTCTGAATATTAATTTTCTTTCTTTCAGAATTTTTACAAATTATAGGAGTTATTTCATCAATACCGATTTCAGTTCCCTTTTCTAAAAACCACTCAAATCTATTGATGTTTTTTGTAGGGGCAATTGCTAAATGTAAATAGTAATTATGTTTTTTTTCTTTCTTTTCTTTTTTTATTATTTCTACCTCTAAATTTTTATTTTTTAAATTAATTATTTTGCCGGTGTATAAAAAACCAGTTCCATCAATAATTTTTATTAAATCGTCTGTTTTTTTTCTTAAAACTTTAGTTAGGTGTATTTTCTCATCAGATGAAAAAAGGGCTTTTTTATCTTCTATTTTTGAGAAAAAAAATTGCACTTTTTAAACTAAATAATTTTAGGAGCGGCATTNAGTATTTCATCATTAGCATGGTCTGAAAATTGAAGAAAATTTTCATTAAATGCCCTAGCTAACTTATTTGCTTTTTCATCATATGCNGACTTATCAGTCCATGTATTTTTTGGACTTAATATCTCAGATGGTACATTAGGGCAGGAGGTTGGCATATTTAATCCAAATACTTTGTGTGTTATGTATTCTACATTATTTAGTTGGTTATTTAACGCAGCAGTAATCATAGCCCTAGTGTATTTTAGGGATATTCTATTTCCCACACCATATTCGCCCCCTGACCATCCTGTATTTATTAACCAAACATCGACACTAAACTCTTTCATTTTTTCACCTAACATTTCAGCATATTTCGTTGGATGCAAGGGCATGAATGGTGCCCCAAAGCAAGCTGAAAAAGTTGTTTGTGGTTCATTTACTCCATCCTCAGTTCCAGCAACTTTTGCAGTATATCCAGAGATGAAATGGTACATAGCCTGACCTGCAGAGAGTTTTGAAATTGGAGGTAGTACACCGAAAGCATCAGCTGTTAAAAAAAAGATATTCTTTGGATTTTGTCCACTGGAAGGGACTGCAATATTATTAATGAAATGAATCGGATAAGAGACTCTAGTATTTTGGGTAATAGATGTATTTGAATAGTCTACCTTATTAGTGCCTTTAAAAAATTCTATGTTTTCTAACAAAGCTCCTTTTTTTACAGCTGCATATATATCAGGCTCATTTTCTGCAGATAAATCAATACATTTTGCATAACAACCCCCTTCAAAATTAAATACTGAATCTTTGTCCCATCCATGTTCATCATCACCAATTAAATTTCTTTCAGGGTCAGCAGATAAAGTAGTTTTTCCAGTACCTGATAGGCCAAAAAATATTGCTGTATCTCCTGTTTTTCCAGTATTTGCACTGCAATGCATAGAAAGAACTCCTTTGTCTTGAGGAAGAATATAATTCAAAGCAGAAAAAATACCTTTTTTTATTTCACCAGTATAACCAGTTCCACCAATTAAAATAGTCTTTTTGGTAAAGCTTAAAATCGCAAAATTTTCTTGTCTTGTCCCATCAATTTTAGGGTCAGCATAAAAGCCTGGAGCATTTAGAATAAGCCATTCGTGTTTAAAATTTTCTAATTCTTCTTCAGTTGGTCTTAAAAACATATTGTAAGCAAATAAGTTGCTCCAAGGATATTCATTAACTACTCTTATGTTAAGTCTGTGTTCTTCACTTGCACAAGCATATGAATCTCTAGCATAAATTTCTTTATTACTTAAGTATGCAATAATTTTTTCATGCAGTTGATTAAATTTTTCCTCTTCGAATGGAACATTTATATCTCCCCACCAAACTGTATTCTCAGTGATTGAATCTTTGACAATAAATCTATCTAAAGGAGATCTTCCAGTAAATTTTCCAGTATTTATTGTTATTGCTCCTTGAGATGTAAGTTTTGCTTGATCTTTGTTAAGTGCATGCTTTTGAAGTTCATCAGAAGATAAATTCCAATGGACTTTTGCATTTGTAATTCCCAAGTCAGTTAGATTATTTTTTGAAGCTCTTTTATCTGTAAAAGACATGTAATAATATTTTATATTGTGTTTTAAGAGCATACAAAGTTATATTTTATAATTAATTATAACATATGTTTACAAATCTTTTTGAGATATTTGATAAAACAATAAATTAGCGAAAAATTTCTATGAAAAATATTCTGATTATTGGGGCTGGTAGATCAGCAAATACACTAATAGATTATCTACTTAAAGAAAGCTCAATTAATAATTGGATAATAACTATAGCTGATTTTAACGCTGAATTAGCAGTAAATGCATCTTCCGGACACAAAAATTCTCGACCTATTTTTTTTGATATTAATAGCACTGTTCAAAGAGAATCTGAAATCAGAAAATCGGACATAGTTGTGTCCATGCTTCCATCAAATATGCATCATATTGTTGCAAAAGACTGTTTAAAATTTCAAAAAGATTTAGTAACAGCATCTTATGTTTCTGACGAAATAAATAATTACCACGATTTAGCTAAAAAAAACAATATTATTTTTCTAAATGAAATAGGTCTTGATCCTGGCATTGATCATATGTCAGCGATGAAAGTTATTGACGAGTTAAAATCAAAGCGGGCTAAAATTATTTCATTTAAATCGTTTTGTGGTGGATTAGTTCACCCACAATCAGACAATAATCCATGGAACTACAAGTTTACATGGAACCCAAGAAATGTGATACTAGCAGGACAGGGTATTTCCAAATTTTTGGAATCAAAAAAAATTAAAAAAATTAATTATGAATCTTTATTTAAAAATATTGAAAAAATAAATGTTTTAGATCAAGGTGAATTCGAAGCCTATGCCAACAGAGATTCATTATCTTACATTTCATCTTATGGACTGGAAAATATTAGTACTATGTTTAGGGGAACTCTGCGCAAAGTAGGATTTTGTGCATCATGGAATATCTTTGTTAAACTTGGATTAACAAGGGATGACTATGTAATTGATAATTCAAAAGATTTATCCGTAAGAGAATATTTATCAAGATTTTTACCAAATGATGAAAACCTTTCAATTGAGGAAAGATTTTGTAAGTTTAGCTCAATTAAAATCACATCTGAAGAGTTTGAAAAATTTAAATGGCTAGGNTTGTTTTCCGACAAAAGATTTTTTCTANAAAATGCAACTCCTGCACAAATCCTACAAAAAATAACTGAGGAAAAATTATCACTTGAAAAAAATGACAGAGACATGGTTGTTATGCAACATCAGTTTGAATATATTTTAGATGATACAACTCAAAAATTAAATTCATCTTTGGTTGTTTTTGGTGATGATCAAAGAAATACAGCAATGGCTAAAACTGTTGGACTACCTGTTGCTATTGCTGTAAAATTGATTTTAAATAAAAAAATTGATTTAAAAGGTGTTCAAATTCCAACACAAAAAGAAATATATGATCCAGTTCTTNAAGAATTAGCAAATAATGGTATAAGTTTTATTGATGAATTAATTTAAATTAATTAATTCTTCTGGNATTTGAACATGTAATTTTTGCTTTTCAAATTCAATTGATTCTATAAAGTGTTTGTCCCAAGGAAAACAAAATCGTTTTTGTTCATTTTTTACATAGATTAGTTTTTGAGAGGTTTGTGAATCTATCATGTCCACACGTCCTAAGTGTCCCAAATTTTTNTCGNAAACCAAAAAATTAACAATATCATGTTCTTTTGCCTCCTCTCTAGCATTATTAACATATTCTTTTGAAAAGTAGATGTCTTTTCCAATATATTTTTTTGCTTCAATTTCTGAACTGATTTCTTCTAATTTTACTAATATATTTTTGGTTTTGTGAATGCTAATTTTTTCGATGAAGAAAGGGACGAGAATGTTATCTAAATCAATAAAAAAGTATTTCATTTCATTAATTTTAAATGAAAGGTTTTTTTCATTGAAAATCACCATATTTCCCTTATAACCATGCAATTTGAAAACTGATCCAATTAAGAAACAATCTTTCTTAAGCATTGTAGATTATGTTATTTGATTATTTTTCAGAAGATTTGCTATCATCATTATCTTCAGCNGGAGCTTCTTCTTCAGCCGGAGCTTCTTCTTCAGCCGGAGCTTCTTCNTNAGCNGGAGCTTCTTCTTCAGCCGGAGCTTCTTCTTGAGCTGGAGCCTCTTCTTNAGNNGGAGCTTCTTCCTGAGCTGGAGCNTCTTCNTGAGCTGGAGCTTCTTCTTCAGCTGGAGCTTCTTCCTGAGCTGGAGCTTCTCCCTGAGCTGGAGCTTCTTCCTGAGCTGGAGCTCCTTCCTTAGCTGGAGCTTCCTCTTCAGCCAGAGCTTCTTCTTGAG
>PBAG01000003.1 GCA_002715885.1 Flavobacteriales bacterium | reverse complement strand
CTTGGTGGTTGGATTGGTGGTCAAACATCTGGAATCACAACCGCAGATTTTTTATACGGAATAAAATTTGAGTTCAATCCTTTTTATGTTACTTACTGTTTGATTAAAATAACTGTTTTTGCCTTTATTGTTTCTTCAGTTTCTTCATACTTTGGTTATTATACAAAAGGAGGGGCACTTGATGTTGGAAGATCAAGTACCAAAGCAGTAGTTTACAGTAGCATAATTGTTTTGATTTTTAACTTTATTTTAACAGATTTATTATTAGCATGATTGAAATCAATAATATAAATAAGTCTTTTGGCAAAAATGACGTTTTAAAAAATATTTCTTTCTATTTCGAGAGAGGTAAGACAAACTTAATCATTGGAGAAAGTGGTTCTGGAAAAACAACACTTTTGAGAATTCTTATTGGACTACATAAAATCGACAGTGGAAATATTTTATATGACGGAAGAGATTTTACTCAATTACAAATTAAAGAAAAAAGAAAATTAAGACAAGAGATTGGTGTTTTGTTTCAAAGAGGGGCTCTTTATGATTTTATGAACGTCGAGGAAAATATAATGTTTCCACTTACCATGTTCACTAATAATTCTGANGAGGAAAAGCTCGAAAGAGTNAATGATTGTTTAAAAAGAGTAAATCTTGAAAATTGTAATNACTTAAAAATTAGTGAACTTAGCGGAGGTATGGTAAAAAGAGTTTCTATAGCAAGAGCCATAGTCATGAATCCTAATTATCTGCTGTGCGATGAACCAAATTCTGGTCTTGATCCAAAAACAGCTATCATAATTGATAACCTTATTAAGGAAATAACGGAAGAAAGCAATATTACAACAATTGTTAACACACACGATATGAACTCTGTGATGGAGATAGGTGAAAAAATTGCATATATAAATAATGGCAAAATAAGTTGGACAGGAAATAAAGAAGAGCTGCTTGAAAGCGATAATGAACAACTAAATGATTTTGTTTTTGCTTCTGAATTATTCAAACGTTTGAAAAAGTTATGATAAAAGCTGTAAGGGCTAAAAAATATCTTGGACAACATTTTTTAATAAATAATGAAATTGCAAAAGATATAGTANCACTCATTTCTGACATTGAAAAAGTTTCAATTTTAGAAATTGGACCTGGAATGGGGATATTAACAAATTTTTTGGTGGAGAAAAGTCAAGAAGTTACAGTTATTGAAATCGATAAAGAATCAATTAACTTTCTNAAAAAGAAAATTCCTAAGCTTAATAAAAAAATAATTGAAGGTGATTTTTTAGATGTTAATCTAAACAAAATCTTTGAAAATAATTTTACAATTATTGGTAATTTCCCTTATAACATATCATCTCAAATTTTATTTAAAGTATATGAAAATAAAAATATCATAAATGAAATTGTGGGAATGTTTCAAAAAGAGGTTGCCGAAAGAGTGGCCGCAAAAAAAGGTAAAAAAAGAGGCATATTAAGCGTATTTATTCAAACTTTTTTTGAAGTAGAGTATTGTTTCAGTGTAAATGAAAATGAATTTTCCCCACCTCCAAAAGTAAAATCAGGTATCATTAAACTAAAAAGAAACAATAGAAAAGAATTAAAGTGTGATAATAAACTCTACAAAAAAATTGTTAAAACAACATTTAACCAAAGAAGAAAAACAATAAAAAATTCTTTAAAAAGTTTAAATCTCGATTTTGGGACATCAATAGATAATCTAATGCACCTTAGAGCTGAAAGTCTCACTGTGGAAGATTTTATAAACATTACAAATAATGCCAAAACAATTTGAAGTAAATAAAAGTTTTATTGATGATCTAACTTGTTTAATAAAAAAACAAGATACAAAAGCTATTTCAAAAAAGTTACAAAAAGTACATGCAGCAGATATTGCTGATATTATAGAAAGTCTTTCAGAAATTGATGCACAGTATTTATTTGAAATTATTGAAACTACTAAATCTGCAGACATTATTGTTGAGCTTGAAGATGAATTTAGAGAATCTATTTTAAATGAATTTAGCTCAAAAAAAATCGCAAAAAAAATTATAAATAATTTAGAATCTGACAATGCTGCTGATGTTATTTCTGAACTCTCAAATGAAAAAAAAGAAAAAGTCCTTTCATATATCTCAGACAAAAATCAAAGAAGTTACATTGCTGACCTATTAAAATTTGACGAAAATTCTGCGGGATCTTTAATGGCTGTTGAGCTTGTAAAAGTAAATCAAAACTGGACTACAGAAAAGTGTTTAAAAGAAGTAAGAGCACAAGCAGAAAAAATAAAAAATATTCATTCTATATATGTTGTTGATGATAACAATAAACTTTGCGGATTATTATCATTAAAAAAACTACTTGTCAGTGAAAAATCAAATCTAATTAAATCAATAATCAATTCAAATTTCATTTCTGTTGATTCAAAAAAAGACAATGAATTTGTAGCTAACATGATGAACAAATATAACTTAGTTGTTATTCCAGTAGTTAATGAAAAAAACGAACTTCTGGGAAGAATAACAATTGATGATATTTTAAGTTTTGTAAAAGAAGAAGCAGAAAAAGATTATCAAATTGCATCTGGTATTTCTGAAGATGTTGAGGCAAATGATAATATTTGGGATATAACACGTGCTAGACTACCGTGGTTAGTTATTGGATTGATAGGTGGTTTACTTGGAGCTAAAGTAATAGGGTTTTTTGAAATTGAAAAAAACATAGAACTTGCTTTTTTTATTCCATTAATTGCAGCCATGGCAGGAAATGTTGGCATTCAGTCAGCTGCTATAGTAGTACAGGGTCTAGCAAACAACACTTTAAAAACTGAGGCAATATTCGTGAGATTAATTAAAGAACTTGGCGTTGCTTTATTGAATGGAATAATTTGTTCTATTTTAATATTTATCTTAACCTATATTTTAGATTTTAGTATTGAATTAAGTTTTGCAGTAAGTATTTCACTATTATCAGTAATAATTTTTGCCGCAATATTTGGCACATCAACTCCGCTATTGCTCGAAAAATATAAAATTGATCCTGCTTTGGCAACAGGCCCTTTTATTACCACAGTTAACGATATTACTGGTCTCGTAATATATTTTACAATTGGACAAATATTATTATGAATAAAGTTCTTTTTATAGATACGACACATAAATATTTAATTGATCAGTTAGAGAAAAAAAATATTGTATGTGATTTTGAATTTTCAAAAACAAAAAGTCAAATTGAGAAAATTATTGCAAAATATGACGGAATTGTAATAAGAAGTAGGTTTAAAATTGACAAAAAATTTATTGATGCAGCAAAGAAATTAAAATTTATAGCTAGAGCAGGTTCTGGGCTTGAAAATATTGATATAAAATATGCAGAACAAAAAAAAATAAAATGTATAAATGCTGCAGAAGGCAATAAACAAGCTGTTGCTGAACATGCCTTGGCGCTAATCCTTAACTTATTTAATAAAATAAATCAAGCTAATAATGAACTCAAGTCTGGCAAATGGTTGAGAGAAGAAAATCGAGGAATTGAATTGTCAGGAAAAAAAATTGGCATCATCGGATTTGGAAATACGGGAAGTTCTTTTGTTAATCTTTTAAAAAATTTTGATCTAGAACTTCTTGTATATGATAAGTACAAACAAAATTATGAATACAAGTCTTCATTAAAAGAAATTTTTGAAAAAGCAGAAATTTTGAGTTTACATGTTCCTTTAAATGATGAAACAAAAAAATATATTGATAAAAGTTTTATAAATAAAATGAAAAAACCATTTTACTTAATTAATACCTCACGCGGACAATGTGTTGACACAAAGGCACTCATTAGAGGGATTAAAGAAAATAAAGTAAAGGGAGCTTGTTTAGATGTATTTGAACATGAAAAGACTTCATTTGAAAAGTTAAAAAGAAACAGAGATTTGACTTTTTTACTAAACTCAAATAAAACAATTCTAACACCTCATATAGCCGGTTGGACAACAGAAAGTTATTTTAAGATAGCAAAAATTTTGTCTGAAAAAATTATTTCTGAATTAAGCTAATTCCTTTTTAATTTGATCTATTTTTTTGGAAATTTGATCCAATTTAAACTTTTGCTTTTTGATAGATTCAATTATTTTATCGGCGCCAGACGAAAAATTTGATTTCATTTCTTTAAATAGATTGTTGTAATAATCAATACCTTCATTCATATTATTCAAAAATTTATGAAAATATTTTTCTTGCTTTTTAGTAAAATCTGTAGTTGATTCATCTATTTTTTCCTTTAAATATTTGACATATAACTCCAACTCCTTAACAAAAAAGTGAGGCCTATCTTTTCTAACAGATGATTCTTTTATACCATATATATGTTGAGATATTTCTTGAAGGCTCATTTCATTTGAAAAATATGCCAAATTTGGCCCTGGACAAATTGAGACTGCTTTACTATCTTTAGCATTGATATTATTGTTTATAATAGCAGGAGCCGCTAAACCAACGCATAGACATGTTTTTTCAAAAATGTTATTAAGTGAAATACTCTGATCCTCAGATGACTCTTTGATTTTAATTTTTTGAAATTTTCTTGAAGCTGTACAAATGCCCTGTTCATCATATTCTTGACTAAGCGCTAAGAATCTTCTTGGACATGAACTTCCAGGCTTTCCCTCCTCAATTTTATTATCCCTTTCAATGTCCTTCGTATTATTTTTGAGATTATTGAACGGAACTCCTAGTGGAGAAACTTTACTTAAATACAAATCCTCTTCTTTAGCATTTAATAACTTTTCTCTTGTAACAGCATCAACAGTTGTAACTTCAGGAACTAATAAAAAAGGTGTCCCCCATCCAACAGAGTCTAAATTATAATAATTAATTAAAAAGTTTTGTTCATCAGATGTACCTACCCCACCTTGTGCAGTTATTTTAATATTTAATTTTTGGTTAGGTACCGTACGCTGAGATTTTTTGAGTGAATCTATTAATATTTCAAAAGTATCATCAATCAAAGTTTGTCTATTCTCTCTAAACTCGTTTAAAATTGGCCCCATAAGAAGACCATCGGTTGCAAAGGCATGACCACCACAATTTAGTCCAGATTCAATTCTGTATTCAGAAACCCACAAACCCTTTTTAGCTAAAAATTTACCTTGAATGATAGCAGACCTATAGTCACTTACTTTTAAAACAATTTTCTTTTTAATTTTTCCATTTACATCAGGAAAAAAATCTTTAAAATTAGCAATGTAACCGTAAAGTCTTGGATTCATTCCAGCCGAAAAAATTATTGAAGATTCTAAATCACTCTCAGCATATCCACGTAGTGCAGCATGAGCATCATTATACTCAACAGATAATGCTTCTTTTTTATAAAAATTTTGCTTATCAACTTTTGTCATAATGTTTACATCTATACTTCCAATAGATAAATTTTCTTTTAAAAACTCTTTTAATTCATCAAAAGAAAAATTCTCATCTATTATTTTATAAAACTCTTTTTTAATTTCAGATGAATTTGGTAATAATGAAAAATATTTTTTTATGTCTTCAAATTTTTCTTTTGTTGAATTAATAAATTCTTCAAATTTTTTTGTGGTAAGCTTATTTATCAAATTAAGATATGAAGTAATTCTGTCAGCTCTATGGTTTATATTTTCATTGGTAATTTCATCATAAATATATCCATTTGATTCACAATATACTTTTCTAAGTCTTTCAAGTAAAACATCATCAACAATAGATACTACTGAATTAATACCAAACTGTGCAACTCTTAGTGGTGTTTCAGCTGTAAAAGCAGTACCCATTACTGGTATATGAAACTTATGATAATCTTTCATAGTGGGACGCAAATATATTAAATTAGCTTACAATGAATTGAACAGTATTTCTACTTTTTTGTTCTAATAAGATTTTTCGGTCTTTAATAGCTTTATTAATTGAGTCACTATTATAATGTCTTATTGTAAGTAAAATAACATTATCGTTATAAAAAACTTTAAATTTTTCCGAAAGCTCCTCTATCAAATTAGGTATTTTATGTTTCGTATTATCAACACATATTGAGAAACTTACAGCTGAATTTTGCATCAAATTTAAACTGATGTCATATTTATCAAGCAAATTAAAAATTAAACTTAAATGCTCCTCTACAATAAAGGATAAGTTGGTATCAGAAATTGAAATCAGCACTTGATTTTCCTTAATGATAAAAGATGGCTTTGGGTCTTTAAGATCAAAATTATTTATAACTGTTCCTTGATTTTTACAATTTATAAATGATCGAACTGATAGCGGTATGTTTTTTGCTTGTAGTGGCTGTATAGTTCTTGGATGAATGACTTTTGCCCCATAGAATGCAAGTTCTATTGCTTCACTATAAGATAACTTTTTTAAAAGTATAGAATCATCAAAGTATCTTGGGTCAGCATTTAGCACCCCGTCTACATCTTTCCAAATAATTACTTCATCAACATTTAAAATACTTGAAATTATAGCAGCAGTAAAGTCAGATCCCTCTCTCCCAAGAGTAGTAGTATTATTTTTATCGTCACTAGCAATAAAACCTTGAGTTAGTGCTGGAAAACTTGAGATTGCTTTCTTTACATTTTTTTCAGTTGACAACCAATTAATTTTTGCATTTTGAAACTTGCTGTCTGTTTTAATAATTTCTCGTGCATCGTACAAAAAATTTTTAAGGCCATTAACAAATAGGTAATTACTTAAAATAATTGATGACAGAAGCTCNCCTTTTGAAACAATTTTATCGTAAAGCTTAGAAAAAAGACAATTATTCTTCACTAAAAGTATTTCACTTATCTCATTAAAAACTATTTCAATTTCTGAAAAAACTTTATGATTAATCGTGAATAAATCGTTCATAATTTCAAAATGAATTTTTTTGACCTCAGAAAGCTTTTCTGTTTTCTTTTCATCATCATTAAAATGTAGTTCAACAAGCTCTTCAAGAAGGTTAGTAATATTTGCAATGGCTGAAAAAACAATTACAACTTTATTGGCGTTGTAATCTTTAATAATTTTGGTAACATTTTTAATTCTTTTGGAATCTCTAATTGATGCCCCTCCAAATTTTAGTACTTTAATCATTAATTTACTTTGTAGATGTAAGCAAAGTTAGTAATTGTATAATTATATATTTGTTTAAAATATTAGATATTTGCAACATATGAAAATAGCCTTGCTAACATCTGGAGGTGTTGCCCCGTGTCTTTCTGCTGCAATTGGAAAGTTAGTTGAAATTTACTTTGATAAGTATCCCAATATTGAAATTATAGGTTATCTAAATGGTTACAAAGGCTTGTTACTTGGTAAGTCAATTATATTTCCTAAATCAATTAAAAGTAGAATAAAAGATTTGTACGAGCTAGGCGGTAGCCCTTTAGGTAATAGTAGAGTGAAGCTAACCAACATAGAAGACTGCATAAAAAATGAATATGTAAAAGAAGGTGAAAATCCTTTAAAAGTTGCCGCAGACCAATTAATCAAAGATAATGTCACAATACTTCATACAATAGGAGGGGATGACACTAATACAACTGCAGCTGATCTGTCAAACTATTTAAAATTACATAACTATAAACTCACTGTTGTCGGTCTTCCTAAAACAATTGACAATGATGTTTATCCGATTTCTCAAACACTAGGTGCTTGGACAGCTGCTGAACAGGGAGCAATATTTTTTGAGAATATTGTAAATGAAAATACAACTAGCGATAGGCAATTAATTATTCACGAAGTGATGGGTAGAAATTGTGGCTGGTTAACAGCTGCAACTGCATACGAGTACCGAAAAAGATTATCTTTAAAGTCATTTATTGATGATATTAATGTTTGNAGAANTAAATGGGATATACATGCTATNCTAATTCCTGAAGAAGAAATAAATTTTGACAAAGAGTGTAAAAGACTAAATTCTGCTATGCAGAAATTTGACTGTGTGAATATTTTTTTGAGCGAAGGGGCTGGNATAAATACCATTATTGATGAAAAAGAAAAAAAAGGTGAAATTGTAGAAAAAGATGCTTTTGGTCATGTCAGATTAGATGATCTTAATCCTGGAAAATGGTTTGCAAAAGAATTCTCAAATAGATTAAATGCTAATAAAGTTCTTATACAAAAAAGCGGATACTTCAGTAGATCTGCTAAAGCTAATCAAAAAGATTTAGAGTTAATATTTAAATGTGCAGAAAAAGCAGTACAAAGTGCTATAAATAACGAAAATGGTGTTATTGGACTTGACGAGGAAAATAATAATGAATTGTCCTGTATTCATTTTAGCAGAATTAAAGGAAATAAACCATTTGATATAAACACCCCNTGGTATTTAAAAATGCTAGATGAAATTAAAAAAATCTAGTCAAAATAATTCAGATCTATTTTTAGATGTTTTTTTAAAGTCAAAAATCTATAAAAAATTTAATAAAGCCCTAGATTCAGACTTAAAAAAAATTCACTTTAAAGGAAATGTTGGATCATCTTTATCAATTTATGCATCCACAATTTTAAAAAATATAAAAAACAATCACATTTTCATTCTGCGAGACAAAGAAGAGGCTTTATATTTCAGTAATGATGTNGAAAGTATACTAAAAAAAGAAACTCTTTTTTTCCCATCCTCGTATAGACGATCATACCAATTTAAAGAATCGGATAGTTCCAATATCTTNTTAAGATCAGAAGTTTTAAGTAGGCTNAATAATACTCAAAATAATATCGTNATAACATATCCAGAGGCATTATCTGAAAAAGTAATAAATAACATTGAATTAGAAAACAAAACTATTTCTATTGAAGTTGACCTAATTTATGGTTTAGAAAAATTAAAAAAAACAATTGAAAATGAAAACTTTGAGCTTGTTGATTTTGTAATAGATCCGGGACAGTATTCTGTCAGAGGAGGTATAATTGATGTTTTTTCTTTTGCCAATGAATATCCCTACAGAATAGTTTTTGATGANGACAAAATAGAAAGTATTAGAACATTTAATATTAACACACAACTCTCAATAGAAGAAAAAAGTAAAATATTAATAATACCAGATACCAATAACAAAAAAGCAATTAATAATAAGAGTGATTTTCTTTCTTATTTAGACAATGAAAGTATTGTTTGGATTAAAGATCTCGGTTATACAATAGGAAAATTAGATGATAATTTTCAAAAGTCCATTAATGAATTTGAAAATAAGAATGAGAAAAATAACTCAAAAGATTTTTTTATAAACGGTGAAATATTTTTTAATAAGCTAAAAGAACTTAAAACAATAGAGCTTGAAAACCCATATACAAAAAGTGAAATAATAATTGAAGCTAACTGTGATCCACAAATTCATTTTAACAAAAAAATTGACCTTTTAATAAAGCATTTAAAGGAAAACATTTCAAACAATATTAAAAATATAATTAGCTGTTCTTCAAANGAGCAAGAAAAAAGGCTAAATAGTCTTTTTGATAATAAGTTCTCTGATAATGATGTTGTTATTTTAAACTCTTCAATACATGAAGGGTTTAATGACCTTACAAATAAAGTTGAGGTTTTTACAGACCATCAAATCTTCAATAGATATCACAAATTTAAATCCAAAGCAAAATTTAATGATAAACAAATTATTACTCTTAAACAATTAACAAATCTTAAAATAGGAGATTATGTGGCCCATATTGATCACGGAATAGGACAATTTGATGGTCTTCACAAAATTTCAAACAACAATAAAAAACAAGAGGTAATTAAATTAAGATATAAAGGGGGAGATATTTTNTATATAAGCATTCACTCGCTTCATAAAGTTTCAAAGTATTCAGCAAAAGAAGGTAGACTTCCAAAAATTAATCAACTTGGAACACCAAGCTGGTCAAAATCAAAAGAAAAAACTAAAAGTAGAATAAAAAAAATCGCATTCGATTTAATAAAACTTTATGCAAAAAGAAAAAAGAATAAGGGTTTTGCCTTCTCTNGCGACACCTATTTACAAAATGAACTAGAAGCATCATTTATGTATGAAGACACTGTTGATCAATCAAAAGCTACGGAAGCTATTAAAAAAGATATGGAAAAACCAATACCGATGGATCGTCTAGTTTGTGGCGATGTTGGCTTTGGTAAGACTGAAATTGCGATAAGAGCTGCTTTTAAAGCTGTCACAGATGAAAAACAAGTAGCCATTTTAGTACCAACTACCATTCTTGCATACCAACATTTTAAAACATTTTCAAAAAGATTAANNAATTTTCCTTGTAAAGTAGATTACTTAAATAGATTTAGAACAAGAAAAGAACAAACTAAAATTATAGAAGAAATAAGCAGTGGTAAAATTGATATAATTATTGGNACACATAGAATTGTAGGTAAAGATATTAGATTTAAAGATTTAGGTTTGCTCATCATTGATGAAGAACAAAAATTTGGAGTTAATATTAAAGACAAACTAAAGTCTTTTAAATCAAATATTGATACCCTTACACTAACTGCTACCCCAATACCAAGAACATTGCAGTTTTCACTTCTTGGCGCAAGAGACTTNTCAATAATAAATACTCCACCACCAAACAGACAAAGCATCGACACAANGATAATTGGGTTAAATGAAAAAATAATCAGCGAAGCAGTTTCTTATGAGCTATCAAGAAACGGNCAGNTTTTCTTTGTGCACAATAAAATTGAAAATATAAAACAAGTTGCAGAATTTTTGCAAAGACTATGTCCTTTNGCTAAGATAAAAACTGGACATGGACAAATGGAGGGGAATAAAATTGAACAGTTGATGCATGACTTTATAGAGGGAGAATTTGATGTGCTAGTTTCTACAACAATTATTGAAAATGGTGTAGATATTCCAAATGCTAATACAATTATAATTAACAATGCTCAAAATTTTGGCTTGAGCGATTTACATCANATGCGTGGAAGAGTTGGAAGAAGTAATAAAAAAGCATTCTGTTTGTTGATTAGCCCGCCAACACATCAAATTTCTGAAGATTCAAGAAAACGCTTGAATGCACTTGAGCAATTCTCCAATATTGGAAGTGGATTTAAAATTGCAATGAGNGACTTAGANATNAGAGGAGCNGGTGATTTATTAGGTGCAGATCAAAGCGGTTTTATAAATGAGATTGGCTTTGAAATGTATCAAAGAATACTGGATGAAGCAATAGAGGAGCTAAAAGAAGAAAAGTTTAAAAGTTTGTTTAAGGACGAGAAAGAAAAATTTGTTGTAAAAGATTGTCAATTAGATACCGATGTTGAAATTCTTATACCNAATGACTATGTTTCAAATGTAGAAGAAAGAATTAGCCTATACCAACAACTAAACAAAATCAATAATAATCAAGAACTTATAGTTTTTACTAACAATTTAATTGATCGTTTTGGAGATTTACCAAATGAAATAAATATTTTGTTAGACGCTATGANACTAAAATGGATTGGCAAAGAAATTGGTTTTGAAAAGATTGTTTTAAAAAACAATACTTTTAGAGGATATTTCACAAGCAATAAAACATCTAAATATTTTGAATCAAAAAGCTTTCAAAAAATTTTAAAATTTCTCACAACAGATCAAAACAAATTTGAACTAAAAGAGGTTAATGGCAAATTGATGTTAAAGCAGAATAAAATAATAGAAATCAACGAGGCCATTGCATGCGTTAGTCAAATTAAAAACTACACAACTTAATTATCATTTCAACAAAATAAGTAACTTATCAACAATAAGTTTATTTAGATCTAAATGTTTTGACTTTTCTAGTTGATTTGGGTAAAATTGCATAAGGATATTTTTATACAAATAATATGACCAAAATCAAAAATGCTCTCATTTCTGTATTCAACAAAGAAGGGCTGGATGAAATAGTTATAAAGCTAAATGATTTGGGAATTAAAATTTTTTCTACAGGAGGCACTGAAAAATATATTAGATCATTAAATGTGGATGTTAAAAAAATTGAGGATCTAACTTCCTATCCTTCCATTTTAGGAGGAAGAGTAAAAACATTGCATCCAAAAGTTTTTGGCGGAATACTTTCAAGAAGAAACAATAATGAAGATATTACTGAAGTTAAAAAGTATGAAATACCTTATTTTGATTTAATAATTGTTGATCTCTATCCCTTTGAAGACACCGTAAAAAATAGTTCTTCTGAATCTGAAATCATTGAGAAGATTGATATTGGTGGAATTTCATTGATTCGTGCAGCTGCTAAAAACTTTAAAGATGTTTTAGTAGTTTCAAGTAAAAACCAATATGATGATTTAATTTTTCATCTCAAACAAAATGGTTCTGTTTCTGATATTCAAATGAGAAAAAATTATGCTTGCGAAGCTTTTAATGTTTCATCTCACTACGACACAATGATATTTAAATACTTTAACAATGGGGATAATAATATTTTTAAAGAAAGTTTTAAAAACTTTAAAAAATTGAGATATGGTGAAAACCCACACCAAAAAGGCATTTATTATGGTGATTTAAATGAAGTATTTGATCAAATAAATGGTAAAGAACTTTCATACAATAATTTACTTGACATTGACGCTGCTGTAAATTTAATATCCGAGTTTAACGAAACAACATTTGCAATTTTGAAGCATAATAATGCATGTGGAATTTCGACAAGAAATTCATTAAAAGATGCATATCTGAGCGCATTAGAAGCAGATCCTGTATCTGCTTTTGGTGGGATTCTAATTTCAAACAAAGAAATTGATTTGGAGACAGCTGAGGAAATCAACAAACTTTTTTATGAAGTATTAATAGCACCAAGCTTTTCTACAAAAGCACTAACACTTTTAAAATCAAAAGCTAAAAGAGTATTGTTGAAACAGAAGAAATTTTATTTACCAAAAACACAATATAGAACTATATTAAATGGAGCCTTATTTCAAGACAAAGATTTAATATCAGATGATTTGGATTTAATGAAAACTGTAACAAAAAAACAACCAACTGAGAATGAAATTACAGATCTAATTTTTGCATCGAAAGTTTGTAAACATACGAAATCAAATACCATAGTATTTGCTAAAAACAAACAACTTATATCTAGTGGGGTTGGTCAAACATCAAGAGTTGATGCACTCAAACAAGCTGTAAAAAAAGCTAAAACATTTAATTTGGATTTAGTTGATTCTGTTATGGCCTCGGATGCTTTTTTTCCTTTTCCAGATTGTGTTGAACTTGCAAAAGAATCAGGAATAACTTCCGTAATCCAACCCGGCGGATCAATTAAAGATAATTTATCGATTGAGTTTTGTGACAATAATAATTTAAGTATGGTAATGACTGGAACTAGACATTTTAAACATTAAAAAATATACATATGGGATTTTTTGACTTCATGCAAGAAGCTATCGCAATTGACTTGGGAACAGCAAACACATTAATCATTCATAATGACAAGGTTGTGGTTGACGAACCATCTATTGTTGCAAAAAATGTTAGAACTGGAGAGGTTATAGCGATTGGAAAAAGA
This sequence comes from Flavobacteriales bacterium, assembly GCA_002715885.1. Taxonomy (GTDB): domain Bacteria; phylum Bacteroidota; class Bacteroidia; order Flavobacteriales; family BACL11. The sequence continues at coordinate 552 of PBAG01000003.1, read as the reverse complement.
GCGCAGCAAATGCACGGAAAAGCACACAAAGACATTGAAACATTGAGACCTTTAAAAGATGGTGTAATTGCAGATTTTCAATCTTCTGAGCAAATGATAAGAGGTTTTATAAAAATGATTCCAAGAAAGAGAACACTCTTTTCACCAGCACTAAAAATGGTTGTTTGTATACCGTCAGGAGTTACTGAAGTAGAAAAAAGAGCTGTTATTGATTCAGCTGAGCATGCAGGTGCAAAAGATGTATGGCTGATTATGGAGCCAATGGCTGCTGCTATTGGAATAGGAATTGATGTACTTGAGCCGAAAGGTAATATGGTTATTGATATCGGTGGTGGAACAACAGAGATTGCTGTTATATCTTTAGGAGGTATAGTATGTGATAAATCTATAAGAGTTGCAGGTGATGAGTTCACCGACAATATAAAAACATACATGAAAACAAGACATAATATTGCAGTTGGTGATATAATGGCTGAACAAATAAAAATTAATGTTGGATCAGCTTTAACAGAACTTGATGACCCACCACCAAACTATGCTGTTCATGGAAGA
>PBAG01000001.1 GCA_002715885.1 Flavobacteriales bacterium | reverse complement strand
AGAAGGATCTCCTTGTGAATCTCTAGTAACCTTGTCAATTTCATCCAAAACAAAAACAGGGTTCGATGATTCTGCTTTTTTAATAGCTTTAATGATTCTACCTGGCATAGCTCCGATATAGGTTTTTCTATGTCCTCTTATTTCTGCTTCATCTCTTAAACCACCAAGTGAAACCCTTTGATATTTTCTATCAAGTGCCTCAGCTACAGATTTCCCTAAAGAAGTCTTTCCTACTCCAGGAGGACCATATAAACATATGATCGGAGATTTCATATCTCCCTTCAATTTTAATACTGCTAAATGTTCAATTATTCGCTTTTTAACCTCATCCAATCCAAAGTGATCTCTATTCAAAATTTTATTTGCTTTTTTAAGGTCAAATACATCTTTTGTAAATTCGTTCCATGGGAGATCTAAAATTAGCTCTAAATAGCTTCTTTGAACTGCGTAATCTGACATAGAAGGATTCATTCTTTGCAACTTTTTCAACTCTTTGTCAAAAGATTTTTTGACAGAATCAGACCATTTCTTTTTTGATGCTTGAGCTCTCATTTCTTCAATTTCTTTTCCTGAGCCAGCTCCTCCCAATTCTTCTTGTATAGCCTTCATTTGCTGGTGCAGAAAATATTCTCTTTGTTGCTGGTCTAAATCTGTTCTGACTTTTGACTGAATTTCATTCTTCATTTCTAGCATCTGAAGTTCCTTCGATAAAAGTTCTAGCACTTTAATTGCACGTTTTTTTAAATCAATTTCTTCTAACAATTTTTGCTTATTTTCCATAGTTATTGTCATATTAGAAGAGACAAAATTTATCACGAAAGACGAGCTTTTTATATTTTTTATTGCAATTGATGCTTCATTAGGAATGTTTGGTGATTCATCAATAATTCTTAGTGCAATATCTTTTATTGAAGATACTAGAGCATCAAACTCCTTATCAGAATATGGTTTTAATTCAACATAATCTTTTATTTTAGCCCTGTAATATGGTTCCTGAGTAATGATTTCCTCAAGCTCAAATCTTTTTCTACCTTGAATTACAGCTGTAATATTTCCATCTGGCATTTTTAAAACTTTTAGAATTTGAGCAACTGTTCCGATTTTGTTAAGATCATCTTCCTTAGGGAGTTCTATTTTTGAGTCTTTTTGTGCTACTACACCGATTATTTTATTATTTTTTTCTGCTTCATTTATTAATTTAACCGAACGTTCTCTGGTTACAGTTATTGGTATTATTACTCCAGGAAAGAGAACTGTATTTCTTAAAGGTAGTATAGGAAGTGTATCAGGATTTTTTTCTTTATCTATTTTTTGCTCATCTTCATCACTTAAAAGAGGAAAAAACTCACTCTCACCATCTGCTGAAGTAGATAAAAAAATATCTTTTATTTCAATTTTTTTCATTATAAAATATTTCTTTTGGATTATATAAAGCAAAAAGTATGCCAATACATGTGAATTGCCTATATGTCAGCTATTTCTCGTTTCTGTAGCGTTTTGTCATATCGTAAACATGGGACAATATATCTATATCATTGTCTGAGAAAGCTTTTTTTCTTCTTTTTAAAACTTTTTCAGCAGTTTTGAGAAATTTATCTAATTTGTGAATCGTAAAGCCAGAACTACCACCCCAACTAAATGATGCAATGAAACTTCTAGGGAATCCAGAACCAAAAATATTTGCTCCAACACCAACCAATGTTCCAGTGTTAAACATAGTATTTATTCCACACTTGGAATGATCACCCATAATTAAGCCACAAAATTGTAAGCCTGTGTCACCAAACGAATTAGTTTGATAATTCCAAATCTTCACATTTTCATAATTATTTTTAAGATTTGAATTATTTGTATCAGCTCCAAGATTACACCACTCACCGATAACGGAATTTCCTAAAAAACCATCATGGGCTTTTGATGAGTAACCAAAAAAAACAGAATTATTTACTTCACCACCTACTTTGCAAAATGGACCAATAGTTGTGGATTCATAAATTTTAGCGCCCATTTTTAAAACAGAATTATTACACATGGCAAATGGACCTTTTATTAAGCTACCTTGCATTATTTCTGTATCTTTTCCAATGTAAATTGGCCCTTGTGTCGTGTCAAGGCTACTATTATGTATTTTGGCTCCCTTTTCAATATATATTGGATAATCACCAAATTTTGTATTGGAATTTTGATGATTTTCTAATTCTCCTTGCCATGAAGTTTTTTTACCCTTTGAAATAGTTAAAAAATCATTTTTTATTTCTGTTCCATTTAACTTAAAAATATCAGTAATCGAATGCAAAAAAGAAAAATCTGCATTTGAATTTATTTTGTTTAATTTTTTTTGATAGTATGTCTTGCTTCTGTAAGCAAGAATAGTTGAATCTTTTTCAAGTAATTCACCTATTCTTAAATTATTGATTTCAGTAATTATTGACTCATTTGGTATTAGTCGAGAATTTATCCAAATATTATCATCTCTTTTTTTTAAAACATACTTTTTAGATAGATACTCTTCTGTTTTGACTGAAATATTTTGATAATATTTTTCCCACTTTTCCTTAATTGTAAAAATCCCTACTCTAAAATATGAAATAGGACGAGTATATGATAGAGGCAAAAATGCTTCTCTTTCATCATCAAATAAGATAATATTCATAACACAAGTTTAAGCAAACTTAATTAAATAACCCACAAATTCAATGAGGGTTTTCTTATAAATTATTTTTTGAATTATTTTTTGAACTTCTCGTACTTACTCTTAAACTTATCAATTCTACCAGCGGTATCAACAAGTTTTGATTTTCCAGTGTAAAATGGATGAGAGTCTGAAGATATTTCCATTTTAATGAGTGGGTATTCATTACCATCTTCCCATTTGATTGTTTCATTGGATTCAGCGCATGATTTTGTCAAAATGGCATAGTCTGTAGACATGTCTTTAAACACACAAAGTCTGTAATTATCTGGATGAATATTCTTTCTCATGAATTAAAATTTGGAATGCAAAAATAAAAAGTTTTGATTAATCTACAAGAAGTTGCTTCTTTTTTATGTTTTAATGCGTTTTAGTTTGTTAAAAGATTGTTTGTTTTAACTACANCCTCTGCTGANTCTTTTAAGGCATTTTTTTCATTGTCATTTAAATNAATTTNAACAATAGATTCGATACCATTTTTNCCAAGAANCACAGGCACTCCAATACATAAATTATTTANNCCATATTCACCCTCCAGTAATGCAGAACANGGAAAAATCTTTTTCTTATCACATGAAATTGAGTGAACNAGAGCAGATACAGCNGCTCCNGGNGCATACCATGCAGATGTNCCTAACATCTTTGTTAAAGTTGCACCACCTANNTTAGTATCATTTAANACTTGCTCGAGTCTTTCTTCNGAAATAAAATTTGAAACTCTNATACTNTTTCGTGTAGCAATTCTTGTTAGTGGTATCATACCTGTATCAGAATGTCCACCAATTACCATGCCATCAACATCTGAGATAGGACATTCTAATGCTTCAGCTAATCTGTATTTGAACCTTGCACTATCAAGCGCTCCACCCATTCCAATAATTCTATTTTTTGGTATATCACTAATCTGATGAGTTAAATACGTCATTGTATCCATTGGATTGCTAACAATAATTAAAATCGCATTCGGAGAATATTCTAGAATTTGTTTGGTTACATCTCTCACAATGCCTGCATTTATACCTATTAGTTCTTCTCGNGTCATACCTGGCTTTCTTGGAATTCCACTAGTTATTACAGCAATATCACTATTTTTCGTCTTTGAATAGTCATTAGTGCTACCAATAATTCGTGTGTCAAAATCATTTAAAGAAGAGGTTTGCATTAAATCCATTGCCTTTCCCTCAGCAAAGTTTTCTTTGATATCTAGCAGAACAACTTCTGCAACAAAGTTTTTTATAGCAATATATTCAGCACAACTTGCGCCAACTGCTCCTGCACCAACTACTGTAACTTTCATATGTTTTAATTTAAATTTTAATTTTATGCATCAATATTAGCATATTTTGCATTTGCTTCAATAAATTGTCTTCTTGGTGGAACATCATCACCCATNAGCATTGAAAAAACTCTATCAGCTTCTGCAGCACTGTCAATACTTACCTTTTTTAATGTTCTAAAATCTGGATTCATAGTTGTATCCCACAATTGCTCAGCGTTCATTTCACCAAGACCTTTATATCTTTGTATAACAACATTAACATCTTTTCCATCCTTCATTTCTTCAATTATTTTATCTCTGTTGTTTTCATCCCAGCAATATCTGTGATCTTTTCCTCTTTTTAANAGATATAGTGGTGGGGTTGCAATATAAACGTATCCATTCTCGACTAAGGGTTTAAGATATCTAAAAAAGAACGTAAGTAATAAAGTTGCAATATGACTTCCATCAATATCTGCATCTGTCATTATAACTATTTTATGATATCTTAATTTTTCAAGATTTAGCTCTCTTTCATCTTCTTCAGTACCTAATGAAACTCCCAAGGCTTTGTACATATTCTTAATTTCTTCGTTTTCAAAAACTTTATGCTGCATAGCCTTCTCAACATTTAAAATTTTACCTCTAAGCGGCATGATAGCTTGGAAATGTCTATCTCTTCCTTGTTTAGCAGTACCTCCTGCAGAATCACCCTCAACTAAAAATATTTCACATTTTTCCGGGTCTCTTTCAGAACAATCTGATAATTTTCCTGGTAGACCAGAACCTGATAAAACGTTTTTTCTTTGTACTAATTCTCTTGCTTTTCTTGCAGCATTTCTAGCTGTTGCAGCAAGAATTACTTTTTGTACTATAACTTGTGCCTGTTTTGGATTTTCTTCAAGATAATTAGTAAGCATTTCTCCAACAGCNTTATCTACAGCTCCAGTTACTTCTTTATTTCCAAGCTTTGTTTTAGTTTGNCCCTCAAACTGAGGTTCCATAACTTTCACAGAAACAACAGCTGTTAAACCTTCTCTAAAATCATCTCCACTAATTTCAAATTTAACTTTCTTCAAAAGGCCGGATTCATCTGCATATTTTTTTAATGTTCTAGTNAGTGCTCGTCTAAAACCAGCCAAGTGAGTTCCNCCTTCATGAGTATTAATATTATTAACATAAGAGTGAACATTTTCAGAGTATGAATTGTTATATACCATCGCAACCTCTACAGGCACTCCATTTTTCTCACCATCAAAGTATATAACCCCTTCTAAAATAGGGTCTCTTGTAGAGTCTAAGAATGTAACAAACTCTTGTAAACCAACCTCAGAAAAGAATTTCTCATTTACATTTGAACCATCTTCATTTTTACGTCTCATGTCAGTTATGCTCAAATGAATTCCCTTGTTTAAAAAAGATAATTCTCTAAGTCTAGCTGCAAGAATATCATAATGATATATGGTTTCAACAAAGATCGATGCATCAGGTTTAAAAGTTACTTCTGTTCCTGTTTTGTCTGTTGTTCCAATCTCACGAACTTCATATTGAGGAATTCCAATTTTATATTCTTGTTCAAAAACTTTACCAGCTCTATGAACTTCTACTCTTAAATCAGTAGATAATGCATTAACACACGAAACTCCAACGCCATGTAGACCACCAGATACTTTATATGAACCTTTATCAAATTTACCTCCAGCATGAAGTACGGTCATAACAACCTCTAGAGCTGACTTATTTTCTTTTTCATGAATATCTGTTGGTATACCCCTACCATTATCTTTAACTGTTATTGAGTTGTCTTCGTTTATAAAAACATCAATGTTTGAACAATGTCCTGCTAAGGCCTCGTCAATTGAGTTATCCACTACCTCATAAACTAAGTGATGAAGTCCTTTTTGACCAACATCTCCAATATACATTGCTGGTCTTTTTCTAACTGCTTCTAAGCCCTCGAGAACCTGAATATTACCAGCACCATATTCCTCATTATTTTTTGTTTCTTCTGACATAAGTTTTTTGTTGTTGTNTATGTATAAACAAATATAACTTTTCCATTCTTAAAACAGCATTATTTATAGAGGAAAATACGGTTTATTTTATCAACAAAAGTTGATAACTTTTTTTAAAAAATATAGTTTAATGATAGGTTAAAATTTAAACCCATTTTATCATAGCCAAACCAGTACGGAACGCGTTGATTCAAAATATTATTTACAGATATAGAAAAATCTAACTTTTCTGAATAGAAATAATTTATTTTAATTTTTGTTAAATAAAGTTCCTCTAAAGATTCGTACAAAACTTCTGGGGGTTCAATAGAAAGCCCTGAAATAAATCTATGCTTTCTCTCCCCAATGTATTCAATTGAAGGAACAATTTTTATCTTTTTGGCAAACGTTATAGGNAACTCTAAGCTAGAAAGTAACTCAGGTTTATACGGCACCTCCTTACTTAACCATCTATATTCAAAACTAAAATTTAATGAAAAGACATTATTAAACTTTTTAAAATAATTTACATTACTTAAAAATCTCCATGAATTAATATAATCGATTTTAAATCGATTTAAATNAGTGAGCTGGTCGAAATAAAAGTAATGAAGATTTATAATNTTNCCATAGNTTAATTTAAACTTTAACATTTCAGTGCTTGAAAGCCTATTATCTAAANTGACATAAGATTCAAAAACATCTGTAGATCTAAGGTCATGAAAATAACCAATTGAATCTTCAAGGCTTGTATTGATACCAGGGGTATGAATGTATGGGTTTTCTAAAGTTAAAGACGATATTGTATTTCTAAAATCATATCTNTCAATTCCAAAACTCAAGTTCACAATGTTATCAACCAATTCCTTTTTTACATCAATTATTGGAAAAAAGTTAACAGATGTTTCTTCTTCAATTTCCATCGCTAAATTCAAACCTATATCTATATTAAATCCATTTTTTTCAAAAATTAAATTTGGATTAAAATCAAATGTTTTTACATCGGTCACATCANCTACAATATTGGTACTTTTATTTTTATAGTTAATATAATTATTGAATTGGAATGAGAACTCAAATGGTCGGTTATTNAAAGATTTTTTAAGCTTTGAATATAAAGCTATGTGGTTTTCAAGTTGGTTATTAAAGTCATGTATTTTTAGCTGAGTAAAGTGTGATAACTTATCAGACTTAACTTCTCTTGAATTATAAGTAAATAATAGAGTAGAGTATGTTTTTGCTGGAGTTTGTTGGGCACTAAACTGATGAAATTCATTTACATCATTGATGGTTAAACTTGAGTTTAAAATTCCTGCTTTAAAAATACTTTTTGTATTTAAATAAAATTCAAATGTTTCTTTACTTACAGTGTCTTCATTTGTTGTCTTGTATTTATAATTTTCAAATAAAACACCTACTCCATATATTATTTTCTGTTTTAATTTTCCACTGTAGTTTAAATTACCAAACCTATATTTTTGATTACCTGTTGCAATGTTGATATTTCCAAGATTATTTTTCTTTTCTTCTTTAGATTTTAATTTTGCAGCAGATAAAGGTCTTGTCTCAAAAGTTGTAAAAATATATTTATCAATAAAAGAATATTCTTGAGTTTTATCAGTTTTTGATGTGTCTTGAAAACTTGCTTTTTGATTTAACTTATCAGCTTGCGGAACACTAACTTTAAATCCCTCCACTACATTTACTTCTGTCGTTTTCAAATCTTGTGCAAAGATTTGTAATGTAAATAAGAATGATACAACAATTAAATACTTATTCATCAGTTTGTATTATATCCGTTTGTAGCTCATAATCTAAATCATCCTCAAAAATNTCCATGTAATAATTTTCAACTTCGTTCTTTTCAACCACAATCTCAGATTCAATAATTTTTTCTCTTTTTTGTTTGGCAATAATTATAAGGTCTTCTCCACTATAATTGTCAATTATGCTTTCCAATGTGGCTTTAGCTTGAAATTTATTTCCCTGACTAAAGTAAATATCTGATAATAAAATGAAAGATTTTGCAATAAAATAATCATCAGAGAACTGTCCTGGCATATCAAAAATTAATTTTTCAGCTAAATCCAGACTGTCGTCTAAATAAGTTAGATAAATAATGTTGTACATTGCTTCTGCCCCTTCACTATTNACATCCAATTCAATTATTTCTTCAAAAAGTTTTTTNGCTTTATTATAATTTCCCAAATTAAAATCATTTCTTGAAATTATAATCTTGGCCTTTGAAATGATCCAATCATCAATTTTTTCAAGACTTAAAACTTTTTGAGCATAGGCAGATGCTATCGATTGATTTTCTTGCTCATGTCCGTACATAAGCCTGATACAAGCTTCTCTTTTAAGACTATTATTTGATGCAATATTTTCTAGTTGCGAGTAATGAAGATTTGACACCAAATAATTTTGATTTTTAAAATTAACTCTAGCTAGATAAATTAACGCATTTTCAAGATAAGTTGTCACATTATTATCAACAATGTAGCTAAAACAAACAGTTGCCTGAGTTGAATCTCCTGTATATAAATGAGAATATGCAAGATAATTATATGCTTCATCTAAGAAAATACCTTCTCTAAAATTATCAATATATTTTATTAGTGCATTTTTAGATGTGTGATAATCCTGTTCAGAAAATTTAATAAATGCAGCACTGTATGAAAGTGAGTCTTGCTCGGATTTGGAAATTTTATATTTTGGAATTGAATTTACATATGAAATATATTCATCAACTTTTGCAATGCTTACATATATTGATTTAAGACCCAACAATGCTTCTTTGAAATAAAGACCATTTTGAAATTCATCAATAACTAGCTTATATTGTTTTATGGCATTTTCAGTTTTATCATCGTTAAAGAATATCATTGCTTTTGCTAGAGAAGACTTGGCTTTTAAATTTTCATCTNAAGTATTGNNAATAACACTATCATAATATGATATTGCATCTAAGTAAAGATTTTGATTTTTCTTGATCTCTGCAATAGCAAACAAAGCATCATCATAGTATATNGAGTTTTTGTANTTTGAAACAAGGCTATTTAAAAGATTAGTTTTTTCAGAGTTGTTTCCTAAAATTCCCATACAAACTGCTCTTTGAAATTGACAATAATCTACATCAAATAAATTTAGTTTGATTGATTTATCATAATAGTCTTCTGCTAATACAAAATCCTTAATCATAAAATAGCTATCTGCTGTCCTTATTAAAGCATCATTTAAAAACATAGAATCACTTGATGAGGAAATAAATTTTCTAAAAATTTTAGCTGAATTATGATATTCCTTGAGCTTGAATAAATTATATCCCTTATTGTATAAATTTATGTTTGTTAAGTAACTGTCATAAATAGCTGTTTGGTTATCATAAATTTGCTTGGCATTTTCATAATCACCAATCTGGTAAAATGCGTCAGCCAACCAAACCTTAGTAGCTGATAAAATTCTTTCATTCACAGAACTTTTTATTGACTTATTAAAAAATAAAATTGCAGATTCAAAATTCTTCTTATTAAATTTTTGAACTCCGATGAAAAATGTAATTTCTTGAAACATTAATTTTTCATCATTACTTAAAACAGATTTTTCATTTAAAGCATCATACGCTTGAATATAATTACTTGTTCCTTTTAATAGAGAAACAGTTAAAGATTTAATATGATCCTTTTTATCACTGCTAGAATTTGAGGAACTAAAATCATTAAAAACAGATAGCGCATTTTCAAATGGCAAGTCTAACTCATATGCTAACTTAGCATAATTAAATAATGCCTCTTCATTAATTTTTTTATCAAAGCTCATTTTAGAGGAATTTTTAAAAGACTGAAGTGCATAAGTGTTCTTATTCAATCGCAAATAACTTGCTCCTAAATAATAAAATGTAAGTTGCGACAGCCTGTTCTCAGAAATTGTAATCTTATTAAAATTCTCAACAGCTAACAAGTAATCACTTATTTGATAATATGAAAATCCTAGCATGAAATATTCTAAATCACTAATCTGTTTAGATATTAAAATATACTTTTTTAAGTATTCAACGGCATTTAAATAATTTTTGGTTCTATAAAATGCACCACCAAGCAGTCTATTAACTTCAGTTTTACGTGTTTCTATAACTTGATCAAGAATAGGAAGCAAGTACTCAATTAATTCATCATATTCTTCCAAAAAATAATAAATCTGAGCAATATAATAAGGGACTATATTTTTGAACTTTTTATCATTTCTTAAATCTCTAAACCATTTTAATGATGTTTGATAGTTTTTTAACTTATAAGAGATGTGTGCAAAATAATATTTTGAGGCCGATTGATAATCTGAGTCTACGGACAACAAACTTGAAAAATGGTATCTTGAGGTTTCTAAAGAATCTATCTGAAAGTATGAATAAGCCAAATTAAATTTTTGTTTATTATTAAGTTCGCTAATTTTTTTTATGGCATCAATAGTAGCATTATAGTTTTCTTTATTTATATAAATTTCGGAAAGGAGAGAAAAAGATTCATCAAAATGGAGAGAAAAAGGATATTCATCGATAATTTTCAAAAACAATTCTTCAGCATCATTTAAGCCTAATTCTTTAGAGCATTTAGCATTATAAAATAAGGCTGTTTCACCTTCAATATTTTTAAAAATTGATTGAGCTAAAGAATATTGTTTTTGGTCAAAAAACTTTAGAGCTTGATTAAACTGATCATTGATAGCACTTGACGAAAAGTGGATTAAAAAAGCAATTACTATTATTTGTAATGTTCTCAAAAAAACTGAAATATTATTTAATAAATTTATATATAATCCATATTTGGTTAATAACATTAATTTTAAGTTTTCAACAAATATTTTGAACAATTAGAATTAGAAAAATTCGTTTATTGTAAGAGATATTTTTATCTTGCATTGTGTTTTATATTTTAAAAATTAAGGGTACAAAAATCATTCCTGATTTTATTCAAATAAGAGACGAGAAAATGACCTTGAGAGCATATTTTAGAGCTAGTCAAATAGCAAAAGGTCTTGAAAAAAATAACCTTAAAGAACATACAAAGGATTTAATTCGAATAATAGAAGATTTACCATTTGGTAAAATTTACAAATACACACCAAAAAATGGATAATCCAATAATACTACTAGAAGGTGTAAATCTTCATCAAGACGAGAGACTAATTTTTGAAAATATTAATCTCTCAATAAACAAAGGAAATTTCATTTATCTAGTTGGTGAAACAGGTAGTGGAAAAAGTAGTCTTGTCAAATCAATGTATGCAGAAATAAAAGTTTCTGCAGGCAATATTTTTGTAGCTGATTATAATTTAAAGACAATAAAACAAAATGAAATACCATCATTAAGAAGAAATTTGGGTATTGTTTTTCAAGATTTCCAACTACTTTCTGACAGATCTATTTCAGAAAATCTTGAATTTGTTTTAAGAGCAACTGGATGGACAAAAAAAGATGAAATTTCAAGTAGAATAGATCAGGTACTTGAAAGTGTTTATTTAAGTAATTTCAATGATAAAATGCCTCATGAATTATCAGGAGGAGAAAAACAAAGAGCAGCAATTGCGAGATCACTACTCAATAATCCTAAAGTAATATTAGCAGATGAACCTACTGGAAGCCTTGATCCAAAAAAATCAGAAAAAATTATTGGATTACTTAAAGAAATAAATGAAAAAGGTACAACTGTAGTTATTGCTACACACGACTATGAAATAATCAAAAAATTTAACTCAAGAATAATTAAATGTGCTGATAAAAAACTACAAGAAATTTCAATTGATGATCTATGAAAAATCTTGTATCAAGTAACTTCTGTTTAAAAAATTACAACACATTCAATGTTTCTGTCAAGGCAAAACTTTTTTTTGAATTTAATGATGAAAAATCTGTCATTGAGCTAATCAAGAATAAAAAATTCCAAAATGAAAAAAAATTAGTTCTAGGTGGAGGCTCAAATTTGCTTTTTTCCAAAGATTTTGATGGGCTAATACTAAAAAATAATATTTTAGGTATTAAAAAAATTTCTGAAACAAAAGAAAGCATTGACATTGAAGTCGGTGCNGGAGAAAACTGGCATGACTTTGTGATATGGAGCGTTGAGAATAATCTATCTGGTATTGAAAATTTGGCTCTAATCCCTGGATTAGTTGGGGCATCTCCAATACAAAATATTGGCGCATATGGGGTCGAGGTAAAAGATAGCATAATAGGTGTAAGATTTGTTGAAGTCAGTACTGGAAATATAATCACTTACACAAATAAACAATGTAAATTTGAATACAGAAACTCCATTTTCAAAAAAGAATTAAAGAATAAAACGATTATTACAAAAATTATTTTCAGACTTAGTAAAACAGATTTAAACATCACGAAATACGGCGCGATAAAATCTGAACTTGAATTATTGAAAAAAGAGCCATCAAATAAAAATATATGTGATGCTGTAATCAACATTAGATCTAGAAAACTTCCGGATCCAAAAAAACTTGGAAATAGTGGAAGTTTTTTTAAAAACCCAATAATCTCTAACGAGAAATATTTGCTGCTAAAAAATAAATTTCCAGAAGTTATTGCATTTAAAGAATCTGAAAAAGAGATGAAGATTGCAGCAGGATGGTTAATAGAAAAAGCCGGATGGAAAGGGTTTAAGAAAAATAATGTTGGAGTTTATAAAAATCAGGCACTTGTTATTGTAAACTATGGAGGTGCAAAAGGAAAAGACATTATTGAATTTTCAAAAAAAATACAAAATTCAATTTTAGAAAAGTTTCAGATTAAAATTTCTCCAGAAGTTAACATTATTTGAGATTGAAAACAAAAAAATTATACGAAAAATTAATTGCTAATTTTTCTCACTCTCCAAACAAAGATCAAAAAGAAGCTATTAATGAAATAGTTGAATTTATAACAACCCTTGGAAATAGGAGTATCTTTATTTTAAAAGGTTATGCAGGAACTGGAAAAACAACTTTAATCTCTTCTTTAGTAAAATCCTTACCAACTATCGGGAAAAAATCTGTTCTCATGGCTCCAACTGGTAGAGCAGCTAAAGTTCTTTCAATTTACTCAAATAAGAAATCATCAACAATTCACAAAAGAATATATTGGATTAAAAGAAACAAACAAGGTAACACCTACATACGATTAAAAGAAAATATGCACACAAATACATTATTTGTTGTTGATGAAGCATCTATGATTGCTGAACAAACAAATGATAGTATTGGAAATAGGTCGCTTTTAAGTGATCTAATTGAGTATGTTTATGATGGAATAGATTGCAAACTTATAATGATTGGAGATACAGCCCAACTACCACCTATCAGTTTAGAGCTTAGCCCTGCACTAAACGAAAATTTTTTAGAAAAAAAGTATAGAAAACAGTGTATTTCAATAGAATTAAAAGAAGTAGTTAGACAAAGTGAAAAATCTACAATTCTAAAAAATGCAACTAACATTCGCAATTTAATTGAAAAAAATACAATTGACTTTCCAGTTATTGATATCGATTTAGAAGTTAAAAAAGTCGAATCCACTGAGGAACTACAAGAACATATTGAAAATGCTTATTCGCAATCAGGCATTGAAAATACTACAATAATTTGTAAATCAAATAAGAGAGCGAACCAATACAACCAAAAAATAAGAAATGAAATTTTGTGGAAAGAAAATATTATCTCCTCTGGTGATATTATGATGATAGTAAGGAACAACTATTATTGGCTAAGCGATGAGCATAATGCAGGATTTTTAGCAAATGGAGATCTAATTGAAATTATTAAAGTTAATGAGATTATAAATATTTATGACTTTAATTTTGCGAAGGCAACAATTAAACTTCTTGATTATCCAGAGGAAAAAGATCTAGATATATTCTTATTACTAGATTCTATAAACTCNGATTCACCATCTTTAAAATATGAAGATTATAAAAAATTATATAATGAAATTAGTTTGGACTACAAAGGACAAAAAGATATTAATAAAAAAATTAAAGAGAACAAATTTTTTAATGCTGCGCAAGTAAAATTTGCATACTCCATTACATGTCACAAATCACAAGGAGGTCAATGGGATGAAGTTTTTATTGACCAAGGTTATTTTAAAGATGAGTTTTTAAGCAAAAACTATCTTCGATGGCTTTACACTGCAATTACTAGAGCAACAAAAAAAATTTATCTAATTAATTTTGATAATAGATTTTTCAAATAATTAAATTAAAAATTATCTATAATTTCATTAAAAATCTTACTTGGACGCATAGCTTTTGAAACCGCAACCTCGCAAGGCATATAATATCCATCAATTTCTTTAAACAAACCCTGACTCTCATCAATTTCAGAAATTATTAATTTTTCATTCTTTTCCAAAGTCTCACCAAGTATTTTAAAATTNCTTTTTGATTTAGGATTTAAATCTTTCTTAGCCAATTCTTTAGCCCAATACAAAGCCAAATAAAAATGCGATCCTCTGTTGTCAAGTTCTCCTACTTTTCTTTTTGGAGATTTATTGGACTTTAATAATTTTTCAATTGCTAGATCTAAACATTCAGCCATTATCCTCGTTTGAGAACAATTATTTTTTTCTGCTAGATGCTCTAATGATACAACCAAAGCCATAAACTCACCTACTGAATCCCATCTTAGATGGCCTTCCTTAACAAATTGTTGAACATGCTTAGGAGCAGATCCACCAGCACCTGTTTCAAATAAACCTCCTCCATTCATCAATGGAACAATCGAGAGCATCTTTGCAGAAGTACCAAGCTCTAAAATTGGAAAAAGATCAGTTAAATAATCTCGAAGAACATTACCAGTAACTGAAATAGTATTAAGCCCCCTCTTTAATCTATCCAATGTGAAGATTGTTGCTTCATGTGGAGATAAGATTCTTATATCTAAATTTGATGTATCGTAATCTTTTAAATAAATATTAATTTTTTTGATTAATTCTAAATCATGTGCTCTTTTATTACTTAGCCAAAAAACTGCGGGCCAGTTTGTTGATTTTGCCCTATTAACAGCTAATTTAACCCAGTCTTTTATTGGCTCATCTTTTGTTTGACACATTCTCCAAATATCCCCTTCTTCTACTTCATGATCAACAATAACAAACCCACTTTCATCTATTACTTTTACAGTTCCAGTAGAAGTAATTTCAAAAGTTTTGTCATGCGATCCATATTCTTCTGCTTTTTGAGCCATAAGACCCACGTTAGGAACTGTCCCCATAGTTGTGGGATTGAAAGCTCCATTTTTTTTACAAAAATCAATTGTTGCTGAATAAACTGCAGAATATGAGCTGTCTGGTATGATAGCCTTTGTGTCCTTTATTTTACCATTTTTGTCCCATAGTTTTCCAGAATTTCTAATCATAGCAGGCATTGAAGCATCTATAATTACATCTGAGGGAACATGTAAATTAGTTATTCCATTATCAGAATCAACCATAGATAGATCTGCATTTTTTGCTAAAATATTACTTATTTCCTCATTTATTTCATCAAGCTTTGTTTGAGGTAAGTTTTTAATTTTGTGTGAAATGTCTCCAAAACCATTATTGAAATCAACGTTCAATTCTGAAAATAAATTGTCATACTTATCAATTAGGTCAATAAAATATGTTCTTACTGCATGACCAAAAATAATAGGATCTGAAACTTTCATCATAGTTGCTTTCATATGCAAGGATAGCAGAAGATTATTTTCTTTTGCATCATTCATTTCCTTTTTGAAAAAAGAAATAAGTGACTTTTTACTCATATATGTAGTGTCAATTATTTCATTTTCTAAAAGCTTAATATCTCCTTTTAAAACTGTAGATTTTCCTTTGGTATCAGTATGAACGATTTTTACTAGCTTCTCGGAATTAATATTAACAGATTTTTCGTTATGATGAAAATCTCCCTCAGACATTGTTGCAACATGAGTTTTTGAATCAAAACTCCATTCTCCCATTGAATGTGGATTTTCTTTTACATAATTTTTGACAGATTGTGGTGCTCTTCTATCAGAATTTCCTTCTCTCAAGACAGGATTTACTGCTGAACCTTTAACTTTATTGTATCTTTCTAAAATATCTTTTTCATCCTTATTTAACGGATCTTCGTTGTAGCTCGGTATATTATATCCTTTGGATTGTAACTCATTAATTGCGGCATTTAATTGAGGCACTGAGGCAGAAATATTTGGTAGCTTAATAATGTTTGCTTTTGGATCTAAAACCATTTTGCCAAGCTCTTCTAGATGATTATCTATTTTCTGCTTATCTGTTAAGAATTCAGGAAAAACAGATAGAATTCTTGCTGAAAGTGAAATATCTTTTAATTCAATTTCAATATCTAATTTGGATAAAAAAGATTTTAAAATAGGATATAAAGAATAGGTTGCCAATAAAGGAGCTTCATCTGTTTTTGTATATATTATTTTTGATTTCATTTAAAATTAAACTTTTAGTACCCAAAAATATCTTTAAGATTAATAATTTGAACATTTCCATATTTTTCTAAAACATTCAAATCCAAATCTGATTTACTTCCCAATACCATGTAGGTATAATTTTCATTATTGACAAAAGAATTGTGTAATTCATTTAAGTCCTGCATTAACAAACCATCAACACTTTTGTATAAGTCTTCTCTTTGGTCATAATCAATATTTATTTTTTGAGCAGATTCATAATAATCTAAGACTTTTGATTTTGTTATTCTCTCAGTTCTTATTCTTTGCGTAATAGCTTCTTTTGAATTTTCAAAATTTGATTTTGCTTCTGGCATTTGAGTCAATAGTGAAAGCATGCCGTCCATTGCTTCAGCAAGTTTATCTGCTTGTGTACCGATGTATGAGAATTGATAATGTGAATCGCTTGCTTTCTTTGGTATTGTAAAAGCACTGTAGACAGAATATGCTAATGCTTTAGATTCTCTTAAATCTTGGAAAACAATAGAACTCATACCCCCTCCAAAATATTCATTATGTAATTTAATTATTGAATACTTATCTTTATCATATTTGGGTCCCTTTGCATACATGACTATCTCAGCCTGCTTCATATCATAATCTACTACAAATACTTGACTGGAATTCATTTCTCTTTCTTTGTTTAGATTAACAGGTTTAATTGGATTTAAATCATTTGTTTTATGATATGTTACAATTAATTCTTTTAAATCAGATATTTCTGTTGGACCATAAAACTGAACCTTATGTTCTTTTGAAGTTAAATTATGAATAATGTCAAGTAATTCTTGAGAACTAATAGCTTCTAATTCCTTATCCGTAATTGTGTTGGTAAAGGATGAATTTGAACCATATCTAGCAAAGCTTGTCATTGCAGTAAACAATATTGTTTGTTTGTTTAATTTTGCATCAGCTTTTTGTTTTAAGTAGTTAGATTTTAGATTAATAAGTACGTTTTCATCAGCAATTGAATTAGCTAAAATATCTTCCATTAATTTTAATGACGCTTCAAGGTTGCTGGATAATCCACTTAAAACAATTTTTGTGGATTTAAAATCAGCAGTTACTTTTAAGTCACATCCTAGCTTATAAAATTCTTTTAATTTTTCACTGGATGAGATTTTTTTTGTACCTAAATAATTTAAATAATCTAAAGCTAATTTTAATTTTTTCTCGTTATCGGTTCCAAAATCTAAAATATAGCTTAGTTGAAACCTCTCATTTTCTTGATTTTGTTTGNAAATGAGTGGAACAGAATTAATCATATCAGTCTTTAAATCAGTAGAGAAATCAATAAATTTAGGCTCAATATCTTTAACTTCTTTACTTAGAATTTCTAATAGAAAATCAGATTTTTTTTCTCTATTGACACTAACTGGTGTTATCTGTGGTTTTGTAACTTTAACAGCATTTGGATCATCACCTTTTCTTTTATAAACAACCACATAATTTTCAGAGTAATTTTTATTCACAAAATCAATAATATCTTGTTTTTTTATTTTTGACAGTTCATCAATGAACGAAGAATATTCTTGCCAGTTTTTGTTCAAAATAAATGCATCAACAAAATTGTCTGTTCTTCCGCTATTTGATTCATATTTTTTTATTTGTTCCAATTTGAGATCTGTAATTATTGCATCAAGAATCCATTCAGAAAAATTGCCTGATTTAATTTCATCAATTTGAGAAATTAATAAATCTTTTAATTCTTCTAAACTTTGATCTGCTATTGGACTAGCGTAAAAACCGTGAAGTGAGTAATCGTTTAATATNTANGGGAAGCATCCAGCCCCAACAGCTTTTTGTGCTTGATTTATATTTATATCAATCAGCCCTGCCGAAGTATTACTCAAAAGCATATCTACCATTCTTAATAAATAAGCTTCTTTCGAATCGGCTCCTTTTAATCTGAAGCCAACGTATATTCTTTCCGCTTCGGGACCATAAACATTTTTAACAACTGGATTTGAAATTTCATTTTCAATGATAACATCAAATTCTGGATCTTCCTTTCTTTCAAAGGATCCAAAATATTTGTCAACTAAATTAATTACCTCATCATAGTCAAAATCTCCTGACATACAAATTGCCATATTGTTTGGAACATAATATTTGTTGTAATATTTTCTAATTTCTTTTAGTGATGGATTTTTCAAGTGATCAATAGTTCCAATAGTAGTCTGTGTTCCGTACTGATGATTTGGAAATAGTCCAATCATTAATGCTTCAAACATTTTATTTCCATCACTATCTAAAGCTCTATTTTTTTCTTCATAAACTGTTTCAAGCTCAGTGTGGAATAGCCTAAAAACAGGCATTCTAAATCTCTCAGCTTCAATTTGCAACCAAGTTTCAATTTGATTTGATGGGATATCATTTATGTACACTGTTCTTTCATTTGAAGTATATGCATTTGTGCCTTTGGCTCCAATACTACTTAACATTTTATCATATTCGTTAGCTATACAGAGTTTAGCGGCTTCAGATGAAACAGAATCAATTTGTTTCCAAACTAAATCTCTTTGAGAGGATTCAGACATATCAATAGCCCTATACTGTTCATATAAATCCTCAATTTTGTCTAACAATATTTTTTCTTTTTGATAATCTATTGATCCAAACTTGTCAGTGCCTTTGAAAAGCATGTGCTCTAAATAATGAGCAAGTCCAGTTGCATCTGAGGGGTCATTTTTACTTCCTGCTCTAACAGCAATACTTGTCTGTACTCGTGGTGCATCTGAATATGATGAAAGGTAAACCTTTAAACCATTATTTAGTGTATAAACTCTCGTATTTAAGGGATCATTTGCAACTGATTCATAATTATTCTCAATCATCTTAAAATCTTTTTTTGAATTAATAGTTAAAAAAATTCCTGCGCTAATTATTAATAGTATCGTTATTAAGTTTTTACTTTTCATTTCTTTTAATAGTCTGGATCTAAACCAAGTTTTTGTCCCAGAATAGCTAAATTTTTGTTTTGCTCATACATTTTTTTGAATTTATCAGAATTTGTGTAAGGCTTATTATTTTTTTCATTTGGAATTACACTTAAATCAATATTTACAAGCTCATTATTTAACTCTTTTCTAAGAAACTCAAGTATTTTAGTTTTTTCCTCATTCAATAGTTCAACTTGAGATGTATTGCTCAGAACAACATTTACAAGAAAATTGCTCTTTAAAATTGGTTCATTAGATGAAAGAGCTAAAACCACATTTGATTTTCCTTTAGCTGAAAAATCATCAATCAATTCTTTCCATAGCTTTGAAAGCTTTTCTTGCGAAAAATCATCAGTATTTTTTGTCTTAATAGTTGCTTGAGATTCAGCAACATCTTCTTCTTTTTTAAGAGAACCTAGAATTGATAATGTTTTGGGTGTTTTTAAATGATTAATATCACTTTTTGGNTCNATTTTATCTACAACTTTTTCTCTTTTAGATTCTTCTTTAATCTCATCTATTTTTTCATTTTTTTGAATACTTGTTGATTCTTTTTTTTGAGATAAATTATTTGTTTTTGATACTACAAAATTTTTATTTTTTTTTTTGTCCGATTCTCTAAAGTTAATGGACGAGATTTGCATCAAACAAACTTCTACAAGAAGACGTTTATTGCTACTTAACTTATATTTTAAATCACACTCATTAGACAATTTTAGAGCTTCAATTAAAAAAGAAATTTCAATTTGCTGTGATTGGCTTAAATATTTTTGTTTAAGTGATTGATTAATTGAAAAAATACTTGCAGTTTTTTCATTTTTTGACAGTAATAATTTTCTAAAATGCTCAGATAAACCATTTATAAAGTTCTGACCATCAAAACCATTGTTTACAATTTCGTTATAAATAATTAACAGGGAATTAATATCATTATTGATCAAATGATCTGTAATTTTGAAGAAATATTCGTAATCTAGTGTATTTAAATGTTCAGCAACATCCTTATAAGTTAAATTTTTGTCCGAAAAACTTATTAATCTGTCAAAAAGCGACAATGAATCTCTTAATGCCCCATCAGATTTTTCAGCAATTAAAAATAATGCTTCCTCCTCAGCGGTAATGTTTTCATTTTTTGCCACAAACTTTAAGTTTTTTACTATGTCTTCATTGCTAACTCTTTTAAAATCAAAAATTTGACATCTTGATAGAATGGTCGGTATAATTTTGTGTTTTTCTGTAGTTGCTAGAATAAATTTTGCGTGAGGTGGTGGCTCCTCAAGTGTTTTTAAAAAGGCATTAAATGCCGATTGGGATAACATATGGACTTCATCAATAATATAAACCTTGTACTTTCCTGTCTGAGGTGGAACTCTTACTTGATCAGTAAGGCTTCTAATATCATCAACAGAATTATTGGATGCAGCATCTAACTCGAAAATATTAAAAGAGAAATCATCTACTTGACTTTGACTATTGAACTTATTAATTTCTTTAGCAAATATTCTAGCACATGTTGTTTTGCCAACACCCCTTGGTCCACAAAATAAATACGAATGGGCAAGTTGATTAGATTGGATAGCATTTTTTAATGTGGAAGTAACAGAAGATTGCCCAACAACATCATCAAAAGAAGTAGGTCTATATTTTCTTGCTGATACTAAAAANTCGCTCATTTTAGGGTACTAAAAATAGGATTACAAATTTAACATTAAAACTAAAATAATTACTAAAAAGCTACCCAAATTAAAATGCAAATCATATTTGGTTATTCTAGATTGTTTTTCTAAATTTGCCGCCCGAATAAATAATTAAAACAAATAAGATGAATAATTACGAAACCGTTTTCATAATGAATCCCGTCTTATCTGAAGAACAGGTAAGGGAAACGGTAAAAAAATTTATCGATTACTTAAAAGGCAAAAAAGCAAAAATTTCCCACGAAGAAAACTGGGGGCTAAAAAAGCTTAAATANGTAATCCAAAAGAAAAAAACTGGATTTTATTACTTAATTGAATTTCAAGCAGACGGTTCTGTTATCAATGACTTTGAAATAGAATTTCAAAGAGANGANAGAATCATAAGATGGCAAACGATNAAATTAGATAAGTATGCAATGGAATATGCTGAAAAGAGAAGAAAAAAGTTAAATGAAACCGCTAAAGCAGAATAATTATGAGTAATAAAACAGAAATAAGATATCTCTCACCAGTAGATATAGAGAAAAGAAAACAAAGCAAGTACTGTCGCTTTAAAAAGATGGGTATAAAATACATTGATTACAAAGACCCTGACTTTTTAATGAGATTTCTCAACGAGCAAGGAAAAATTTTACCAAGAAGAATAACTGGAAATTCACTTAAATTTCAAAGGAGATTGGCTGTTGCAGTCAAAAGAGCTAGACAACTAGCTTTGCTTCCATTTGTTGGTGATAACCTAAAATAATTAAAGAAAAAAATGGATATTATTTTATTAGAAAATGTAGAAAAGCTTGGTTTTAAAAATGAAATCGTAAAAGTAAAACCAGGATACGGAAGAAACTTTTTAATCCCAACTGGTAAAGCCAAACTTGCAACTGAATCTGCTGTAAAAGTATTAAAAGAAAACCTAAGACAACAAGAACAAAAGGATTCGAAGATTATTGCTGAAATGAACAAAACTGCTGAAGCATTACCAAAATTAGATATTAATTTGAAAGCTAAGGTTGCTGAAGGTGGTACAAAACTTTTTGGTTCAATAACACCTGCTCAATTTGCTGATGCACTGTCAGAACTTGGACACGAAGTTGATAAAAGGTTCGTCAAACTTTCTTCAATCAAAGAGCTTGGAAAGTATGAAGCCGAAGTCAGACTTCACCGAAGCGTTAAAGTGACAGTTCCCTTTAATGTAGTCTCAGAATAATTTTCATCCAAAATTATTTCAAAACCGAGTTCTCTAAAATTCGGTTTTTTTATTTCATTAAAGTATATTTGCAGAGGATCAAATCTAATCTCAATTAGAGCACAATGTCATTATACCAAAAATATATAAATGAGATTGGTGAAAGAGAAGCGGCTAACTTAAATCCTAAACCAATTGACTCTTCTTCTTTACTTGAAGAAATTATTACTCAAATTCGAGATCAAAATCACCCAGAAAGAAAAAAATCACTAGATTTCTTAATTTACAATGTTCTTCCTGGAACAACAAGTGCTGCTGTAGTAAAGGCTAATTTTTTAAAAGATATTATTCTCAAAAATTATCAAGTTGATGAAATAAGTGAAGACTTTGCATTTGAACTGCTGTCCCACATGAAAGGTGGTCAATCAATAAATGTCTTACTTGACCTTGCCTTTTCAGATGATTTAGAAATTGCTTCAAAAGCCGCTAATGTACTCAAAACTCAAGTATTTCTTTATGATGCCGACACAAACAGATTAAAATTAGCCTATGAATCTGGCAATATGATTGCAAAACAAATTCTTGAAAGCTATGTAAAAGCTGAATTTTTTACTAAGTTACCTGAGCTTGAAGAAAGAATTGAAATAATAACTTATGTTGCNGGAGTGGGAGATATTTCAACTGATTTATTGTCTCCTGGTAGTGAAGCTCACTCAAGATCTGACAGAGAACTTCACGGAAAGTGTTTAATTAGCACAGAAGCTCAGCAGGAAATCGTTGAGATGCAAAAAAAANACCCAAATAAAAGAATCATGATGATTGCTGAAAAGGGTACAATGGGTGTTGGATCATCAAGAATGTCAGGGGTAAATAATGTTGCCCTTTGGATTGGCAAACAAGCAAGTCCATATGTTCCCTTTGTTAATATTGCTCCAATTGTCGCAGGAACTAATGGCATTTCACCAATTTTTCTAACTACTGTTGATGTTACTGGAGGAATTGGAGTTGACTTAAAAAATTGGAGAAAGAAAAAAGATGAAAATGGAAATAACATTGAAGACGAAGATGGCGAACCATTATTGGAAGAAGTTTATAATGTAGATACGGGAACTTTACTGACTATAGACACTAAGCAAAAGAAGCTGTTAAAAAACGAAAAAGAATTAGTTGATATTAGTAGATCGTTAACTCCACAAAAAAAAGAATTCATGAGGGCTGGAGGATCCTATGCAATTGTTTTTGGTAAAAAGCTTCAAAGCTTTGCAGCAAAAACTTTAAATGTTGAAATGCCAATCGTATATGCATCGTCCAAAGAAATTTCACATAAAAATCAAGGGCTAACAGCAGTAGAAAAAATATTTAATAAAAATGCNGTTGGAATAGAAAAAGGAAAGATTCTTCATGCCGGATCTGATGTGAGAGTGGAAGTAAATATTGTTGGTTCTCAAGACACAACAGGACTTATGACATCCCAAGAACTTGAGTCAATGGCAGCAACAACAATATCTCCCATTATTGAAGGTGCCTATCAATCTGGTTGTCATACTGCATCTGTTTGGGATATTAAAGCTCAACAAAATATTCCAAANCTAATGAATTTTATGAACGATTTTGGTCTAATTACTGCANGAGACCCAAANGGTGAATACCATGCAATGACTGATGTTATTCATAAGGTTTTAAATGACTTAACTGTCAATGATTGGTCCATTATTATTGGAGGAGATTCTCACACAAGAATGTCTAAAGGAGTAGCTTTTGGCGCCGATTCAGGAACAGTAGCTTTGGCCTTAGCTACAGGTGAGGTCTCCATGCCTATTCCTGAATCTGTTAAAGTAACTTTTAGAGGAGAAATGAAAGACCACATGGACTTTAGAGATGTTGTTCATGCAACACAAGCTCAAATGCTTGACAAATTTGATGGAGAAAATGTTTTTCAAGGTAGAATAATTGAAGTGCATATCGGAACACTTCCTGCCGATCAGGCATTTACTTTTACTGATTGGACAGCTGAAATGAAAGCTAAAGCGTCAATATGCATTTCTGAAGATAACACATTAATTCAATCGCTCGAAATAGCAAAAAGTCGAATTAATGTAATGATTAAAAAAGGAATGGATAATAAAAAAGGGGTTCTTCAAGGATTGATAGACAGAGCTGACAAAAGAATAAGTGAAATTAANTCAGGTGAAAAACCTGCCCTAGCACCAGATAATGATGCAAAATATTTTGCAGAATTTGAAGTTGATTTAGATATTATAGCGCAACCNATGATAGCAGACCCTGATGTTAATAACGAAGATATTTCAAAAAGATATACTCACGATACTATCAGACCTCTTTCCTATTACAAAGGAGCAAAGAAAGTAGACTTAGGNTTTGTGGGATCNTGCATGGTTCATAAAGGTGATTTAAAAATTGTATCTCAGATGCTTAAAAACCTTGAAAAAGCATCAGGTAANGTAAATTTTAATGCTCCCCTAGTTGTTACAGCACCAACCTACAACATTATAGACGAATTAAAAGAAGAAGGAGATTGGGAAATACTGCAAAGATATTCTGGCTTCGANTTTAATGATAACAACCCAAAAAATTTNGCAAGAACAGAATATGAAAATATGATGTACTTAGAGCGACCTGGTTGCAATTTATGNATGGGCAATCAAGAAAANGCNGAAAAAGGTGATACCGTTATGGCAACATCTACAAGACTTTTTAAAGGAAGAGTTGTAGCTGATTCCGATAGAAAAAAAGGGGAATCACTACTTGCATCTACACCAGTTGTTGTCCTCTCTGCAATTTTAGGCAGAACCCCAACAATGAAAGAATACATTGAGTCGGTTGTTGGAATTAACCTAACAAAATTTGCTCCACCTAAAGCAAAAATGTGTGCGTAATTTTTTCTAATAATTAAATTTTGGTATTTCATTTAAAAAATTAATATCTCCGCTCAAATAGTTAATTTCACAACAATAATGTTTTAATCCATTAGTAACATAAAGATATTTTGCTTTAAGTTCGTAATTATATTTTGCTATTTGATCAAAAGCATTTTTATTAATTTTTACAGAAGGAGCCTTACATTCAACTAATAAAAGAGGAACTGACTCATTATTATATACAACAATATCAGCTCTAGTTTTTAAATTATTGTAACTAATCAGTTTTTCAATTTGCATCAAACCTTTTGGGTATTTTTTTTGAGAAATTAAATAATGAATAACATGTTGTCTTACCCACTCCTCAGGTGTAAGAATTAAATATTTTTTTCTTACGATATCAAAAACTTGTATACTTTCATCAACTACTTTACTTTTAATATCTATTTTTGGAAAGTTAAGCTCTTGCATTAGCATAAAACAAATTTAAATGAAATATAATGAGATACTAGCATCTATTGATAATAAAAAATATCAAAATATATACTTTCTCGCTGGAGATGAAAATTATTACATAGACAAAATATCTGATTATATTTCAAATAAAGTTTTAGCTGATGAAGAAAAGTCATTTAATCAAGTAATACTCTACGGCAAGGAAACTAGTGCATTAGAAATAATTTCTGAAGCCAAACAATATCCATTTGGTGCTGAATATAGAGTTGTAATTGTTAAGGAGGCACAACAAATCAGAAATATTGATAAATTAGAAGCATATTGTGACAACCCCTTAAATTCTACAGTTCTTGTAATTTGTTACAAGAAAAAAATAGATAAAAGAAAAAGTTTTTTCAAAAAAATTATAAAAACCAATCAATTATTTGAAAGCAACAAATTATATGAAAACCAAGTCAGTGGTTGGATAAATAATTATTTTACACAAAAAAAACTCTCAATAACAAATGAGAGTTGCGAAGTTTTAACTCAACATCTCGGCACCGATTTGTCTAAAATAACTAATGAAATAGAAAAAATGTTGATTAATATAAATGATGAAAAGACGATCACACTTGATCTAATTGAAAAGCATATTGGAATAAGTAAAGATTTCAATATTTTTGAATTGCAGAATTCTTTAGCTACCAAAGACATTTATAAATGCAATTTGATTGCAAAATTTTTATCGGCTAATCAAAAAAGTAATCCATTTGTTTTAACTATTAGCTCTGTGTTTTCTTTTTTCAAAAAAGTTTTAATATTCAAACAAGTACAAAATCAAGATAGAATTAAAATTGCATCAACTTTAAAAATAAACCCATATTTTGTTTCTCAATACCAAACAGCATCTAGAAATTACACTTTAGCACAACTAAATCAAATATTTGAGTATATCAACAATTATGAACTAAGATCTAAAGGAATAGGCAACAACAACACTTCATCAAAATCTCTTTTGGAGGAACTTATTTTTAAAATACTACATTGCTAAAAACAAGTTTATAATTATCTATATTTGCCTGTTTTATAAAAATGATGAAAAAATTCTTCTTTTTTTTATTAATCACATTTTTTTCTACTATTAGTTATTCGCAAAATGCTACTATTAGAGGTTTTGTTTATGACAAATCAACTGGAGAACCAATAATGTTTTGTAATGTTTTTTTGCAGGGNACTACAATCGGTGCTCCAACTGATGTTAATGGAATGTATAATATTTCAAAAGTTGCTGCTGGAGAATATAATCTTGTTGTAACTTACTTAGGTTACGATACNACTCAAGTCAAAATAATTTTAAATGACAACCAAATTTTAACAAAAAATTTAGAAATTCAAGAATCAAGTATTAAACTTAATGAGGTAAAAATTTCAGCAGAAAGAGAAGCAATGAGAACAGAAGTTAATGCTGCTGCAATAAAAATCACAAAAAAAGAACTAGAAATGGTTCCAACTATTGGTGGNGANCCTGATCTNGCTCAATATATTCAAATAATACCNGGAGTTGTTTTTACTGGNGATCAGGGTGGACAATTNTATATTCGTGGAGGATCTCCGATACAAAATAAGGTATTACTTGATGGNATGATAATATATAGTCCTTTTCATTCAATTGGACTTTTTTCTGTNTTTGANACCGACATTATTAGAAATACAGATGTTTTTACAGGTGGGTTTAATGCTGAATATGGTGGNAGAATTTCATCAATTATGGATATAAAAACAAAAGATGGTAACAAAAAAAGATTTGGAGGAAAAATTACATCCAATACATTTGGTTCCAAACTACTTCTTGAGGGACCACTAAGTAAAAATCAAAAATCTTCTTTTGTTTTCTCAGGNAAAACATCATATTTAGATAAAACGTCAGAANTGATATACCAGGAACCTCTATTTGATTTTGATAATAAAGGATTACCTTATAGCTACACAGATTTATACACAAAACTTTCTTTGCACGGTAGTAATGGNAGCAAACTTAACTTATTTGGATTTAATTTTCAAGATNTAGTAGATTATGAAAATATTTCTAAGCTAAAATGGACATCAAATGGAATTGGAAGTGAATTTATATTAATTCCAGGAAGTTCGCCAGTACTTATTGAAGGAAACTTTGCATATTCATCTTATAAAATTAGCTTAGATGAGGAGGCATCACCAATAAGAGAAAGTGGAATTTCTGGTTTTAATATGGGATTTGATTTTTCATATTTCAAACCTAAAAGTAAAATTAAATATGGTTTTGATGTACATGGCTATTCTACTGATTTTCTAACCTACAACTCTGTAAACACTCCAATAACACAAAACGAAAATACTTCTGAATTTTCAGCTTATGTAAATTATCAATATACTTCAACAAGGCTTATAGTTGAACCTGGTTTTAGAATACAAAAGTATACTCTTGGCTTGTCACCTGAACCAAGGTTAGGACTGAAATATATCGTTAATGAAAAATTAAGAACAAAAATAGCTAGTGGATTTTATTCGCAAAATATTTTAAGTACATCATCTGACCGAGATGTGGTAAATCTTTTTTCTGGTATTATTTCATCTCCTGAAGAGATACCAACTCAACCTAATGGCGAAGATTACACAAGCAAAATACAGAAAGCTAAACATTTAATAGCTGGTATTGAATATGATGTAAATAATAAAATTGATTTTCAAGTTGAAGCATACATTAAGGATTTTAATCAATTAACAAACATTAATAGAAATATGACTAGTAATAGTGATGAAACATTCATTATTGAAACTGGTACAGCTAGAGGTATTGATGTTCTTACAAAATATAACACCAAGAAACTTTATGTTTGGTTAGTTTATTCTTTGGGTGAAGTTATTAGAGATGACGGTTTTAGAGAATACTCTCCACATTTTGATAGAAGACATAATGTAAACTTTGTGACTTCTTACAAATTTGGAAAAAAACAAGAATGGAAATTTGATGCTAGATGGAATTTAGGTTCTGGTTTTCCATTTACTCAAACTCAAGGNTTTTANGAAAACATTACATTTTCAAATGGCATAAATACGGACTANACATCNTCAAANGGAGANCTTGGAATACAGTATGCAGAACTTAATCAAGGAAGACTGCCTTATTATCATCGACTAGATTTATCCATATCGAAAGATTTTAGATTTAATAACAATACAGATTTAAATATAACTGGCTCNGTAACTAATGCTTATAACAGAGAGAATATCTTTTATTTTAATAGAGTTAAATANGAGAGAGTAAATCAGCTACCACTAATGCCAAGTATTGGAATAAGCTTATCTTTTTAAAATAAAAATTGCNCCTATGTTAAATAATTTTAAATATTAAATTTGTAAAAAAAACATTGAATAATTTTTCAACTAAATATATTTTCGTTACTGGAGGNGTTACTTCTTCTCTAGGAAANGGAATTATAGCTGCATCTCTNGGNAAATTATTGAGTTCAAGAGGNTACAGNGTAACAATTCAAAAGTTAGATCCTTACATAAATATTGANCCAGGNACAATGAATCCNTACGAGCATGGAGAATGNTANGTTACNACCGATGGAGCAGAAACNGATNTNGATCTTGGACATTATGAAAGATTTCTTGATAATGANACTTCACAAGCAAATAATGTAACAACAGGCAGTATCTATCAAACNGTCATTAANAAAGAAAGAAAAGGGGATTATTTAGGTAAAACCGTTCAAATCATCCCTCATGTTACTGACGAAATTAAAAGAAGAATTAAGCTATTAGGGGACACTGGAGAATTTGATTTTGTCATAACTGAAATTGGGGGTACTGTAGGTGATATTGAATCATTACCATATATTGAAGCTGTAAGACAACTAAAATGGGAGATGCAGAAAAGTACAATTTATATTCACTTAACTTTAGTACCTTATTTATCCGCTGCTGGAGAATTAAAAACCAAACCAACTCAACACTCTGTTAAAACACTGCTAGAATCAGGAATTCAGCCTGATATTTTAGTCTGTAGAACAGAGCACCCTCTAACTGAAAATGTGAGACAAAAAATAGCATTATTTTGCAATGTCGAAAAAGATGCTGTAATTGAATCTTTAGATGCAAAAACAATTTATGATGTCCCACTTCTAATGCAAAAAGAAAATCTTGACAAAGTTGTATTAAGAAAACTAGTAATTAAAGATAAATCTGAGATTAACTTAGTAAAGTGGAAAAAATTCTTAGAAAAATTAAAAAATCCAAAAAAAGAAGTCAATATTGGTCTTGTTGGAAAATACATTAAACTAAAAGACTCTTATAAATCAATATGTGAAGCTTTAATTCATTCTGGTACTGAAAAAAATTGTAAAGTAAATATAAGTTGGATTCACTCTGAAGAGATCAAAGAAAATAATTTAAATCAGATTTTTAAAGGTCTGGATGGAGTACTTGTTGCACCTGGATTTGGAGACAGAGGAATCGAAGGTAAAATAAGTGCCATAAAATATGTTAGAGAAAATAACATGCCATTCTTAGGAATTTGCCTGGGCATGCAATGTGCAGTAATAGAATTTGCAAGAAATATTTTAAAAAAATCTGATGCAAATTCTACAGAAATGAATCCCGACACAAAAAATCCAGTTATTGACATAATGGAAAATCAGAAAGACATAAAAAACAAGGGGGGTACAATGAGATTAGGGGCCTACAATTGTAAACTTGAAAAAAATAGCTACTCTCATAAGGCTTACAATAAGCAAGTTATTTCTGAAAGACATAGACATAGATATGAATTTAATAATGAATTCTTAGAGGAATTTAGTTCAAATGGAATGAAATTCTCAGGTATTAATCCAGATAATAATCTTGTTGAAATTATTGAAATTCCTAAGCATAAATGGTTTGTTGGCGTACAATTTCACCCTGAATATAGTAGTACTGTACTTAGACCCCACCCCCTGTTTAGCGAATTTATTCAAGCCTGTATAAAATAATTAAATGAAAAATTACGATAAAAATTCTCTAACAGGATTTGTATTAATGTTTTTAATACTTCTGGTTTTTAACTTCTATTTTCTTCCAACAAATGAAGAGGTATCAGAAAAAAATGATACAATTCAAAAAGAAGACGTTATTACAGAAGATGTTATTATAAAAGATAATGAAATCATTGATAAAAAAGAACAAGTCACCAAAAAAGAACTAGAAAAAAAGTATGGCATTTTCTCTAAATCAGCTGACTCTGAAATTCAAAATTATGTTTTAGAAAATGAAAAAATTAAAGTTATTCTTTCAAATAAAGGAGGAAGAATAAGTTCTGTAACTATAAAAGAAGGTCCTGACAAGAAGAAATATAAAACATATAATGGTGAAGACTTAAAAATATTTAATTCTGACTCATCACTTTTTAATTTAAATTTCTCTACAGGAATTAGTATTAACACAAGTGAACTATTTTTTAAACCAACTCAAATTAGTGATGAGGAAATTTCATTAAGACTTGATGTTGACAGTAGCCACTTTATAGATTTTTCATATAAACTTAATCAAGACTATTTGGTTGATTTTAATATCAATTTAATAGGAATGAATGAAATTATCCCTAATGAACTAAACTTCATGAACCTTCAGTGGCAAATGAAGACTCCACAAACTGAAAAAAGTAAAGACAACCAAGACATGTATACTGGAATATACTATCAGTATTTTGCAGATAAAGATGATATTGATTATCTGGGTTATACAACCAGTGACGAAAATGAAAAAATTAAGAACAAAATCTCTTGGGTTGCCATGCAACAACAATTCTTTAGCTCAATCTTGGTCGCAAAGAATGGTTTGAAAAATGTGAAACTTTCAAGTAAAAAAGAAGAGTTTTCTAACTACGTAAAAGATTTATCTGCTGAATTTGAAATAAAATACAATCATGATCCATATGAAAAAGTTGAATTTCAATTTTATTTTGGACCCAACCATTACAAGCAGCTTCAATCATACAATATAAACTTTGAGAAAATTATTCCTCTAGGCTGGGGTATTTTTGGTTGGGTTAATAAGTATATAATAATCAACATTTTTGATTTTTTAAGTAAATACTTCACCAACTACGGTCTTATAATTTTATTATTAACAATAATTATAAAGCTTGCGCTATCACCCTTTACATATAAAGCGTATTTATCTCAAGCAAAAATGAAAGTTTTAAAGCCTGAGATAGATAAAATTAATGAAAAACACAAATCAAAAGATCCTATGAAGGCTCAGCAAGAGACTATGAGCTTTTACAGGAAAGCTGGAGTAAATCCAATGGGAGGCTGTCTACCAATGCTTTTCCAATTTCCAATTTTGATAGCAATGTTTAGATTCTTTCCTGCTTCGATAGAGCTACGATCTGAAGCATTTCTTTGGGCTGATGATTTATCTGCATATGATTCCATTTTAGATTTACCCTTTGAAATACCTTTCTATGGCGATCATGTCAGTCTATTTACATTATTAATGACTATATCGACCTTACTTTATACTAGAATGAATACGCAAATGGCATCTGGTCAAATGGCACAAATGAAATGGATGATGTACTTGATGCCTGTTATGTTTTTAGGATTCTTCAATAATTATGCAGCTGGATTAAGCTATTATTATTTTCTCGCAAATATGTTTACATTCTCCCAAATGTTTTTAATGAAAAGATTTGTAAATGAAGGAGCTCTTTTACAAGAAATTGAAGAAAACAAAAAGAAACCTAGAAAAAAATCTAAATTCCAAAAAAGACTTGAGGAAATGCAGAAAATGCAGGAACAAAAAATGAAGCAAAAAAGAAGATAGAAAATGAAAAATTATCTTTTTGCGATTCTTTTTTTAACCTCATGCTCTTTTTTAACAAAAAAAAATAGTTCTGAAAATAGGTCAGAGATAATAAGTTTACAAAAAACAGCTTGTTTTGGAACATGCCCTATTTTTAAAGTAACAATATATAGTGATGGCGAGACATTTTATTTTGGTGAGAAATTTGTTAAGAAAATTGGAAGATTCAATTTTACACTAAGCAAGCAAGAAATAAATTCAATTCTAAAAAAAGCAAATGATATAAACTTTTATAACCTAAAAAATGAATACTCTGAAAATATTTCAGACTTACCCTCGACTTATACGAAAATAAAAGATAAAAGAATAAAAAATCATATTGGAGCACCTCAAAAACTTGTAGAACTAGAAACAATTATTGAAAATATAGTACTAAAAAAATTGGAGATAAAATCTTTTTAAAAAAGATAATTCACATATTGCCATATTGCATATAGTGAATAAACAAATTTTAAGATTGTCCCACCAAGAAAACCAATTAAAGAACCAAAAGCTATTTTAAAAGATTTGATTAAATCAAAATCAGATTCAATTGCAGCTCCAATATAAGCTCCAATAAATGGGCCTATTATTACCCCAAATGGAGGAAATAAAAAAATACCAAAAATTATTCCGGCAATAACACCCAATGTTGATGCTCTTCCTCCACCAAAAACTTTTACTGAATAGATCTGAAGCCAATAATCTAAAAAAGTTATTACCGCTGC
>PBAG01000025.1 GCA_002715885.1 Flavobacteriales bacterium | reverse complement strand
ATGATGATCCATGCTTAGAGCATTGTCTTTTTGAAAAACTTGAAGTAAACATTAACGATTGGGTTGCATCAACATATGGAGCAAATCCTAAATCTGGCTTTGTACAACCCCAAAATGATATGATTTTTTTATTGAAGGCAGCACCTATATGCATTAGACCAGTATCGTTGGTTAATAAAAACTGACTGTATTTAATTAGATATGCAGATTGATTTACAGTAATATTTCCGCAATAATTATAAATTTTTGTTTTGTGAGATTCTGCAATTATTGCATCTCCCATTTCTTTTTCATCTTCACCCCCCAATAAAACAACGGGTAAATTTAAGCTAGCCATTATTTTTAAAATTTGACTTTTTGACAATTTTTTTTCTTCTTTTGAGGCACCAATACACCAGCTAGCAAAATTTTGATTGATATCAAATTCAACCTTGTCGTTTGGATTTAAGAAAAAATCTAAACCTTTATTGTCGTTTTTTAAATTTAAAAATGAAATGGTTTTTACGTATCTATCAACAACATGCTCATCATTTAAAAAATTTAAATTAAAATTCATATAAATAAATTTTTTAAAATTCGATTTAGAATATCTTTTAATCGGAACATTTAAAAGTCTTAATGACTGAGATCTAATATTGTTGTGTAAATCAATGATAAAATCATAGTTTTCATTTACAATTTCAGACTTAGCTTCATTTATAGTTTTGTTAAAACAATATAATTTATCAATGTTTGGGTTATTTACCAATAAAGGAACATATTTCTTTTTTGTTAAAAAATGTACTTCAAATTGATTTTGTTTTAATATTCTAACAACAGGTGAGGTAAGAACAATATCTCCAATTGAACTAAATCTTACTACTAGAAGCTTTGATAGTTTTGACACAAATGTAAAACTAAAGAAATTAAGTAATATTGCATAATGGAATTTATTGACACGCACACTCACTTATTTGCATCTCAGTTTGATAGTGACAGAAATGATGTTATAAATCATGCTATTAATGCAGGAGTTAAAAAAATGTTACTGCCCAACATAGATTCCACTACAACTGAGAAAATGTTAAGTTTAAGTAAAAAATTTCCAAATAACTGTTTTCCAATGATTGGCATACACCCTTGCAGTGTAAAAAAAGAAAACTTTAAAGATGAAATGAAACACGTAGAAGAGAAAATTAAAAATGAAAAATTTGTTGCTGTTGGTGAAATAGGAATTGATTTATATTGGGAAAGTTCAACTGTAGAATATCAGAAAATAGTATTTGAAAATCAAATTAAACTTGCTAAAAAATATAATCTTCCGATTGTTATACACACAAGAAATTCCTTTAATGAAGCTATTAAAATAGTTGAAAAATTAAATGATGAAAATTTATCAGGTGTTTTTCATTGTTTTTCTGGAGGTCTTGATGAGGCGAAAAGAATTATTGATTTAAATAACTTTTATTTAGGTATTGGTGGTGTTGTAACATTTAAAAATGGAGGAATAGATAAAATTATAGATCAAATCAATCTTGACAAAATAATCTTAGAAACTGATTCCCCATACCTTGCTCCAAAACCATTCAGAGGTAAAAGAAATGAAAGTAAGTTCATACTTAATATTGCTGAAAGAATTGGCGAAATTTACAATTTTCCAATTGAAAAAATAGCAGAAAAAACAACTGCAAATGCTAAACAACTTTTCAGACTTTAAATAATTTATAATTTTTAAATTCGCGACTTATTATGGTGAGGTGGCCGAGTGGCTTAAGGCGCACGCTTGGAAAGCGTGTAAACGGGAAACTGTTTCGGGGGTTCGAATCCCTTCCTCACCGCACCTATTTTTAAATTTTAATCTAGCATAAAAATAGCAAAACAAACTTAAAGTAATACTTTTATAATTTTGCAAAATCTTACTATCAAAAGTGAATTATTTAATAATCATCGGCCATCCTGACATTAATTCTTTTTGCTATAACGGGATTTTTAAAACAATAGAAAATGAAATGTCTATTAGAAAAAAAAATTTGAAAGTTATTGACTTATACAGAGACGATTTTACAAGACCAAGAAAAAAATTAATAGAACATTATAAAAAATTAGTTTTATGGGCTGACAGTTTGTATATAATTTCACCTGTTTGGTGGTTTAGATTAACTCCAAGAACTGAGATTTTTTTTGATGAAGTATTTACACCAGGATTTGCTTATAAATTTATTCCAATAACAAAAACATATTCTTATCCAAAACCTTTTCTAAAAAATAAAAAACTAAGAACATATATCACTCACGGGGCTCCTGCCTTACCTGTACTAACCCTTTATGTAAATTCTGTAAAATTAAGACTTGTTATGGGGGTTTATTCATTTGTTTTTGGATGGAAACTTTCGCTTTTTTCAAAAACAAAACAATTTTGGTCTGTACCCTTTGTTGATGAGAAAAAAAGAAAAAAATATTTAGAAATTGTTAGAAAAGATATAGTTTCTGATCTAACTTCTTAAACAAAAATGAATAACAATAAAGAAACAGTTTTAGTAACTGGAGCAAATGGATATGTTGCCAGCTGGTTAGTAAAAAAACTGATTGAAAAGGGGCACACTGTTCACGCCTCAGTCAGAAATATAAACGATAGCTCAAAAACAGATCATTTAAAGTCTGTTCCTAAGGCAAATACCAATAAATTAAAAATTTTTGAAGCAGATTTATTAATTAATGATTCATTTAATAAAGCTATGCAAGGGTGTAGTGTAGTTTTTCATACAGCATCTCCTTTTAAATTAGATATTAAAAATGCTCAAAAAGAATTAATTGACCCTGCTTTAAAAGGAACTGAAAATGTTATAAGAACTGCAAATAAAGTCAGTTCAGTTAAAAGAATTGTGCTTACAAGCAGTGTTGCTGCAATGTATAGTGATGCATCTGAATGCCAACAGTATGAAAACAATGAGATAACTGAATCAGTTTGGAACAAAACTGCATCTCTTTCTTATCAGCCATATTCATACTCAAAAAGACTTTCTGAAGAGAGAGCTTGGGAACTTCAATCTCTTCAAAAAAATTGGGATTTAGTAGTTGTTAATCCGAGCCTAGTTTTAGGTCCATTTTTAAACAGTAAAGATGCAACATCCGAAAGTTTTAAAATCCTCAAAGAAATTAGCAGTGGTAAATTAAAAAGATGGATACCTAAATTTGGTATTGGACTTGTAGATGTAAGAGATGTTGCAGAAGCACATTATTTAGCAGGATTTTCCAAAAATGCTAAAGGGAGATATATANCNAGNGCACACAACACAANTCTTCTTGAAATTTCNAAAGAATTACATTCAATNTTTGGNAATAAATATAAAATNCCAACTAAANCAGCTCCAAAACTTNTCATATGGNTNTTAGGGCCACTTTTAAAAAAAGGNNTNNANAGAAAATACATTTCAAACAANTTAAATCATATTTTCAANGCAAGTAACAAAAAAATAAAAAAAGAATTAGGTATTAAATTTAGACCTATGAGAGATACATTAAGAGATACTTTTCAGTCATTAATAGATGATAAAATCATTTAACCAGTTCGTTAGGTCTTGGTCAAAAAAAATCCCTTGAATTTCAAGGGATTTTAGATTTGTAATTTATTTAAGAAAATTACTCTTCANTAGTAGCTGAAACAGCCATCACCATGCCNCTTGCATCAAAATAATCTCCTGATGAAATAATTTTACCATCTTGAACATCAAAATAGTGATAAGTATCAACTGAAAATGGCTTTCCGGTTTGCTTACTTTTTCCAGTCCAAGTTCCATAAACTCTGACGCTACCATTATTTTGTAGTGTTGTAGTGTCAACACCAGGCAGCCATATTGGGTTTTCAAAAGTCACATCTGAAAATCCTTCCATGTAAAATTTTGCTTGATTCATTACACCCTCATAATCAACTTGCCCAGTACCATATACAGGCGATTGATGTTTAATATTTTCATCAATAAGTGATTTGTAAGTTTCAAAATCTTGGGGTGTTTCAAAGCAAGACATTGCTTTTTTTACAACCTCTAAATTAGCATTAAANTGTGTCATGTCATTTGTTTGTGTGCAAGCTGATAAGAAGATTGCAAATGACAGTATTAAGTATCTCATTTTTGTTNTTNTTAGTTAATATTTTGCAAATCTAATTTAAAAAGTGAGAAAAAAAATTTATTNTTTGATTTCTTTATGTGAATGTTTTATTAAATATTTTATATCAATAATNTCTAGTGTTTTTTCATTAGTAGCCTCTAANATTACTTTTGGAGCAACATTNTTTTCAAATGCTTGCTTCCATCTNTTNGCACANAAACACCATTTGTCACCATGNTTTAATCCAGGAAAATCATAATGAGGCATTGGTGTAGTTAAATCGTTACCAACTAATCTGGAAAAATTTAAAAACTCATCATGAACAATAACGCAAACTGTATGTAAGCCATAATCGTCTTTGTCGGTCTCACAACAGCCATTTCTATAAAAGCCAGTCATTGGGCTTGAACTACATAGCTTTAATGGCTCTCCAAAAATATTTTTATTCAA
The DNA here is from genome assembly GCA_002715885.1 of Flavobacteriales bacterium. GTDB lineage: Bacteria > Bacteroidota > Bacteroidia > Flavobacteriales > BACL11. The sequence continues at coordinate 33,533 of PBAG01000025.1, read as the reverse complement.
TTGAAAATTATTTTTTAGGTTTTCTTATTTGATAATAAACNAATCCAATAATAATTAAAAAAATTATGTAAAAAGGGTCAGAAAAATTCATTTTTTTAATTTTAAAATTAATGTATCGAAACTACAAATTTAATGCTAAAATAACAATCANAGCTGNAATTGTATAACTTTTAAACAAAAAAGTTATATATTTGCACATAACAAAATATATATATTATGAAAAACTATAAAGAATTTATAATAGTTTATTATCCAATTATTATTGCATTCATTGCAATGATGTATTCAATTTTTTTAGGCCTCTCAGGCGATTTTGAGTCTGCTCAATACTCTGCTCATTGGCCTGCTACAATTCTTCTTTTTGCAATTGCAATAAGACAAAGAAGAAATAATTTTTATAACAAAAACAATTAATNATGCTGTCTGTTGAAATGTTTATTATTGGGGCNGTAATATTTGTACTTTATGTTGCGGGCTTANTNTATATGATAAACTGGGGNCATAATTCNCAAAAAAGAAAATTGGAAAACGACCCAGAAATAAAAAAATAAAAAATGTTCGGATTATTTAAAAAGAAAACTGAAAGAGAAAAGCTTATGGATCTTTACAAAAAGAAAAAAGAGGAAGCCTTCAATATCTCAAAAGTTGACAGAAAAAAAAGCGATCAATTAGAAAAAGAAGCACATGACATTTCTGTAAAAATTGACGCGATTGATTCAAAACAATAAGTATGATAAAATCAATAACCAAAATACATGAGTCTTTATTTTCCGAAAAGAATATAAAATCTTTAGAAACAGTAATTTTGTATTTAGCTGTTATTGGTTTTATAGCCCATCTTGTTTTAATCTACCTAAATAAATCGTATGACCTAGAATTCTTGAAAGGAGTAGAAAATCTTCTAACAAATCCCATTTCTGCTTTATACACACCTTTTTCATTTATACTTTTATATGAAGTTTTTTTACTGGTTTATTACTTACCAAGATCTTTTACAACATCAATAGCTAAAGAGTATGAGATAATATCTCTTATAATGATCAGAAAAATATTTGAAGATATTCCAAATTTAAATACTGACAGCGGCATATTTAATCAAGGAAGTTTGTATTTGCTATANAANTTACTTGGAATNCTNTTTATTTACTACCTTATATTTCTGTTCAAAAAAATAAGAAAAAAAATACCCAAGAGAACACTTGAAACAGATATATCGCGATTTATTGCTTACAAAAAAAGCATGAGTATTGCACTTGTCCCAATTTTAATAATTTTATGTATTTACAATTTATACGACTGGCTACATTCAGCTTTAATAAATCAAAACATTACAGAAAATCTAAGCTCAGTTTTCTTTGTTGACTTCTTTACGATCTTAATTTTAGTTGATGTATTTATTCTTCTAATATCATTTGGTTACACNGATAGATATGCGCAAATAATAAGAAATACAGGCTTTATCATTTCAACAATTTTGCTCAGGCTTTCCTTTAGTGTTAGTGATTTATCAAGTGTAATTTTACTAATTAGCGGTGTGCTCTTTGGATTGGTTATATTAAAAATATATCAGCTTACAGAAACAAATATAGTTTCAAAATAAACTATATATCTTATTACCAATAACATAACCCAGGCTTAGTACTAATGGATACAAAATAAATAGCCATAAGCAATTTAAAAATCCAGCTTCTTTCATCACAGGTAAGCCTCTTTTAAAGAACTCAGGCCCAAAATCATACCAGGTATTTAAACCTAATTTCCCTATCAATAAGTTGGCAATAATTGCAATTAAGAGTATACTTATTCCTATTAAATATAATCTAATCATTAGTTGCTTTTATAATTCCAAAACAAAGGTAAAATTGCTATAAAAAGAAGAAAAAATAATTTTTTTGTAACTACACCAACAAAAACAATCGTTAATCCAATGAGAACAATTATCCAATTTTTCATAAACTATTTCTTTTTATATTTTACAAATATATTAATCCAAATTAATCTAGAGTAATGATAATTAATNGGTGACACCACCAATAAAAATAACGAAATAAGAGTTATTTGAAACAAAATTGTAGAAGAAGGGTATATATAATCACATATTAACCATAAGCCAACCATCATTGCTACACCTAGTGCGTAACTTATATACATTGCACCATACCAAAAACCTACTTCAATCTCAAATTTTAAATTGCAGTTTTGACAAAACAAATATTCATTACTTGATTTTAGAAATAAGCTTTTATATGGATTATTATTNGGCCAAAATTTTCCTGTGTGACACCTTGGGCATTTATTCATAAGGATACTATAAAGTTTAGTCCCTTTTTTAAAAATTAACATTAATTTTTGTTTAAAAAACTAGAGATTGTTGGATATTTAAATTTAAAACCTGATGCTAACAACTTATCGATTTTTAAGAATAAGCCTCCCTTAATCAATTGGCTTCTTCCTCCTAAAACAATCTTCATTATAAAAATTGGTATGGGCACAATTACTGCATATTTAAAAATACATTTTCTAATTTCTTTTATTACCTGAATTTGCGATTGTTTTTTTGGGGTTCCCATATTGTAAGCGCCGACAACATGACTATTTTTAATTGAAAATAAAATAAAAGAACAAAGGTCATCAATATGTATCCACGAATAGGCCAGATTACTCGGGACGAAAACCGATGTTACTCCAAATTTTAAAGGAAGTAGTGTNACTTTTAAAAATCCGGAGTTTAAATCCATCATTAATGAAATACGAAGATTTATAACTCTGGCACCAAATTCTTCAAATTTTTTTGCTGCTGATTCCCAATCAACAACAAGACTAGCTAACCAATCCTCTCCAGCTGGATGATTTTCATCAACATCTTTCTCAATACCTAAGCCATAATATCCCATTGCAGAGGCGCTTATAAATGTCTTTATTTTAATATTTGAATTTTTACAAGTTTTGAATAATAGATTAGCAGAATCAATTCTACTGCTATACATTTTATTCTTGTTATTGTTAGACCAACGATTAATTATATTATATCCGCTCAAATGAATAATATGATGGCAATTTTTTAAGGCGTTTTCATCAATGTAGCCCTCATCCAAGTTCCAATAAAAAACATCTTTATTATTAACCGATTTTTTGGTTGAACTCAAAAAGACAACTGTAAAATCTTCTTTAAGAAAATCAAATAATCTTTGGGCTAAAGCACCATTGTATCCTGTAATAAGGACTTTTTCTTTCATATTCTACTCTTCCAAAAGCTTGAATAAGTCATCAAGTTTTGGAGAAATGATCATTTCTATTCTTCTATTTTTACTCCTACCCTCAGATGATGAATTTGACATAATTGGAATAAATTCACTTCTACCAGCTGCAATTAATTGTGATGGGTCTATGTTAGAATTAAGGGTTAATTGTTTAACAACCGAAGTAGCTCGCATTACACTTAAATCCCAGTTATCTTTTACTAAACCTCTTCCGCTTAGTGGTATACTATCAGTATGTCCCTCTACTAAGATTTCTAAGTCCTTCTGAAATGATAAAACATCAGAAAGTCTATTTATTGCTTGCTTTCCAGATTGATTAATCTCATATTTTCCTGACGCAAATAAAAGGTCTTCCTCTAAAGAAATATAAACCTTTCCATTTCTCTGTACAATTGACAANCCATCGCCTTCAAGTCCTATAAGAGCTTTGGAAATTTTTTGTTTCAAAGCCGTAACCATTGAATCTTTCCTGTTAATAATTGCCTCAAGTTCAGCCACTCTAAGAGATCTTAGCTCTAGTTCATTTTTAGATTCCAGTAGTTTTCTCTCTTTTTCTTCAAGTACTGATGAAGATTTTTTTAATTCATCTTCCTTGGCAAAAAGGTCAGATTGAGTTTTTTCTAACTGTTCTAAAAGTTGCTTGGTTTCTTTTGCCTTCTCAGCCATATATCTACTACTTTTTGAAGTTAGTAAATCATAGGTCTTTGAAAGTTCATCATATTTATTTTGACACGCCAGCAAATCATTATTNAGGTTTGCAGAGTCAGCGCGTAATTTATCGACTGAGTTTGAAAGTTTAGTTATATTTCTTTCGTTTACATCAATTTTTTCTTTTAAGTCAAGAATCAACTTTTCATTTTTGCTTAAATTCTTTTTTGCAATCTCATGTTTTTCTAAAAGTTCATTATAGACCTTGGGAGTGATGCAAGAAGATAAAGTCAAAAAACATAAAATTAATGTAAGTATTCTATTCATAGATTTTTATTTCAAAATTACAAAGGAAGTAGATTAGCTCTTCATCTACAAATAATACTTTTCAACAAAATCTTAAAAAAATTATTCAATAACAATACTGTAAGTATAGCTTTGATTATTAGATAAAATATTTACATAATATATTCCAAAAGTTAAATTGGAGAGATTGTAAATACCATTACTAGATTTTTCAAATCCGTACTTTTTTCCCAAGTTGTCATAAATAGAAATAGTTTCATGTTTACCAACGATATTAATTTTTCTCTCTGATGGATTATGGTAAAATTGATATAATTTTTCTATTTCATTAGAGCTACTTGGTATTGGAATTATCTTTGACACTCCAGTTGTTGTAGCCACCCAAACATTATCTTGACTATCTATTGCTATGCCTTTGATGTTTGAACCTGCCAAACCATCATTAATATCATAATCATTCCATTGAGAACCATTCCAGTATGCAACACCACCCTCAGCTAAATAACCAACATAAATTGCTGCCCATACTCTTCCCCATGAGTCTTTTGTTATTTCAACAACCGGATTTAAAGTATCTGGTGGTGGCAAAGAATACATAATTGTATGAAAAGTAAATTGACTCAGATTATTTTCTACAACAGTCATCCCATCTTGTGACCCCAGCCAAATATTATTACTATTATCAATACATATTGATGTACTGTAATCACTTAATAAGCCGCTACTAGTAGTTATGTTTGTAAAAGAAGTCCCATCATAATGAACCAATCCATTTAAAGGAGAGGCAAACCACTGATCACCATTGGAATCAAATGCAGTTGCACACACACCACTAGCTGGCAAGTTAGGAGAATTGTAAGAATTCCAATTTGTACCATCAAAAACACTTATTCCTGCTGAAAATGACGAATGAGAAAACCACATATCACCATTTAATCCTTCATCAATTCTGACAATTTTATTGTTTGCTAAACCATCAGAGGTTGTATATGATTGCCAACTGCCACCGATAACACCTGAGCTTAATTTACAAGCCCCAAAATCAGTACCAACCCAAATATCTCCATTTGATGCTGCAGCTATTGATTTAATATTATTAGACAAAAGATTTGGATATTGGGACTGATTAAATGTTATCCACGAGGTACCATCAAACATGCTAACTCCATTAGATGTTCCAAACCAAATATTATCGAAAATATCTACAGCAACGCATTCAACATAATTACTTGAAAGACCATCTGTCTGAAAATAATTTTGAATGTTTTGAGCGTCTAATTTAAGACATAAAGAAAAAAGAAAAATTGAAAAAACAATTATCGTTTGTCTAATCATCTCATCTTTACAATTTTGATACTGTTGTTTAAATTAGGAGAATGTAGAATATATAATCCTTCCTTCCATTCTTTTGTGTCTAATTGAGAAATATTATTTGATGAATAAATTTTTTGACCGATTGCATTAGTAATATAAAAATTATTTATGTTTTCAATATTTAAGAAATCTGAAAAAGGATTGGGATAAACAAAATAGTCATTTTCAATACTATTATTCTCAACTGTTGATGGAGAGTTATTGGCATTAAAAGTCGGAGAAAGCATTGTAAAACTTCCAGTACCATTTGGAAATCTACCATAAGCTACATCATCTAACTGTGGATAAATAAATTCGGCGTCTACAATACTTGAGTCACTATTGGAAAGAATAAGTTGCTCTCCAAGGTTTGACAATCTAAAATTTGCATGGTTATCACCAGTATTACCATCCTCATCTGCCCAAATAATAAAATACGAATTTGGATTGATTACAATATTTGGTAAATCCCATTTATCTAAATTTAAAGGATTATCCGAAAATAACAATCCATTTGTTGAAACAGGTGTGTTGGATTTGTTATACAATTCAATCCAATCATCGTAATCACCTGTTTCATCCATAACAGTTGTTTGGTTATTTGCCATAACTTCATTAATAACTAAAGTTGATTGTGGAACTTTAGTTGTTAATGTGTAAAATTCATAAGCTGCTCTCTTTGGAGAAAAAATCCCTTCATCANTNCTTTCNGCATACAAATAATAGTCAATTGAATTACTGCAATTATTAATTATTACACCATAAACTCCATCATTAGCCGCTCCATCGTTNTGATTCCCATCGTCATACATTTGAATATTTCTAAATGGCATATTTTCTCCAAATCTGTATGCAAGCATAGCATAATTTGCATCTTGAATTTGAGCTGTTATTGTTAAATCATTTCCAAAAATCTGACTCGAATTTGGTAAGGTTTGGATATTAGAAATATTTGGCTGAGTGAAACCGGACCAGTAATTTGTAAGAAAAGTTGTTCGTGCATCCATCAGCTGACTTATTCCAGGGCAAATCGAGCTTGGTATATTAACTTGATTATTGATATTATCTAAAAAATCGTTGTATGAGTAAAATTTGTTATTATCATTCTGTACATCGTTTGAAATCAGATTTTGTAAATATTGTGCGCGTGTAATGTAACTTTGATTTGAAAAATGTTCCTCGACAATTGTTCTCATATGCGCTAAATACATTCTTTGATGACGAGAATTAGATAACAACTTGGTTATAAGTGGTCTAGGAGATAAAAAATTATTATTCAAAAAATTTAAGGGGTCCATTGTTTGGGCTTGAGAAATATTAAAGCCATTGAAGTAAGATTGAGTTGCATCTGTTAATCTGAAGCCACCAAATGACATATTTAAATCCCAAAGAATTGGATGAAATTGATTGGATAGTCCCTGATACAGATAGTAATTTTGGCCATAGCCAACATATGAATCAAAATTTATTAAAGTGTAATTGAAAGCATGCATCCACAAAGATCTGTCTACGTTTAAAATATTGTCAACATTTGATACATGATTATTTAAAGTATCTATTAAAGTGTATAAATCAGTCCATCCACTATTAGATTTTAAATCATAATAATTGTAGTAGAAAGAACTATCATTTCCATGAGTATCACTCAAATTTGAATTCTCACCTCCAGAAGTCAAGTTAAGATTTAATGGGTTACACTTTATTAATGGGGAATTAACAGTTGCAAAATGCTTATTGGTAAATTTGTCATTTATTGCTTCAACATTTACATATAGCCCCCACAATGTATCGTTAACATAAACATTGGCATAGTTAGCTCGTGGACTTGGCAAATAATCTCTTGCTATTTCATATGATAAAACTTCTCGTAAGAACGACGGATCTTTAATAACATTAGATAATTTAATTTTTTCAAAGCCTTGATGNTTTTGATTATTATCAACATAGTCTAGCTTAATATTAAATGGATTTTTAATTGTATTTATTGATACAGAACTAAATCCTTTGTATCTGACCCCAACACTGTCATACATTGTTCCATCAATTTCAACACTGGCTAATAGTCTCTGCTCTAAGCCATCAAGGTAAAGACTATCTAATAAATGGTCCCAATTTGGTTGATCAAAGTATAATTTTATCTCACGAATATAATCAACATCATAAAAATTCTGACTAATGATATTTAAAGGTTGTATGAATACAATTAATAAAAATACAAGTATTTTCTTCATTTACTTAATTATTGAAACTTTAAACTGACTTAAAGTGGTTTCACCTTCAAAAATACTAAATTGATAAAATCCATTAGCAAAATTGGACATATCTATTTTTTTACTTTTTAGATCAATAATATTATTAAAACCTAAAACTTCTTGGCCTAAACTATTGTGAACCAAAATCGAGATTTTTTCATGCTTATCTTTAAATTCAATATTTACATATTTATCCGTTGGATTTGGATATGCCAAATAATTTAAATTTTTATTTTGAATNAGCGAGGTTGAAAAACAAGATGTAGTCGCAGTAGAATTCATGAAAGGCTGTAAAGAAACTATACCTGGATGTTCACATTCATATCTAAATGCTTTTTGAGTATCTGCATTGTATGGCCCCCAAACAATCGTACCGTTTTGATCTACCTCATACATTACTCCAGCACCCCCCTGACCTCCTGAAGCATTTACAAAAATATTTCCATTATACATTCTATCTGAAGCAGATTGTCCAGGAGCAGAGTATGCGCAAACATATCTTGTTGTGAAAGACGAAGGTCCAAAAGGTTGCCCCACAGCTCTATAATAATTATATGGATTATTTGGATCTATAGGAGCATCAATACCATCAACAGTTGATTGGTTATTTGAAACCCCTTTATTATTAAAAATTTGTAAAAAACCGCCGTTTGGTCTACCATCATCTTTTATCCATCTGACATCATGAACAGCACTTGGTATCGTTTGATTGCCGCTCATATTATAATTTGAAGGATTACCCCATCTGTACAATATATCTCCTCCCATACCAGAATTGCCACCTGAGTGTGAAGCAGCTTCAGCTGTAGTTGTACTGTGGTCGATTATGTATATTTCACTTGCAAATCTAGATGAAAAAGCAATTTGATCTAAATCCTCATTATAAGCAACTCCATTAACGTGAAACCAATCACCACCACCACCGGGTCCTCCTCCACCTCCTCCAGGACCGTTACTAATCATATTAATATCTATTAACTGTGGGTTATCTGCAACTACCCCATAATTTGGTTTTGATGGATCAGTATCTTGTATCAAATGATCCCAAATATGCCACTCCCAAACAATTTGGCCTCCCCCATTACCGTCATTAGCTACCTCAATCAAATGAGTTGGCCATTTTTCAGATGTTGCTGTTCCACCAAGAGCATTGATTTCAGCTGCAGTTTTTACTTCCCATGCAGTTAATAAAACATTATCTCCAATCAAACATATGTCATGATGGGATAAATAATCTGGGCTGGAATATATAAAGTCCATAACAACATTACCCATTGGGTCAATTTCTTGCAATCTTCCACCACTTGCTGCTCCATTTAAGAAATTATTTGTTCCACCTGTTTGAACATTATTTTTAGTTCCTCTAACCAAATTCCCATTATCTTTTAAGAGTACCGTGTAATTACACTCTGTATTAAGAGTCCAAGTATGAGCTATGTTTAAATTTTCATCAATTAAATATGTTGTATTACTTCCTTGTGAATTGTATAATGCAAAGCCATTAAAATTTTGAGATAAGGAAAATGTTGAAAAAAATAAAATAGCTATGATAAAATATTTTGTCATGTGAAATATGTGTTCTCAACAAATATAACTTAAAAATTGTTGATTTAGAAGCTAAAAAAATATGGGGAAGATTTTATTATGTTTTTTTATAAAAAAATTAAATAAATTATAAAAAATGCATAAAAACTTAATTTTTTACACAAAAATGCAATTTTTTGCANAAAAATGTCATTTTATGTTAAAAAACGTATAGAAAATGTAATTTTTTGCATAAAAAAAAACAAATATTTTTTAAAAAAATAAAATAACCTAATTTTTATCATGTTTTTTATAAGATTACTATCTTTAAATTTATTTTAACAATTATGAAAAAAATACTCAATTACTTCCTTCAAGGACTAATTTTTATAGTTCCAATTGGCGTTTCTGTAGCGCTAGTTATTTATCTTTATAAGAATATTGGCCAGCTAGGCCCATTCGATAATGATTTATTAAATATCATATTTTTATTTTTCGCAACAACATTAATTGGAGTGTTAAGCTCACGAATTATAGCGTCTCCATTTAATGCTTTATTTTCAAAAATTCTTGACAAGGCTCCTTTATTAAAAACAATATATTCTTCAGTAAAAGATTTAATGAATACTTTGTTCGGAAATAAAAAAGGATTTGATCAAGCTGTTTTGGTAAAAATATATGATAATTCAACAATTGAAAGATTCGGTTTTATCACTAATGATGATTTGACTAAACTGAATATAAACAGTGGAAAAGTTTTAGTCTACATACCACATTCATTAACTTTTTCAGGAAATGTTTTTTTAGTTGATAAAAAAAATCTAACTCCTATTGATACTCCATCGAGAGATGTTATGAAAATGATTGTTTCAGGTGGTGTTTCTGAAGTTGAAAATTAAATTTAAATTTGTAGTATATAACCTTATAAAGTCATGTTCAAAAAAATATTTATAGTTATTTTATCGATAATTTGTATTTCAGCAGATGGACAAAACCCTGGAGATACAATTACAATACAAACATTTGATTATTCTAGCACAACTAGAGATACAATGATCAATTTTCCAAATAATTCACTTACATATGAAAAGATTATAATGTCTTATAATATGAGATGTAAGGATGATGTTGTTAATACAAGTGGAAGTATTAATCACATTGGGTGTGGAGCATGGGATTATAGTTGCCACACCAATATACATGACTCAAGTAGGGTTGATTCAATAAGAGCAAAAACATCAAGCCATTTCATTTCAAATTTTTCAGGTAATGTATATCCCTACAGTATTAATCCGGTATATAACTATTATCAATTCAATCAATTAAATACATCTATAAATTCTATTATTAATGAAGATACAATAGTAACAGGAATTGGAAATCAAAATCTAAACTTTGTAATTAATACAGAAAATAAGTCAAGTAAATCTCAATTTATCTATAAAGCTAGTGAACTGCAACAGTTAGGGCTTTTAAATGATTCGATTGACGGAATATCACTGTTCAGCAATAATAATAGCACAGCAAATTTTTTAAAAATTAAACTTAAACTAACTACCGATTCAATTTTAAATAGAAATACTCCAAATACTAATGGTTTCACTGAGGTATTTCACTCAAATATGAATTTTGTTGCTGGAGAAAANAGACTTCAGTTCCACTCTCCATTTCATTGGGATGGGATCTCAAACCTAATAATTGAATTTTCTACAACGAATTCAATTATTTCAAATCCTACAACAATTTTAGGAGATTCAACTAATTTTAACTGTGGTCTTTATTCGGTTGATGCACAAAATATTGATGTCAATCAAGCTGAATCAATAAGTATTCCTCACACTCCTTTAAATTCAATCAATAATGAAATAACAGTGTCATTTTGGGCATACGGAGATGAAAATTCTTTACCTTATAATAGCACAATCATGGAGGGCTTAGATGCAAATGGTACTCGCAATTTAAACATTCATTTTCCATGGAGTAACAGTAGAGTATATTGGGACTGCGGAAACAATGCCGGCTCATACGACAGGATTGATAAACTTGCCTCTCAGACTGAATTTTCATCACAGTGGAATCATTGGGCTTTTACGAAAAACTGTTCGAGTGGTGAGATGAAAATGTACCTAAACGGATCACTTTGGCATAGTGGTAATAATAAAACTGCAACAATTGATATACAGGAACTTAAGCTTGGGTCAAATGGAAAAGGAACTGGATATTTTTGGGATGGGAAAATTAAAGAGCTAAGGATTTTTAATGAAGAGATTAACCAGGCCACCATAAATGAATGGATGAATGTAAGGATTAGCGCAAATCACCCTGACTACGGTAGTTTAGTTGCTTACTATCCTTTCAACGAAGGTTTTGGAAATACAGCAACTGATAATTCAATAAATAATCAAACAGCAACTTTTAATGGAAATGTTTTATGGCAAGCAAGTAGAGGCGAAAATATATCTCANTTTTTTACATCAACTAATTACAGGCCAAAGCTGAATATTTTTCAAGGTGAATATAACACAACAACTACAACAACTGTTGTACTAGACTCAATACTTGCCTCTCCAAATATCGTAGAAGAAAGATCAATTTATTCAAATTATAATTCACTTTTAAATGACAGTATTGCAGTAGTATCTTCAAACTCATTTTGGCATGCGGTAAGTTATACATTTGACAACAGTGGAAATCTAATATCATCAGACACNGTATCAATTGACAGCACAATTAACGTGGGAGAATTGATATATTATAATAGGTACCCAATGGCATTTCAAATTATGTCATTTGTCACTCCATACGGAGCCTACTTGGATTTAGGTACATATGGAAANACATGGTACTTTGATGTCACAGACTTTGCCCCAATTTTAAAAGGATTAAAGAGAATGAANATGACTAGTGGGGGGCAGTGGCAAGAAGATATGGACATAAAATTTCACTTTATCGTAGGGACACCTCCACGCGATGTAGTAAACATTCAGCAAATATGGAGGCCTCAATCCAGAGGNTATAATTCAATTCTTCAAGAAAATTCATTTGAGCCAAGAGATGTTTTATTTGACCCATCTGCAGTATCTTATAAATTAAGAACTGTAATTACAGGTCATGGTCANGAAGGNGAGTTTATACCTAGATTTCATTACCTNAATCTAAATGGAGGTAGTATAGAGTATACGTGGCGAGTTTGGACTGAATGTGCAGCAAATCCTATATATCCTCAGGGAGGAACATGGATTTATGATAGAGCAGGATGGTGCCCCGGCCAAGCATCTGATATTAGAGAAGATGATATAACATCATTAGTAACGCCAGGACAAATTCACAATGTTGATTATGGTGTCACTAATGCATCTGGAACCTCAAATTATTGGGTCAGCTCTCAGCTCGTGAGCTACAAAGCTCCCAACCATAATCTTGATGCTTCCGTTATTGAAATAATTGCTCCAACTAACAAAGTTAAATTCTCAAGAATAAATCCAACTTGTGGAAAACCAAAAATTATAATTAGAAACACTGGATCAACAGACCTAACAAGTTTAAAAATTGAATATTGGGTTAATAATGCCACAGTAAAAGAAATNCAAATGTGGAGTGGTAGTTTAGGTTTTATGGAACGAGACACTGTTGTGTTAGATGCCCCTTACAGTATCTGGAATAATTTATTAAGCGCAGACAATAAATTTTATGTTGAAATAAGTGAACCTAATCAATCTTCAGATGAAAACATTTATAACAATTACATTAACTCAACATTTGATCCTGTGCCGTCTTATGATAATACCTTTGCTCTTTGGCTACAAACAAACAGTGGAAGTATAGGTATAAATCAATCTGAAACATCTTGGGATATATTTGATAGAAACGATAATTTAATTTATGAATCCGCCAACGGAGGTAGCCTTTTAATTAACAGCCAGTATCGTGATACATTAGTTTTTGATGATGGATGTTATACATTTTTCATGAGCGATAGTGATGATGATGGCATTGATTTTTGGGCAAATAATGATGGTGCAGGAATGGCTAGATTTAGGAAAATAGGTGCAAGTTGGATTAAAATATTTGAGGGGGATTTTGGAAAATTCATTCATCATGAATTTCAAGTAAACAATAACACAACATCTGTTGATGAACAGCTAGATAGTTGGGCATTTTATCCAAACCCTGCAAAAAATCAAGTTACAATAAAAGGAGTTTCAAATGGAATAACAGATCTTATTTTGCTTGACAGCTTAGGAAAACAATTAAAGAAAATTACTTTTGAAATTAACGGAGATTTCAATAAAAAAATAGATTTAAGCTATCTCCCAGATGGCGTATACATGCTCAAGGTAATAACCAATACTGAAGAAATTCTTAAAAAAGTAGTTAAGATATAATGAAATATTGTAACAGCCTTACCTCATATTCAAGATTTAAAACCAGAGAGGTGATGGTTGGTCAAATTGGTTTTGGAGGGTCCAACCCTATACGGGTTCAGTCTATGACTACCGCTAATACGATGGATACAAAGGCCACTGTTGAAGAATCAATTAGAATGATTGAGGCTAATTGTGAGCTTGTAAGAATTACAGCTCCAAGTAAAAAAGATGCTGAGAACNTACATAACATAAAAGAAGAATTACACAAAAGAGGCTATAAATCTCCTATTGTTGCTGATATTCACTTCACCCCAAATGCTGCTGAAACCGCAGCCAGAATTGTAGAAAAAGTCAGAATCAATCCTGGAAATTATGCAGATAAAAAAAGATTTAAAGAAATTGAATATACTGACATTTCATATCAAGATGAGCTTGATCGAATAAGAGAAAAATTTGTTCCTCTTGTTAAAATTTGTAAAGAGAATAAAACTGCTATGAGAATAGGAACTAACCACGGTTCTCTCTCAGATAGAATNTTAAGCAGATATGGGGATACTCCAAAAGGAATGGTTGAATCTGCCATGGAATTTTTAAGAATATGCAGAGATGAAAATTATCATGATATTGTTTTGTCAATGAAAGCATCGAATACAAGAGTTATGGTACAAGCCTANAGACTATTGGTGCATGAAATGATGAATGAAGGAATGAATTACCCTTTGCATCTTGGGGTAACTGAAGCTGGGGAGGGTGAAGACGGAAGAATTAAATCTGCTGTTGGAATAGGCACTCTTCTTGCTGACGGATTAGGAGATACTATTAGAGTCTCATTAACTGAAGCTCCAGAATTTGAAATGCCGGTTGCTTATAAACTTCTCGCACATTTCGAAAATTATGAAAACCACAAAGGAATTGAAGAGATAACTCAAAATCCACTCAATCCATTTGAATACCAAAAAAGAATCAGTAATTCTGTTTTAAATATTGGGGGAAAAAACCCTCCTATTGTCAATGCAGATTTTTCACATAAGAAAAAAATAACCCCTGCGTCATTCTTTGCACTTGGCTACAATTACTCCGTTCCACTTGATAAATGGCATATTGCTGATATGGCTGCAGATTATGTTTTTGTTGGAGACAATGAGTTAAAATTTGAAGTACCTGGCACATTGGGTGTAATCTACAATTATAAAAGCTGGCTTCGTCATAAAAAAGGCTATCCTTGTTTTAGTGCCAAAGAGTTTCTTAATAGCACAGAAAAATCTAAAAAATTAAATATCGTTCGCTTAAGCCCTTCTGACTTTACTGAAAAAATAATTCATAATATAAAATCCAAAAAAAATACAGTTATATTACTAGAAACTAAAAATAAAAACGCTATCTCAGAGCTTAGAAGGTCCTTTATTAAACTTATAAATAATGCTATTAAAAATCCTGTAATTATTAATCGATCCTATGAAAATTTATCTGATCAACAACTGCAGATTTCTGCTTCAATTGATTTAGGNGCACTTCTTTTAGACGGACTTGGTGATGGGGTATGTATAAATGCACCTGAGTGTGGCTCAGACCAGATGATTAATTCATTAGCCTTTGGCATTTTACAAGCTACAAGAACACGGATTTCTAAAACCGAATATATCTCTTGTCCATCATGNGGTAGAACTCTTTTTGATTTACAAGAAACAACAGCAAAAATTAGAAAAGTTACCGACCACCTAAAGGGTGTCAAAATAGGTATAATGGGTTGTATTGTAAATGGCCCTGGTGAAATGGCAGATGCAGATTATGGATACGTTGGCACAAGACCTGGTAAAATCACTCTATATAAAGAAAAAAATATTGTCAGAAAAAATATTGATGAGGAGGAAGCAGTTGATGCTCTGATTGATCTAATCAAAGAGCATGGTGATTGGGTTGAAAAACCTAAAAATTAAATGATTGAAATAAAAGGATTAAATAAATCTTACCCAACTGGCCAAAGTTTTTTACACGTCTTAAAAGGTATAGATTTAAGTATTGAAGAAGGGGAGCTAGTAGCTATAATGGGATCGTCAGGATCAGGCAAATCAACATTACTAAATATTATTGGAATGCTCGATAACTATGATTCTGGGTCGTATTTATTAGATGGAGTACCAATTAAAGATTTAGATGAAACTAAAGCAGCTAACTATAGAAATAAATTTCTAGGTTTTGTTTTTCAATCCTTTAATCTAATTAATTATAAGACAGCCTTAGAAAATATTTCTCTGCCTCTATATTATCAAGGGATTTCAAGAAATAAAAGAAGAGATATAGCTTTAGAATATTTAGATAAAGTAGGTTTAGCAAACTGGGCGACTCACCTGCCAAGTGAACTTTCTGGAGGACAAAAACAAAGAATTGCAATTGCCAGAGCCTTGGCTTCAAAACCTAAAGTATTACTTGCTGATGAACCAACTGGAGCACTAGACTCTACTACCTCCGAAGAGGTTATGGGTCTAATAAAAAAAATCAATAGTGAAGGGAAAACTATTCTTGTTGTAACTCATGAACAAGACATCGCTAATATGTGTAAAAGAATCATTACACTTAAAGATGGCATAATAATGACAGATATTAAAACAAAATAAATGGTTTTCAGTAAAGATAGTTGGAAAGAAATCTTTGATACAATTAAAAAAAATAAACTAAGAACATTTTTGTCTGGCTTTACTGTTGCGCTTGGAATTTTAATTTTTATCATTCTTTTTGGATTAGGAAATGGTCTCCAAAGTAGCTTTTCTATGTTTTTTACAGATGATCAGGTAAATACAATAAGAATTTACCCAAGTACAACTACTATTCCTTACAGAGGGTATGAGTCTAATAGACAAATAAAATTTACAAATGAGGATGTAAAAAAGATTAAAGAAAATTTTAAAAAAAAGATTGAAGATATAGTAATTAGAAATAGCTATTATACTATGTTCTCATATAAACAACAAGCAAATACATATCGAGTACGCGCTGTATCTCCAGGGCACAAAAGTGCTGAAAAAACAATTATCATGAAAGGCAGATATCTTCATGAAGGAGATATTTTAAACAAAACAAAACATGTTGTAATTGGAAGATTAGTAGAAGAAGATCTTTTTAAAAAAGAAAATGGATTAGGCAAATACATACATGAAGGTGGAAAAAGCTGGAAAGTTGTTGGTGTATTTCAAGACGAAGGTGGAGACAGAGAAGAAAGAAATTTATATGTTCCTTACACTACAGAACAGAAATTAAGAAACAATGATGAGGTGGAGCAAATGATTGTAATTTATGATAAAGACATGAGTTATGATCAATCATTAGTATTAGAAAGGGAGTTAGATGCATATATAAAAAATCTCAAAATTATTTCTCCAAAAGATAATAGGGGTATTTATCTAAGCAACACTGGAGAAGAACAAGAAAATTCACGTCAGTTTGCCTCAGTGTTGCAAATTATTATTTCATTTATTGGTATTGGGACACTATTAGCAGGAGTCATTGGAATAAGTAATATTATGGTTTTTGTGGTTAAGGAAAGAACAAAAGAAATTGGAATTAGAAAAGCAATTGGAGCAACTCCTGCTAGCATAATCGCCATGATTCTTCAAGAATCTATTTTTATAACAATGATTTCAGGATATTTTGGTTTAGTATCGGCAATACTTATACTTAATAGTATTGGAGATAGTTTAATGGAAAAATACTTTATTTCAAGCCCATACATAGAAACATCAAATGCTATTTGGGCAACAATAATTTTAATCTTTTTTGGAGCATTAGCAGGCTATTTACCAGCGAGAAAAGCAGCAAAAATAAAGCCAATTGTTGCGCTTCAAGACATATAAATGAAAACTATTTTTGACAAAGATACCTGGCAAGAAATTTTCGGCTCAATAAGTCAAAATAAACTACGTACACTAATTACTATCATTGGTGTGTTGTGGGGAATCTTTTTATATATCGTTTTGTCTGGAATTGCAAAAGGAGTAGATAATGGTTTTGAGCAAAGATTTGAAAGAATCTCATCTAATAGTCTTTTTGTATGGACACAAAATACAAGTATTCCTTATTCNGGATTTAAAATAGGAAGAAATTGGAATATCAAGCTAAGTGATGTTGAAACTTTAAAGAATGAAATACCTGAAATTCAACACATTGCTCCAAGAATA
This sequence comes from Flavobacteriales bacterium, assembly GCA_002715885.1. Classification (GTDB taxonomy): domain Bacteria; phylum Bacteroidota; class Bacteroidia; order Flavobacteriales; family BACL11. Next base: position 15,651 of record PBAG01000025.1, on the reverse strand, counting down.
CAGAGAGGGAATTTTGGATCACAAGGAGCTTATATTTCAAATGGGACAAGGTCAGGAACCTATAATATATATGGTGATTACCCAATCTTAAAGGTAGTGTCACAAAAAGATATATATGATGGGGGGAGGTTTATCAATGAATTAGACATACAAGAAGAAAGAAAAGTTTGTGTAATTGGAGAAAGAACACAGAAGGAACTTTTTAAAGATAATGAAAACCCAATTGGGCAATTTATAAGTATAAATGGCATCTATTTTAAAGTAATAGGAATACATAAATTTTTTGACCAAGGAGGGGGAAGCTTTGATAATGATGGGGACATTCACATTCCATTTTCCACATTTAAAAGACTTTATAACACGGGCGATGCTGTTGGTTTTTTATTAATAGCTGGCTATGATGAGGTTGATATTATTGATGTTGAAGAGCAAGTGAAAATTCTCTTAAAAAAAATACATAAAATACATCCTGACGATAATAGATCAATGGGGTCGTTTAATTTAGGGTCTTTCTTTAATCGGGCAAAAAACTTTGCAAGTGGAATGTCTTTTATCTCTATAGTTATAGGAATTTCAACAATATTAGCCGGTGTTATTGGCATTGGAAATATTTTATTAATATCTGTAAAAGAACGAACTAAAGAAATTGGGATTAGAAGAGCTATAGGAGCTAGTCCAAATCATATCAGAAAGCAAATTATTTTAGAATCTGTATTTCTTACATTAATTGCTGGCATAATTGGAATTATATTTGGTGCTTTTATTTTGTATATTATTAATATGGCTACTCAAAATTTAGAAGATGTGCCCTTCACCAATGCAACAGTGCCATTAAGTTATATCTTTGCTGCATTACTNATGATGATTGGTCTGGGTACATTAATTGGATTTATGCCCGCAGAAAAGGCAATTAGCACTAAGCCTATAGATGCATTAAGAGAAGAATAAAAAATTTAAACTATGAAAAACTTTAAGAAATTTGGTCTTGTATTTTTGATATTAGGAATAATTTTTGCAAGCTCTTTTTTTATTAAATCAAATAAAAAAGATATTACAAAATATGAAACAACTCAATTAAATAAGGCTACAATTGAAACAAAAATTGTTGCAACAGGAAAAGTTGTTCCTGAAGATGAAGTGGAAATTAAACCCCAAATACCTGGCATTATTGACAAAATTTTAGTCAAGGAAGGGGATAAGGTTAAAGCTGGGGATTTACTTGTAAAAATAAAAGTGGTTCCAGATGAACAAGCTCTTAACGGGGCTGAGGGAAGAGTAAAGAATGCAAGATTTGTTTTAGAAAATGCGGAAACAGAATTTACAAGAAATAAAAAATTATTTTCCAAAGGAATTATCTCTGAACAAGAATATAATAATATTGAATTACAATACAATCAAGCCCAACAAAATTTAAAAAATTCTGAAAATGACTTGCAAATAATTAAACTTGGTTCTTCTGACGGGTCTAGCGTCACTAATACAAATGTTAGGGCAACCGTAACAGGAACGATACTTGAAATTCCAGTAAAAAAAGGAGATCAGGTTATACAAGCAAATACGTTTAATCCTGGTACGACGATAGCCACCATCGCTGATTTAAATGTCATGATTTTTGAGGGGAAAGTTGATGAGGGAGAAGTCAGTAAATTAAAAAAAGAAATGGAGCTTGAAGTGAATCTCGCTGCTATTGAAAATAAAACATATCCTGCTAAATTGAAATTTATTGCACCTAAAGGGATAGAAGAGGCAGGTGCAGTTCAATTTAAAATTGAAGGTGAGGTTTTTTTAGATGATGAATATNTAGTGAGAGCTGGATACAGTGCTAATGCTACAATAATTACTGCCAAGAAAGAAAATGTCAANGCACTAAGTGAATCTGTAATCCAATACGATTTAGAAACAAAAGANCCATATGTTGAAGTAGAGGTTGGTGATCAGAAGTTTGAAAGAAAAGAAATAAAACTAGGATTAGCGGATGGAATAAATGTCGAAGTAATTTCAGGTATNTCCAAAGAAGATAAAGTAAAAATATGGGATTTAACAAAGCCAAATAAAATAAAAGGATGGGAAAAATAAAATATAATAAAANCGTCTTAATTTTTTTATTATTTATTTCAATTTCATCAATTGCGCAGGAAAAATTATCACTAAAAGAGTGTATCAATAGAGCCATAGAAAAAAATATTTCTATTAAAAACTCATCNTTGGATCTATTAAACTCAACTGAAAATAAAAAAACTGCAATTGGAAATTTTCTTCCTAGTTTAAATATTAATGGAAATCATAGTTGGAATACAGGACTAACTCAAAACATAACAACCGGAATACTAGAAAATCAAACTACGGAAAACTCCTCAATGAACATGAGTGTGGGAATTGATATTTTTAACGGCCTNGCAAATTTAAGAACATTNCATAGGGCAAATCTTGATTTATTAGCAAAGAAATATCAATTAGAAGATATGAAAGAAGATATTTCTCTTCTTGTTGCCAATTCATACTTGCAAATTCTCTTTAACAAGGAACAGTTAGACGTACAAAAATCTCAACTGAAAATTTCTAAAGAAGAATTAAAAAATGCCAAAGAGAAATTTAAAAACGGTATAATACCAGAAGGTAATTTATTTGAAATTGAAGCTAACCTTGCTCTTAGTGAACAAAATGTTATAATCGCCGAGAATAGTTATCAATTATCGAAATTATCTCTAAGTCAGCTTCTCTTGTTTGAGGATTCAGATAATTTTGATATTGCAGATGATAATTATAAAATACCACAATCTAGTGTAATAAATAAGAGTGCAAAAGAGATTTTAGAGCAGGCAATGAAGAACCGAAATGATATTAAGCTTGCAGAAACAAATTTAGAAATAGCTATTAAAGATAAGCAAATATCACAATCACGATTGTTGCCATCTGCCTCTGCTTTTTATTCATATAACTCTAGAGTTATCATGGACGCACCGGAATCACTTAAAAGTCAATTTGATTTAAATGCNGGTGAAAGCATAGGTCTTCAAGTCAATATTCCTATTTTAAATGGATGGTCATCTAGATCCAACATCAATAAATCTAAGATTAATATCTTAAGAAGTAAAAATTTATTAGATCAAACTAGAATAGATTTAGAAAATACAATTTACCAAGCTCTAAATGATGCAAAAGGAGCACAAAAATCATATGAGGCAGCAAAAAAATCAGAAATAGCTAGAAAAACAGCTTATGAGTATGCAAAGGAAAGGTTTGAAAATGGAGCTTTAAACACAATAAATTATTTTCAGGCTCAACAATTATTTGAAACAGCTCAGTCTGAACTTATTAAAGCTAAATATGATTATATTTTTAAAATAAAAGTACTTGAATTCTACTTTGGAATTCCAGATTTTTCTTTGTGATGAAAGTAAAAGAAGTTTTTGCAAAAGACATTAGACCGCTTAGAAATTTAGTCTTAAGACCAAACCTTCCAATTGAGACAACATTTTATGATCTTGATGATGACAATGAGACCTTTCATTTAGCATCAATTATGAATAATACGATTATTTCAATTGGAACTTTTTATCCAGAAAATGATATTGAGTTGCAAACAAAAAACGGTTTTCGTCTNAGAGGAATGGCAACTCATCCAGACTACAGAAGAAAATCTGCTGCTACAAAATTAATGGAAGAATCATTTATTTTATTAAAAGAAAAAAAGTGTGATATTCTATGGTGTAATGCTAGATTGATTGCTGTTGAATTTTACAAATCTCTGGGATTTAAAACAACCGGTGAGATATTTGATATCGCATCAATTGGACCTCATTATAAAATGTATAGATCTATAGTTAATCAATAGATATATAAGAGGCGACATCTTTTGCTCTATCTACCAATTCCTCAGTTGATTCATCGCCATATGCCAGTGCAACTGCCATTCTTCGATACTTTCTTGTGGATGGTTTTCCAAAAATTTTAAAATCGGAATTTTCAATTAATGATGCCTGTTCTAAACCTTTTATAAGAGGAAAATCACTTCTTTCACCATTTGCTAGTACAACTGCAGAAGCTCCATTTTTTAATAACTTTATTTCTGGAACTGGAATACCAAGAATAGCGCGAGCATGTAATTCAAATTCATTGTAGTTCTGAGTATTTGCTAAAGTAACCATACCGGTATCATGAGGTCTTGGTGATAATTCTGAAAAATACACACCATCTTTTCCAATAAAAAATTCAACACCCCAAATACCTGAACCACCTAATGCACTAGTGACTTTTCTTGCCATATTTTGGGCATCTAGCAAATGAGATTCTTGCATAGTCATAGGTTGCCAACTTTCTTGATAGTCTCCTCTTTCTTGTCTATGTCCAATGGGTGGGCAAAAAAGCGTTTCATTATTGTCTTGTGTTAAAGTTAGTAAGGTAATCTCATAGTCAAATTCTATAAATTCTTCAACAATAACCTCCAACAAGTCTCCTCTTGATCCTTCAATAGCATATTCCCATGATTTTTTTATATCATCATGATTTCTAATAACTGACTGACCTTTACCAGAACTTGACATCAGTGGCTTGACAACGCAGGGAAAATCACAAAATTCTACGCCCTCTTTCAACTCTTCGTACGATTTTGCATATTTATATTTTGCGGTTTTTATCTTCAAATCAATTGCGGCAAGATCACGAATAGCCCTTCTATTCATCGTGAAATTTGCTGCTCTTGCAGATGGAACTACTTTAAAACCTTGCATTTCGTAATCATAAAATCGTTCAGTGCGAATGCTCTCCACTTCTGGAACAATTATATCTGGTTTATGTTTTTTAACAACTTCATCCAGAGCATCTCCATCCAACATATTTATAACTTCAAAATCATGGGCAACTTGCATAGCAGGAGCATTAGCATATGAATCTACGGCAATAACATATTGCCCTAGTCTTTGTAATGCAATAACAACTTCTTTTCCTAATTCTCCAGATCCAAGTAATAGTATTTTATTTCTCATACTATGATTTTGACAAAATTTTTGCAATGTATTTTCCAAGAATATCAAATTCTAAATTAACGGTATCTCCTATTTTAACGTTTTTCAAATTTGTATTGTCCCAAGTGTAAGGAATTATTGCTACTGAAAAATTATTTTCTTTAGAGTTAAAGACAGTCAAGCTAATTCCATTAATACAAATTGATCCTTTTTCTACAGTTACATTTTCTGAATCTTCATATTCAAAAGTCATTTCATAAGACCCCCCTTTTTCAATTATATTGCTACATACTGCGGTTTGATCAACATGACCCTGAACAATATGCCCATCAATTCTTGCATTCAGAATCATACTTCTTTCAATATTTACCTGATCACCTTTCTTTAAAAGTCCTAAATTACTTTTGTCTAGTGTTTCTTTTATAATATTTACTAAATATGTGTTGTCATAAATATCGGCTATTGTTAAGCAAACACCATTGTGAGAAATACTTTGATCAATTTTTAATTCCGAAATAAGGTCTGACTTAAATATGACATCAAGATTATTTTTGTTTTGTTTAACCTCAACAACTTCTGACATATTTTCAATTATTCCTGTAAACATTTAAAATATTTTAATTTATATTTAATTAAGGCAAGAAAATTCTTATCTAAAACCTTAATTTTGTAGATTCAAAATTACGCAATTATATGAAGACTATAATCAAAAACAAAAACTCAATTTTAAAGCAGGATAATTTAATAATTCTTGCAAATAAAAACAGTAAATTATCAACTATTGATATAAATCAAAATGAAAGGAGATACATTAAAAATCAACAAAAAAATAATCAAGAAATCATTGTATTAAATCAATATTTGAGAAAAATAATAATCGTAAATCCAAAGAAAATTGAAAACGATAATCTTTATATAGAAAATATTAGAGGTCTTGGCAATAAAGTTTTTGCTGAGTTAAGTGATATTGATACTGTATCAGTAGAAAACTTAGAGTCAGATAATATAAATTCTTACGCGTTTGTAGAAGGTTTGTCTTTATCAAATTATCAGTTTAATAAGCATAAAAGTAAAGCTAAAAAAAGTAAAAATTTAGTCATAAATATTTTTAAGAATAAAAATTCTGTTAATATTAANGAAATTGAAAATCTAAATATTTCTGTNAAACTCACAAAAGATTTAGTAAATACACCTTTTTCACATTTAAAAGCAATTGATTTAGCGCAGGAAGCAAAAAAAGCTGGTAAAGAATCAGGTTTTAAAACAACCATATTTAATAAAAAGAAAATTCAATCTCTTAAGATGGGAGGGCTACTTGCAGTAAACCAGGGAAGTCTTGATGAACCGACATTTTCAATTTTAGAATGGAAACCAAAAAATGCAAAAAATAAAAAGCCAATTGTACTTGTAGGAAAAGGTATAGTTTATGACACNGGAGGCTTGAGTTTAAAGCCTACAAAAGGTATGGATATTATGAAAGTAGACATGGCAGGAGCTGGAACAGTTGTCGGAGCGATGCATGCAATTGCAAGTAATAAGATTCCTAAGCATGTGATTGGGTTGATACCTGCAACTGACAATAGGCCTTCTGGAAATGCGTATGCGCCTGGTGATGTTGTAACTATGTTTAATAAGTTGACTGTTGAAGTTTTAAATACGGATGCCGAAGGCCGAATGATTCTAGCAGATGCTTTAAGCTATGCTGACAAATACAATCCAGAAATAGTTATTGATCTAGCAACATTAACTGGAGCTGCTGCAAGAGCAATTGGCCATTTTGGTATTGTATCAATGCATAAAAATGCTGAAAAATATCATGATCAACTTAAAGAATCTGGTAATATAACTCATGAGCGTTTAGCAGAAATGCCTTTTTGGGATGATTATGATAATCTTCTTAAGTCAGATGTTGCAGACATCAAAAATATTGGTGGTCCAATAGCAGGTGCTATCACAGCGGGAAAGTTTCTTTCCAACTTTATAAATTACCCTTGGATACACCTTGACATTGCAGGACCTGCATATGTTGAGTCTAATTATGGATATAGAGGAAAAGGCGCAACAGGAATTGGCGTTAGACTACTTTATAATTTTGTAAAAAATCTTTAAATAGTAGTGAGTTTAAAAAAAGTTATTGCAGGTATATCAGTAGGTGATTTACATGGCATTGGAATGGAAGTCATTTACAAATCATTTTATAACGGTGATCTATTTCAAAAATGTATTCCTACTGTGTTTGGCCCACATAGTTTAATCAAACAATATTTGACTATTAATAATTTTTCTGTTGATGAGCTCAACTTCATAAACAATTTAGATGATATTATAGAAAATAAACTGAATATTGTTGAAACAGAAGTTTCAAACTACAATATTAAGCTTGGTTTACCCTCAGAAATATCTGCACTCATAGCATATAATTCTTTAAAGGAATGCTGCTATAATTTAAAAAACAAAAAAATTGATGTTATTGTTACTGCACCAATAGATAAATATCAGATCAGAAAATCTGTGCCTGACTTTATTGGACATACAGAATATTTAGAAAAATATTTTAATAAAAAATCTTTGATGGTAATGCTCAGTAGTGTTATGAAAGTTGCATTTGTTACAGGCCATATTTCATTAAATCAAGTTTCTAGAAACATAACTATTGAAAAAATAATATNTAGAACAAAAAGTTTTTGCGAATGTCTAAAATCTGATTTTAAAATTAAAAATCCNAAAATAGCTATCCTTGGCCTAAATCCTCANGCGGGAGAAAATAATATGCTTGGTAGTGAAGAATCTGAAATTATATCGCCTGCAATCAAGCAATTGCAAAGTGAAGAAAAAATTTTAGCCGATGGGCCAATACCAGCTGATAGTTTTTTTATAGATGAAAAATTACGAAAATATGATGGGATTCTTGCGATGTATCATGACCAAGGGCTTATTCCTTTCAAATCATTATCTTTTTCAAAAGGTGTTAATTATACAGCTGGAATTGATGTAGTTAGAACATCACCTGTTCACGGTGTAGCATATGACATTGCAGGTAAAGGTTTTGCAGATCCAAACTCTTTTACAGAATCAGTTAATTATGCTTGTGAAATCTTCAAATCAAAAAAAAGAATTGCTTAGATTTTGCCCTTTAATCTTCTGTATAAGCAGAAATTTATATATTTGCACCCCCTAAATTTAACTATATGACTAAATATAAGATTAAATTAAACGGATTGAAAGATGGTAGTTATAAAAAATCTTTCGTTATTGGGGATAAGTTCTTTGAAGCATTTCCAACAACCGAAATAAAGTGTGTTGATATAGAAGCAAAAACAACTTTGGATATTGAAAAGAAAAAAATAAAGCTTCTAATTGATATTAATGGCATTGTCAAAAATATTCCATGTGATTTATGTACTGATAAGATAAATATTCCAATTTCACATAAAACAAATTTTATTATTAAAAAATCAGAAAAGAGTGATTTTTTTGATGATAATATAATCTACATTAATGATAATGATAAAGAAATTGATTTAAATAAAATCTTACATGAAATGATAGTTTTAGCTTTTCCAAANAAAAGACAACACAAACTTAATTCGGTAAATGGAGGAGAATGTGACAAAGAAATGATAAATTTGATAGATAAATTTTCAACCGTAGAAAGTCCAAAAATGGACCCAAGGTGGGAAGCTTTAAAAAGTATAAAAATAAAATAATAGAAAAATGGCACATCCTAAAAGAAAAATCTCCAAAACAAGAAGAGACAAAAGACGTACTCACTATAAAGCAAGTGCTCAAACTATTAAAATTTGTCCTGAAACAGGTGAATCTCATTTATATCATCGTGCATATGAGCATGAGGGCAAATTATATTATAGAGGAAAGTTAGTTTCAAGCTCTATTTAATTTTTATTTCTTTAAGCTCTATTATCACAAATAATCCTGTGATCTAATTCATCAAGATTAACAATTTTCTTTAAGTTTATTGTTGAAAAGTATTATAACACCCTTATATGTTAGCCATCATACTTTGTACTTTTGGCTAAAAATTAAACTGGATGAAAAAAATTCATGCTGCAATAACCGGTATTCAAGGATATGTTCCGGAATATATTTTAAATAATAAAGAATTAGAAAAGCTAGTAGATACAAACGACGAATGGATTACCACAAGAACAGGTATTAAAGAAAGAAGAATTCTTAAAGGCCAAAAAGGTTCTTCAGAAATGGGAGTAAAAGCCATAGAGGGTTTATTAAAAAAGACAAATACTTCTGCGAAGGAAATAGATCTAATTATTTGTGCAACTGTTACCCCAGATATGCTGTTTCCTTCAACAGCTTGTCTTATGGCTGATAGAATTGGTGCTGGTAATATTTGTGCATTTGATATATCCGCAGCTTGCTCTGGCTTTTTATATGCACTGACGACTGCTTCAAAATTTATTGAAAGTGGCACATACAAAAAAGTTATTGTCGTTGGATGTGATAAAATGTCTTCTATAATTGATTATACAGACAGAACTACATGTGTGCTTTTTGGAGACGGAGCTGGTGCTGTATTATTAGAACCAAATAGCAACGGGTTTGGTATAGTTGATTACATATTAAAATCTGATGGAAGCGGAGCTGAATTTTTGAAAATGAAAGCCGGTGGTTCGCTCTATCCAGCAACACATGAAACAGTAGATGCTAGAGAACATTTTGTTTATCAAGATGGTCAGCCTGTTTTCAAAAAGGCAGTTAAAAGTATGGCAGATGTATCAGAGGAAATAATGAAAAAAAATAATTTATCATCTGACGATATTGCTTGGTTGGTTCCTCATCAGGCAAACAAAAGAATTATTGATGCAACATCTAGAAGAATGGGAGTTGGTGATGATAAAGTAATGCTAAATATTGAAAGATATGGGAACACAACTGCTGGTACAATCCCATTATGTTTATGGGACTGGGAAAATCAATTAAAAAAGGGAGATAATTTAATATTAGCTGCATTTGGAGGTGGTTTCACTTGGGGATCAATTTACCTAAAATGGGCATACGATTCAAAGAAATAACTAAATTTGCAAGAACAAAGCAATAAATCATGGACTTAAAAGACATTCAAGAACTAATTAAATTTGTTGCAAAGTCTGGAGCAACAGAAGTTGATTTAGAGATAGACAATGTTAAAATATCTATCAAGTCTCCTCCTAAGAAAAGAAGAGGAGCAACAGATGAAGCTCCTATTTTTGTTCAACATGAAACAGCACCTGTTTCAGATCAACCAGTTACAATTAACCCTCCACAATCAGTGCCTCCAACTTCAAATATCACTAAAAGTGANACTAAGTCAGAAGCTAGTGGGGATAATGAAAACCTAATAACAGTTAAATCATCAATGATTGGAACCTTTTATAGAAGTGCATCTCCAGAAAAACCCCCTTTTGTGAGTGTTGGAGATTCAATTAATGAAGGGGATACAATTTGTATCATTGAAGCTATGAAACTTTTTAATGAAATTGAAAGTGAAGTTTCTGGAAAAATTGTAAAAATATTAGTTGATGATGCAACCCCAATCGAATTTGATCAGCCCTTATTTTTGGTTGATCCATCATAATTTTTTAAAATTCACTAAGCATGTTTAATAAAATTCTTATTGCAAACAGAGGTGAAATTGCTTTGCGAGTTATAAGAACTTGTAAAGAAATGAATATTAAAACTGTTGCAGTTTATTCAACAGCTGACAAAGAAAGTTTACATGTTAGATTTGCTGATGAGGCTGTTTGTATTGGACCTGCAGCAAGCAGTGATTCGTATTTAAATATTCCAAATATTATAGCTGCGGCTGAGATTACTAATTCTGATGCCATACATCCTGGCTATGGATTTCTTGCTGAAAATGCAAATTTTTCAAAAATATGTGCAGAAAATGATATAAAATTTATTGGTGCTTCCCCAGAAATGATAAACGGTATGGGAGATAAAGCAGCTGCAAAGGAAACTATGAAAAAAGCTGGCGTTCCAACAATTCCAGGCTCTAAAGGAATTATCGAAAGTTTTGAAGAATGTAAAAAAATTGCCAAACAAATAGGTTATCCTGTGATGCTAAAGGCAACAGCTGGTGGTGGTGGAAAAGGAATGAGATTAGTTTGGAAAGAAAAAGATTTAAAAAACTCATGGGAAAGTGCAAAAACTGAATCAAAAGCTGCATTTGCAAATGATTCAATGTATATGGAAAAGTTTATTGAAGACCCAAGGCACATTGAAATACAAATCATTGGAGATAAAACAGGTAAAGCTTGTCATCTTTCTGAAAGAGACTGTTCAATTCAAAGAAGGCATCAAAAACTTGCTGAAGAAACACCGTCTCCTTTCATGACAGATAAGCTAAGAGAAGACATGGGAAAAGCTGCCATAAAAGCAGCAGAAGCTGTAAAATATGAAGGAGTTGGTACGGTTGAATTTCTAGTTGATAAATACAGAAAGTTTTATTTTATGGAAATGAATACTAGAATACAAGTAGAACACCCTGTAACTGAAGAAGTTGTTGATTTTGATTTAATTAAAGAACAGATTAAAGTGGCTGCAGGAATTAAAATAAGTGGTAGAAACTATCTTCCACAACTACATGCAATAGAATGTAGAATAAATGCTGAAGACCCAAAAAATGACTTTAGACCTTCACCTGGAATGATTACAAATTTTCATGCTCCAGGTGGGCATGGTATTAGAATTGACACACATGTTTACGCAAATTATATGATTCCCCCATTTTATGACTCCATGATTGCTAAGTTAATTACTGTTGCCCAAACAAGAGAAGAAGCAATTTTAAAAATGTCAAGAGCGTTAGATGAATTTGTTATTGAAGGCATCAAAACAACCATTCCATTTCATCAAAAACTTATGAGAGATGAAAATTTTCAAAAAGGAAAATACACTACTAAGTTTATGGACGATTTTGAGATTTAATCAATNATGCAAGATATTATAGTTGAGTGCTGTGCCAACTCAGTATCCTCTGCACTTATCGGTATTAAAGCTGGAGCAAACAGAATAGAACTTTGTAAAAATCTAAGAAATGGTGGAGAAACTCCTGATCGAAAAGATATTATCAAGTTAAGGAAATTAACTGATAAAAAAATACATGTTTTAGTTCTGCCAAAAGCAAATAGCTTTATCCATTCGGCAAAAGAAATAGAGAAAATTATTGACGATATCAATTTTTGTAAAAAAAACAAAATAGATGGCGTTGTAATTGGCCCACTGAAAAACAAGTATTCTGTTTCAGAAGATTTAACTAAAAAATTAATAAAAGTTGCAAGACCTATGAAAGTTACCTTCCATAGATCTTTTGATTCGCTAAATGAAATAGAAAAAAATATAGATAAAATTATTTCATCTAAATGTGACTACTTACTTACCTCAGGACAAAAAAGTAATGTGAATCTCGGACTAAAGAATATTGAAAAAATTATCAAACTCGTTAATCATAATATAAAAATAATTGCAGGAGGAGGGGTCAATTTAAATAATATTGAAAAACTGTATAAAATAGGNGTTAGACAATTTCATCTTTCAGGNACTANAAAAAAAGAAAATGAGAAACTAGAAACCAATTTCAAAATAATTAAGCAAGTAGTAGATAAGTTAATAGAATTAAAAAAACAAGANCCCCTTTGATAAATAAAATTTATTAAATTGCTATGACAAAAAATCGGATGTAAATAAATGTCCAACAGAAGGAATTTTATAAAAAAAACATCAATAGGTTTGGCCGGCACAATGGTTGGCTCAAGCCTTTTTTCCTGTAATCTTAAAAATAANAATGCAATGAATATACCCTTAGTAATTTCAACATGGAAACATGGTTTTGATGCTAATGAAAAAGCATATCAAGTAATAAAAAATAATGGAAGTGCAATTGATGCGGTTGAAGAAGGAGTAAAAGTTTCTGAAGCTGATCCNAACTGTCACAGTGTTGGCTATGGNGGATGGCCAGACAGAGATGGTAATGTAACATTAGATGCATGCATTATGGACCATACNGGAAATTGTGGATCGGTAAGTTTTTTACAAAACATAAAGCACCCAATCTCAGTTGCCAGAAAAGTGATGGATGAAACTCCTCATGTTATGCTTTCGGGTGAGGGAGCTCTTCAATTCGCTCTTAAAAATGGATTCCATAAAGAAGATTTATTGACCGATAAAGCTAAAAAAAGATGGGAAGAATGGTTAAAAGATGCAAAATATCAGCCAATAATAAACATTGAAAATCACGATACAATTGGTCTTTTAGCAATAGATAAAAAAGGAGATATNGCTGGGGCATGTACAACATCGGGCCTAGCNTGGAAAATGCATGGTCGTGTCGGTGACTCGCCTATAATTGGCGCTGGNATGTTTGTAGATAATGAAGTAGGNGGAGGATGTGCAACAGGAGTTGGTGAAGCAGTTATGAAAACTTTAGGATCATTTTTAATAGTTGAGTTAATGAGACAGGGAGCTACTCCNCAGCAAGCATGTGAAGAAGGTATTGCCAGAATAGTAAAAAATCAAAATTATAAAGAAATGCAAATTGGATATTTAGCAATAAATAAAAATGGAGATCACGGAGCTTACGCGGTGCATAAGGGATTTGATTACGCGCTACATCAAAATGGAATTAATAAAATGATTAATGCGCAAGCTTTTGCTAAATGATNAGGTTNCTTATTCTGCTAACTTTTCTATTTAGTTCATGCATAAANAATCAAATAAACACNANAGTAAATATAATTCCTAAGCCTGTNAAACTCAATTTAAAAAATGGAATTTATGACCTGAGCAAGGAAACTAAATTTATTTTTGATAGCATTTTTACAAATGAAGCTGANTATTTAAAATCTATTTTCCCTTTTAAAATTGGANATAAAGAAAATATTATTCAATTTATAAAAAATCAAGATCTTCAAGTTGAGGAGTATAGAATAAACATCCTTAAAACTAAAATTACTATTGAGGCCTCTTCAGAAAAAGGCGCAATGCATGCTATTCAAAGTTTTAGACAGCTTTTGCCTAATAAATTTTATAAAAATAATGCCTCTTTACAGTGCTTAGAAATACATGATTATCCAAAATTTAAATGGCGCGGTTTGCTACTGGATTGTTGTAGACACTTTATGGAAAAAGATTTTGTCAAAAAGTATATTGACTTATTGGCATTTCATAAAATGAATATATTACACTGGCACTTGACAGAGGATCAAGGGTGGAGAATTGAAATTGATAAATATCCTCTTTTAACAGAAATAGGTGCTTGGAGAAAAGGACTTGATGGAAAACCTTATGGAGGTTATTATTCCAAAGAGGACATAAAAGAAATTGTTGAGTATGCAAGGAAAAGAAATATTGAGGTAATTCCTGAAATCGAACTTCCTGGACATTCAGTTGCTGCAATAGCATCTTATCCTCAATTTTCCTGTACAGGGGAAAAAATTGAGGTGGAAACTGATTGGGGAGTTTTCAAAGATATATATTGTGCAGGCAACGATAGTGTTTTTACTTTTTTAGAAAACATTTTAGATGAAGTGATAGATTTATTTCCTTCAAAATATATCCACATTGGAGGAGATGAAGCGCCTAAATTTCGTTGGAAAAATTGTAATAAGTGTCAAAAAAGAATTGTGGAAAATAATCTTAAAGACGAAAATGAACTTCAATCTTATTTTATTAATAGAATAGGTAAATACTTAGAAAAAAATAACAAGCAACTAATTGGATGGGATGAAATCATGCAAGGTGGAATTCCAAAAAATGCAATAATTCAATCATGGAGAGGAATGGCAGGGGGAAAGCTTGCAGCAGAAAATAGCCACTATGCTATAATGTCTCCAACTTCTCATTGCTATTTTGATTATGACTTACAATCAATTGATCTTGAAAAAGTATACTCATTTGACCCAATTCCAATTGATTTAGAAAAAAACAAACATAATTTTATTCTCGGTGGGGAATGCAACATGTGGTCAGAAAGAGCACCTCAAGAAAAAGTTGACTCTAAAGTGTTTCCACGAATTCTTGCAATGAGTGAAGTTTTATGGGGAAAGAAAGAAAACAATTATGAAGATTTTTTAACAAGAGTCGAAAATCACTACCCAAAACTTGAAAAATTAGGCGTAGAATATGGATATGAAAAAACGCCTATAAAGTTTAAATCAAATTTTTCTGATAACAAATTTGAAATTGAAATTGTAAAAGGAAATAAAAACATGGAAATTCATTATCAAGTTGATAATGATGCATGGCAAGCATATTCAAAACCAATTGAAATATTTAAGAGTGCCAAAATAATTGCTGAAGAAAGAAATTCAAAAAGGAAAGATATAGCACAAAAAAACTTAGAAATAAATTTTCACAAAGGGCTTGGTAAAAAAGTAGAATATAACACTAATTATAATAAAAATTACCCTGGAATTGGAACAAGCTCATTAGTAAACGGCATAAGTGGAAATGATTCTAATTTTAGAGATGGGCAATGGCAAGGTTTTTATGGGAAAAATGTAGACATAACAGTTGACTTGAAAGAAAAAATTAATTTCAACGAGCTCAAAACTTCTTTCTTTCAATATCACTTATCTTGGATTATAGTTCCAAAATCTGTTGAATATTTAATTTCAGATGATGGTGTAAATTTTAAATCCATACACAAAATCAAGACTGATGTTAACCCTAT
>PBAG01000024.1 GCA_002715885.1 Flavobacteriales bacterium | reverse complement strand
AATAAATGGCAACCCACACAAGTTTGGGGTATTGAGCAGGTTTTGGAAAAATTTAAGATTAATAAAGTAAGTCAAGTAATAGATTTTTTAGCAATGATGGGAGATGCTTCTGACAATGTACCAGGAATATCAGGAGTTGGTCAAAAAACAGCACAAAAATTTATCTCTGAATTTGGTTCTATTGAAGCATTATTTGCCAATACGGATAAGTTGCAAGGAAAAATTAAAGAAAAGGTTATTTCATCAAAAGATGTTGGCTTGCTTTCAAAAAAGCTTGTAACTATAATTACTGATGTTCCAATTGAATTTGATGAGCATAGTATGAAGTTGAATATATTAGATAAGGATAAAGTAGAAAATATTTTTAAAGAATTAGAATTTAGAAATGTTATGCAAAGGTTGTTTAAAGAGGATAACGAAACTAGCACTGAAGAGAAAATCATAGACCCCCCTCCAACAAATGATAGTAATAACAATCAGTTTGATCTTTTTTCTCAAAAACAACAGCAAGAATCTAATAGTTTTAATTTAGAAACCAGCAACTATTCTATTTGTAATTCACCAGATGAACTTCTGGATTTTGCAAGTAAAAATTCAACAAAAACACATTTGTTTTTTCAAACAATATCTAGTTTGAGTACAGAGAATAAAAAAATTATTGGAATATCTATTTCATTTGATTCAAGTGAAATGTTTTTTGTTAGCTTAAATAATAAAGACGCAGAATCATATTTAGAAACTATCAAAAAACTTTTAGAGGATGAGAATTACATTAAAATAGCTTATGATTTGAAAGAACAGATGAAATTATTTTATTCTCAAAATATAGAGTTAAATGGAAGTTTTTTTGATGTTGCAGTTGCACATTATATATTGCACCCCGATTTAAGACATGATTTAGAGCTTATAGCAGATTCTTATCTTTCTGTCAACCTTGATAATGATTTCATAGCAAAAAGAGGAAAAATTGATTTTTCAGTTTTAAGTTTAGAATCTACCTCAAAATGGTCTAATGAAAGAGTAAATGTTATCCAAAAAATACACCCTCTTTTTTTAAACGAGCTTGATTCTACCAAATCACTTTCATTATTCAATGAAATAGAAATGCCATTACTTAAGGTTCTATGCAAGATGGAAATAGAGGGTATTAATTTAGATGTAGATTTATTAAATAAATATTCAGAGGAGTTAAAATTAGAGCTAGAAGAAAATTGCCAGAAAATATATAAATTATCAAACACTAAATTTAATATTTCATCTCCTAAGCAGATGGGAGAGGTGCTTTTTGAAAAAATGAATTTAGTTAAAAAGCCAAAAAAAACTAAATCTGGTCAATATTCAACTTCTGAAGAAACATTGCTAAAGTTAAANGGNAAGCATGAAATTATAGATNACATACTTGATTTTAGAGAAATTAAAAAATTAATATCCNCCTATGTTGATGCTTTACCTGAAATTGTAGATCCNCAAACAAAAAGAATACACACTACATTTAATCAATCGGTGGCATCTACTGGAAGNCTAAGTTCNGTTCGCCCAAATCTTCANNATATTCCAATACGTACAGNAAGAGGGATGAAGATNCGTGAAGCATTTATTTCAAGTCAAGANCGTCTTNTAATGGCTGCTGACTATTCACAAATAGAACTGCGAATTATGGCTTCATTAAGNAAAGANAAAGGAATGCTTGATGCATTTAATAATGGTATTGATATTCATTCGGCAACCGCAGCCAAAGTTTATAATGTAAATATTGATAAAGTCGATAGAAGCATGAGAAGTGCAGCTAAATCTGTAAATTTTGGTATTATTTATGGAATATCTGCATTTGGACTTTCACAAAATCTTGGTATTNCAAGAACTGAAAGTAANGAAATNATTGATCANTATTTTGAGGANTTTCCNAAAGTCAAAGAATACATGGANCATTCNATANCATTAGCNCGTGAAAATGAATATGTAGAAACATTNTATGGCAGNCGAAGGTATTTAAAAGATATAAANTCAAGAAATGCTGTTATGCGTTCAGCCGCCGAAAGAAATGCTATAAACGCCCCAATTCAAGGAACTGCNGCTGANATAATAAANATAGCAATGNTTGANGTAGCTAACCAAATTACCCAACATGGCCTTAAATCAAAAATGCTTCTTCAAATACATGATGAACTTATTTTTGATGTTGAACCAAGCGAGGAAGAAACTTTAAGATCTATTGTAGAAAGAAGTATGAGCGATGCAAGCAAACTAGATGTTCCACTAGTTGTTGATATTGGTGTTGGAAGAAATTGGTTAACTGCTCACTAAATTATTTTTTTCTAAATAGAAGAAATAACACTACAAGAGCAATAACTCCAATAAAAGAAGGGCCAGAATTTTGAATATTTCCTATCGGGTCCCAATTAAACAATTCATCATCGATTAATAATTGAATAACAACTCCTAAGCACAGAAAGGTAAGGGCAAGCTTTATTGCTTTATTAAGAATATCTATAACAAAGTTGTAAATTTTTTCCATGACTAGTGCTTTTAATAATGATATAAAAATATAAATTTTAAAATAAAATAGCCCTACTGTTAAGCAGGGCTATTTATATTAAAACATAATTGTATTCTTACTTAGCAGTTAAAAGTGAGAATAATACACATAAACCAACTAAGCCAGCAAATCCTGCTCCACCAAGTCCGTTTATAACTGCCATTACATTGTCAATAACTGTAAGGCCAAACATTGAGCCTCCTCCGAAAAGAATTTCTACAGCTACACCTAAGCCTAATACAGTCATAATTAAACCAGTTAAGCCTTTGAAAAAGCCATTGAAATATTTAAATACATTGTCCATAATATAATAATTTGGTTAATACTGTGAACAAACTTAGAAAGAAAACTATTTGCCAATCCCCTTACTCTCAAAAATATTTTATTAAGTGAAATTTTTTTTTTTATTTTTTTATAACAATTATTTAAGACATAAAGCATTGATAATAAGTGCTTTAAGTTTAAAAGTGTGTGTTTTTTGTTACAAAAATGTACGGGTTTTTACACATTTTATTGTTAAAAATTGCGACNCAACTTAAGTCAATTGAAAATCAATTGATTAAGTTAAATTTATTGGTTTTTTAAGTAGATTTTATAAGATTTAGTTTAAATCTCTTACCGAAATCATATTATTGTCAAATTTTGACAGATTTGACATTATATAGAAGATTTTTTCTGCCACTGCTGAAGGNTCACTCAGATCATTATTTTTATAATAATCCACAAATTTTTGTCTTAAAGGAAAGTCTTCCTCTTTAGCTTNCCTTATATTNCTTTGCATTTCTGTATTTACTATACCAGGGTAAATTGATAGTGCTCTGACGTTTTTATGTTCCTCGTTGATAATGTTAGTAAGCATGTCTAATCCTGCTTTACCCATACAATAAGTTCCCCAAGATGGTATGGCCCTCAATGCGGCGCCAGAGCTGATGTTTAATATAATTAGGTCTGAATCAACTTTTTTATATTTTTTTATGAACTCATTAGATAAAACTGCTGGCGCTGATGCATTAATATTGATTTCATTAATAATATCTTCAGCATTTTTAGCACCTACTTTTTTTATGTTTCCAATATCACCAGCATTATTAATTAAAAAAATCTTTTTGGATGAATTTAAGTTGGGAAATTCTAGATTTTTTAAAGATGAGGAGCAAGATAAATCAATGGGATAAAAGTTATAATTAGGATGTGTCAATTTATTTGATCTAGAATATNCATGAATGTAAAAGTTATTTTTTAATAAAAGATTTGTTAAGGCTAATCCTACGCCTTTGCTGCTTCCCGTAATTATAGCATGCAAATCCATTAAATTTTGTTCAAAGCTTGATCTAAGTCTTCAACTAAATCCTCAACATCTTCAATTCCCACACTTAATCTTATTAAGGAGTCCACCACACCTGTAATTTCTCTTTCAGCTTTTGGTATTGCTGCATGAGTCATGCTTGCCGGATGTCCAATTAATGACTCAACTCCCCCTAAACTTTCAGCCAATGTAAAATATTTTGTTGCAGAAACTACTTTAATTGCATCTTCTAATTGATTTCCTTTTAAATCAAATGAAACCATTCCCCCAAAACCATTCATTTGTTTTTCAGCAACATCATGATTTGGATGACTTTTTAGACCTGGCCAAAAAACATTCTTTACCTTAGAGTGATTTGATAAAAAATCAGAAATAACCTTACCATTTTCACAATGCCTTTGCATTCTTAGATGTAATGTTTTTATACCTCTTAATACTAAAAATGCATCTTGAGGCCCTGGAACAGCACCGCAACTATTTTGTAAAAAGTATAACTTTTCGGCAATATTTTCATCGTTGCAAATAGCTGCGCCCATAATGACATCTGAATGCCCTCCCATATATTTTGTTAATGAGTGCATAACAATGTCCGCACCTAATTCTATGGGTCTTTGTAAATATGGAGTTGCAAAGGTGTTGTCAACAACTAATAATAAATCATTTGATTTTGAAAGTTTAGATAAAGCAGTAATGTCTATAATATTAAGCATTGGGTTTGTTGGTGTTTCTGCCCAAATCATTTTTGTATTTGAATTTATTAAAGAAGCTATTTTTTCTATGTTACCCATTCCTGTAAAGTGAAACTTTATTCCGAATTGTTCAAAAACTTTGGTAAAAATCCTGTAAGTTCCACCATAAAGGTCATTTGTAGAAATTACTTCATCTCCTGGGCTAAGTAATTTAATTATGCTATCTACTGCTGCTAGTCCACTACCAAAACATAATCCATACTTTCCACTTTCTAATGCTGCAATATTATCTTCCAAAGCTTTTCTTGTTGGATTTCCCGTCCTGGAATATTCATATCCTTTATGATCGCCTGGCTTTTCTTGAATATATGTCGAAGTTTGATAAACAGGTGTCATTATTGCTCCAGTTGTTGGATCAGCATGCTGACCAGCATGAATAGTTTTTGTTCCAAATTTCATTTTTAAGATTTTATAATAATTACTTTTACAAAAGTATTAAAAGGATTCTCATTTTGGTTTCAGCACAAGTTAAATATTAATTTGAAAATAAAAATTCTACCTCATATTGCTCTTTTTGCTGTAAACTTAATTTATGCATTAAACTATTCAATTGCAAAGGATGTAATGCCTGATTATATTGGACCATCAGGTTTCATTCTTTTAAGAGTAATAGGTGGAAGCTTTCTTTTTTTTCTAACATATATTTTTTTCATCAAAGAGAAAGTTAATTCATCAGATTTAGTAAGGTTAATTTTTTGTGGTTTGTTTGGTGTTGCTATAAATCAGCTATTCTTTTTTGAGGGCCTTAATTTGACAACCCCAATTAACGCAGCTATAATAATGACTGTTAGTCCAATACTAGTAATTGTTTTNTCTGCAATTATCATAAAAGAAAAAATTACAATTAGAAAAATTTTTGGAATTTTCTTAGGCTTAACCGGAGCGGCAACTTTGATTTTAAAATCAGGTGCAATAAGTCTTAATAATGACTATTTTATTGGAAATTTTTTAGTCTTCGTAAATGCTACTAGTTATTCTATTTATCTTGTAATAGTGAAAGGTTTAATGACTAAATATAATCCAATTACTGTCATGTTTTATGTCTTTTCCTTTGGTTTAATTTTTGTTTTTCCATTTGGAATTAGTGAGCTCTCAAATGTTAGTCTTGAAATTTTTACACTTGAAATATTTTTAAAGGTTGGTTTTGTTGTTATTTGCACTACATTTTTAGCTTATCTATTTAATGCCTTTGCCTTAAAGTCTTTAAATCCTTCTGTAGTGAGTATATATATTTATCTTCAGCCTGTTTTAGCAACTGTCATTGCTATTATATTAAAAAGTGATAGTTTAGATTTGGTAAAGATAATCTCATCGGTATTCATTTTTAGCGCTGTATTCTTAGTAAGTATGCCAAGCAAAAAATCAATAACGAGTTAACTTTTTTAATTTTGTAAAAAAAAAGATGACTCAATCAATGACTGGCTTTGGAAAATCCAGAGTAGAATTAAGTAGCTCTATTATAAATGTTGAAATACGATCATTGAATTCAAAGTATTTTGATTTAAGTGTTAAAATACCAACCGCGTTTAAAGAAAAAGAGCTTGTGCTCAAAAGGTTTTTGAATGAAAAACTAGCTAGAGGTAAAATAGAAATTTTAATACAATCGGAATCTTTAAGTACCCCTTTTAAATATTCTGTAAACACCCAAAAAGTTATAGAATATCATGAAGAAATAAAACAATTATCCAAAGAACTTAAGCTACCAAATTCACATACACTTTCCACAATTTTAAAAATGCCAGATTCGCTGATAAAAGAAGAACAGAAGATTGATGAGGAAAAGTGGAGCGAAATTTTTGAAGCAGTCAAAGAAGCCGTTAAAAGCCTTACAAAATATCGTGAAGTTGAGGGTAGTAACTTAGAGAAGGATTTGCTTAAAAGAATTGAAAACATTGAACTATACTTAAAAGAGATTATGCCATTAAGTAGTCAAAGAATTGAAAAAGTAAAAGCAAACTTAAGAGATAAAATTGAACAAGCGAATTTAGAGTTGGATTCAAACAGGCTAGAACAAGAACTAATATACTATTTGGAAAAACAAGATATTAATGAAGAAATAGTTAGACTTGAATCTCACNTAGCATATTTTTTGTCTACCCTNAAAATATCAGAACCGAAAGGCAAAAAATTAGGATTTATTTGTCAAGAAATAGGTCGAGAAATAAATACGATTGGGTCCAAATCATCAGATGCTGAAATGCAAAAAGTTATCATCAATATGAAGGACGAATTAGAGAAGATTAAGGAACAGCTTTTAAATATTNTNTAAGTGAGAAAATCCATTGTAATATCTGCACCTTCTGGATCAGGAAAAACTTCAATAGTCAATTTTTTATTGGCAGATTTTGATGAGCTTGAATTTTCAGTTTCTGCTTGTAACAGGAAGAAAAGGCAAAATGAAGTTAATGGAAAAAATTACCACTTTTTAGAAACAAGTGATTTTAAAAATAAAATTTCTCAGGGAGCTTTTTTAGAGTGGGAAGAAGTTTACCTAAATAAATTTTATGGCACATTAATATCTGAAGTTGACAGGATTTGGCAGAGCGGTAAGTGTGCTGTTTTTGATATTGATGTTAAAGGTGCATTAAGCATTAAAGAAAGGTATAAAGATAGTTGTTTAGCAATTTTTATAGCACCTCCGTCTCTTAAAATATTACAGCAGCGACTTATCAAAAGAGGTACTGATAGCGTTAAAAATATTGATATAAGANTAGCCAAGACAGAGAAAGAATTGACATATCAAAAAGACTTTGACTGTGTAGTTATAAATGATGATTTTGCTTTAGCATGTCAGGAGGTTAAAAAGTTAGTAATAGAATTTCTTAAAAAATGATAAAGATTGGTCTTTTTTTTGGATCCTTTAATCCTTTTCATATCGGTCATAAAGTAATTGGATCCCATTTGGTTCAACATACAGATTTAGACAAGGTTTGGTATGTTGTTTCTCCAAACAATCCTCACAAACAAAAAAAATCATTGTTGCACCACACCCATAGATTACAAATAATTAAGAGGGAAGTGGAGGACGTTAAAGATTTAGATGTTTCTGATATTGAATTTAATCTACCTTCCCCTTCATATACAATCGACACTCTTGTTAATATTAGTGAAAAATATTCAAATTATAATTTTTCGGTTATCATGGGGGAAGATAATATAGCAACTATTTCAAAATGGAAAAACTATATGCAACTTTTAAATAATTATCGAGTATATGTTTACCCAAGAATTGGCAATTTTGAAAAATATAAGCACCCTAATGTAATATTTGTGAAAAATGTTCCAATGATTGATGTATCCGCAAGCTTTATTAGAAAGTCAATAAGTGAGGGCTTAGACGTATCATCTTTAGTGCCTGAGAAAGCATGGCAATATATTGAGGAAATGAATTTTTATAAATGAATAAAATGAGATTGTTTTACTTATTTACAATAATATTTTTTTTTATGTCTTGTAAAATGGATAACTCTGGCTTTCAAAATTATAATAAAGAAAGAATAGATTTATCTGGCTGGTGGATTTATGGTGAGGGGTATCATTCATTTATGGATGAAGAAACACTTGATGAGTTTGGTTTACAATTTTTAAATGAAGATTCAGTAGAAATTATTGATTTATATTTATCTGTTACTGAAATGGAATATTTCCCAATGGAAACAAAAATAAGCGGATATAAAAAAAGCGAGATATTTATGGTTGATGATTTTGAAATTACTTACATTGTTGGTTGTGACGAGCAATGAAAGAAAGTTTCACTTATTCTTTATAAATAACCTCTAAAACTGTCTGGCCAACTGCCTTTAATGTTTCCCGGTGCACATTACTCATATCATCTGCATGAGTATGCCAATGTTTATTGAAATTGTTTTTTGAAAACGGATCATACTCAATTATATCAATTGTTGGAATTCCAGCAATTGTATTTACATAATAATGATCATCCATAATTTGCGGGCTTGACTTAAAAACAAAAAAGTTTGAGTAGCCAATGTTATGAGCTGTGTTCCAAACCTTGTCTACAATATTTGATGCGTAATAGGTTGAAATGCTTTCCTGCCAAAACTTCGCNTCTTTACCCCCAACCATATCCAATAGGATTCCGTATTTGGCAAAGTAGTTTTTTTTGTGTGGGTTTTTTGACCAATGTTGTGAACCTAGACACCAAGAATCGTTCATAATTGGGAAATTAGAATTTTCAGGTTGNCCATAATCTTCCGCATCAAAAAATATTATATCGATACCGACTTTAGGCTTTGAAACATTTATGAGACGGGCAATTTCAAGCAATACTCCAACACCGCTTCCACCATCATTAGCNCCAAGTATAGGTTCGTTTGTTCTTACAGTGTCATGGTCTGCAATATGTCTTGANTCCCAGTGAGCAAACAATACAATTCTATTATTTTTTTCAACGTTATAGCTCCCAATAATATTCCTTAATGTATGACTCTTACCGTCGTATGTAGTTACTGGGGCAGTTTGTATTTGCACATTTGCATTATAAGACTTCAATTTTTTTTCAAGATATTTTGAACACTTGTCCCATGCCTTAGAACTTATTACCCTTGGACCAAAAGCCACTTGTTTTTCCACAAAAGAATAAGCACTGTCGCTATTAAAAGTTGGAACCTTAATAATAGGGGCTGGTTTTTTTTTGTTTTTATTTGTTGATTCNGTTCCGCATGAAAACAAACAGAAAGCGACAAAAGATATTAAAATAAACCTCATTGCAATATTATTTGTTTAATTCCCAAAGGGTTCCTTCTCTTGTATCTTTAATTTTAATTCCTGCACTGTCTAATTCTTTTCTGATTAAGTCTGCAGTAGTAAAGTCTTGGTTAGTTTTTGCGTGTTTTCGAAGCTTTAGTATAATTTCCATAACATCTTTTGTCATGTCATTTGCATTATCCTCTTCTTCAATTTTTAAGCCTAAAATATCTTCAGTAAAAGTTGTGAAAATAGATTTTAGCAGATCCAAGTCATTTTTATTTAAGCTTTCTTTTTTGTTTTTTATTAGATTAATTTGTTTAACTGCTTCAAATAAGTGAGCTATGAGAATAGGAGTATTAAAATCATCATTTAATGCTTCAAAACATTTTTTTTCAAATGATTTTACATCAAAAGTTGACTCTTTTGCAGCAGTTAATGAACTCATTATTTTTGTGGCTTCCATTAGCTTATTTAGTCCTTTTTCTGCTGCCTTTAAAGCCTCATTTCCAAAATCTAATGTGCTTCTATAGTGTGCTTGCAGTATAAAAAAACGAATAGTCATTGGAGAAAATGCCTTGTCTAATTTTGTATGTTCTCCATTAAAAAACTCATCTAGATTAATAAAATTTCCTAAAGATTTCCCCATTTTTTTTCCATCAATTGTAACCATATTATTATGCATCCAGTAATTTNCCGGNGTACAGTNATTGCAAGCGTTGCTTTGAGCAATTTCGGCTTCATGATGTGGAAACATTAAGTCCATGCCACCACCATGTATATCAAATGTTTTTCCAAGGTATTTTTCAGCCATAGCGGAACACTCCATNTGCCACCCCGGAAATCCTTCACCCCANGGTGAGGCCCANTTCATTATATGNTCTTTNGANGCTTTTTTCCATATTGCAAAATCTACCGCNCTTTTCTTTTCNCTTTGCTTATCAAGCTTNCTTGTNCCTTCAACNGTNTCTTCTAANTTTCTACCTGANANAATACCGTATGGATATTTCAAATTATATTTATGAACATCNAAATAAACAGATCCGTTTTTNACNTATGCATATCCATTNTNGANGATTTTTTTAATCATTTCAATTTGTTCAATTATATGCCCTGTAGCTCTCGGTTCAATTGAAGGTGACTTGCAATTAAGCAAGTTCATTGCGTGGTGATACCTTAATGTATAATAGTGAGCTACTTCCATTGGCTCTAGCTGTTCAAGTCTTGCTTTTTTAGATATTTTATCCTCACCTTCGTCACTGTCATTTTCCAAGTGTCCCGCATCAGTAATGTTTCTAACGTATCTAACTTTGTAACCACAAAGTTGAAGATATCGGTATACAATATCAAACGTTATTGCAGGTCTTGCATGACCAAGATGAGGATCCCCATAAACTGTTGGNCCGCAAACATAAAGACCNATATAGTCCTTTGTAATGGGCTTTAAAANCTCTTTTTTTCTGCTTAAGCTATTGTAAATTTTTATTGCTTGANGCATTAAGTNTTATTTTTTTAAGTTTTTNATCATNTCCTCTGATATTTTTTTCAGATTATANTTTGANTCCCATCCCCAGTGCTTTTTGGCAAGTGAATCATCTAAACTATCAGGCCATGAATCTGCTATTTCCTGTCTAAAATCAGGGGTGTAAGTTATAGAAAAATTTGAAATACTTTTTCTTATTTCATTGTAAATTTCTTCAGGNCAAAAGCTGGTTCCTGCTACATTGTATGAAGATCTAATCTTAATATAATTTGAGTCTTTTTGCATGATTTTNAGAGTTGCTTCAATTGCATCAGACATATACATCATTGGNAGGATAGTATTTTTTTTTAAAAAACAATTATAAAATTTACTTTGAATTGCTTCATGAAATATTTCTACCGCGTAATCTGTTGTTCCACCACCTGGCTGCGATTTCCAGCCGATTAAACCAGGATATCTTAATGAAACGACATCTACATTAAACTTATTATGATAATACTCACACCATCTTTCTCCAGCAAGTTTACTAATTCCATAAACTGTGTTAGGCTCCGTTATTGCAAACTGTGGAGTATTTTTTTTTGGTGTATTTGGCCCGAATACTGCAATAGAAGAAGGCCAAAATATTTTTTTAATTATTTTCTCTTTAGCTAGATTTAATATGTTGAATAATGATGACATATTTAAATCCCAAGCAAGATTTATTTTCTTTTCTGCATTTGCCGAGAGCATTGCTGCAAGAAGATAAACTTGTGAAAT
The DNA here is from genome assembly GCA_002715885.1 of Flavobacteriales bacterium. Taxonomy (GTDB): domain Bacteria; phylum Bacteroidota; class Bacteroidia; order Flavobacteriales; family BACL11. The sequence continues at coordinate 20,359 of PBAG01000024.1, read as the reverse complement.
TTCATGTTTTTTTACAACTTCAAGTGTTTTTTTTGCATCTGTTACATCCAAATATTCAAAAGGACCAGATTGCATTATTTCTTCTGAGGATTTTATAATGTCAGAAGCTATTACACTACTGTCACCGTATACTTCTCTTAACCTTACAACTAATTCCGAACCAATTTGCCCAGAGGATCCGATAACCAATATTTTATCAGTCAAAATCTTTTTTTTACAAATATAATACTAAAGGCTAAATGGATTGTATGTGTTATGTTTCTTTGAGAATGTAGGGTTTTGTATTATTGCAATAATTTTTAAACTTGAAATGGATCCAAACGGAGGAAAAAAGAATCTTTACAACAAGCTCTCAAAGTCAGATGCTATGACCCTTTTAAAAAGTGAAACTTTTAAAAGGAAGACAATATCTTTTTATAAATATGTAATTATNAATAACCCAATTTCCTTTCGTGATAACTTATATNTNAGATGGAATTTGTTAGGGATTTTTGGAAGAATATATATTGCAAAAGAGGGGATTAATGCACAAATNAGTGTTCCNGAACATAATTTNNNNTCTTTTNAAGATAATTTAAATACAATTAAAGAGCTTAAAAACGTCCCTTTAAAAATTGCAATNGAGGACGATGGAAAATCGTTTTTTAAATTGGCTATCAAGGTGAGAAAAAAAATTGTAGCTGATGGGTTAAATGAAGAAGATTATGATGTTACAAATGTTGGCAGACATTTNGATGCCAANGAATGGAATAAAGAGATTGATAATGGCGCTACAGTTATTGATATGCGAAATCACTATGAGAGNGAGATTGGTAGATTTANGGGCGCTATNTGTCCTCAAACAGANACATTTAAAGANGAGCTTCCACTTGTTAAAGAAATGTTAANNGGNAAAGAGTCNGANTCTATTTTATTATACTGCACCGGCGGTATNAGGTGTGAAAAAGCNTCGGCATATTTNAAAAATTCNGGCTTTAAAAATGTTAGCCAGTTACATGGCGGGGTTATTGATTATGTAAGNCAGGTAAAACAAAATAAGAAAATNGAAAATAAATTTATTGGAAAGAATTTTGTTTTTGACGAAAGACTTTCCGAGAGAATCTCAGATGACATTATNAGCACTTGTCACCAATGCAGCTGTGCTTTTGACAAGCATACCAATTGTAAAAATGTGAATTGTAATTTGTTATTTCTACAATGTTCTAAGTGCAAAAAAAGATATTCTGGGTGTTGTTCGAATGAGTGTGCTGAAATTTTAAACATGCCTGATTTTAAGAAAAAAGAGCTTCGAAAAGGGGAGAGTAATAAACGGCGCTTTTATCGTCACAAGAAGGTTAATCTTAAAATATAAAAACTTTTGAAAAAAATTAGAATTACCAAACAGTTCAAGTTTGAAATGGCTCATGCTCTTTATGGCTATGATGGTTTATGNAAAAATATTCANGGACATTCATATAGATTGTGGGTAACNGTAATTGGCAACATNCTTGAAGATGAAAGTAGTGTCAAAAATGGTATGGTTCTNGANTTTAGTNTANTAAAAAAAATAGTTAAGCCTGAAATAGTGGACAAATACGACCATTCTCTTGTTTTAAATGGCAANAGNCCTCATGCCAATATCGATTTGACCGCATTTGAAAAAGTATTTCACTTGCCTTATCAGCCAACATCTGAAAATCTAGTCTTGGATTTCGTAAAAACTATAAAGAAAAAACTTCCCGAAAATGTCAAATTACANAAGGTAATTTTATCAGAAACTGCTAATTCTTTCGCTGAATGGTGTGCAGANGACAACCTTTAATTTTATAAACAAAAATTAATTAAAAAAAAAATCAAAAAAACTGTAGATATTCTGTTATAATAAAATAGTTTATAATTAACTTTGCACTAGTTAAAACAAACACATGACAAACGTATTAATAGCNATTGTAGTTTTATTAACAATTGCCGCAATGGTTCAGCTTGTTAGAGTTAATGAGCTTCTATCAGAAATTACCAATAAAGATACTAATGCAGTAACAGATTCTGATAACAATCAAAATGGAATTCTTTTTTTAATTATTGGATTTGGATTTTTAGCATTTGTAATATGGCAAATGATAAGTTGGGACCATCTTTTACTACCTCCTGCAAGCTCCTTGCATGGCGCGGAAATTGATGGCTTAATGAAGGTTTCCATGACTTTAATCTTAGTTGTGTTTTTTGCCTTAACCCCAATGCTCTTTTATTTTGCATACAAGTACAGNGGNAAAAAAGGAAATAAGGCTTATTTTTTCGCTCACAACAATAAGTTAGAAGTGGCATGGACTGTAATTCCAACAATTGTATTGACCTCTTTAATAATTTATGGTTTGAGGACTTGGGACAGAGCAATGAATCCAGACATTTCTGATGCAACTGTAATAGAAGTTTATTCGAAACAGTTTGATTGGACAGCAAGATACTCTGGCGCAGANAATATGCTTGGAGACTCAGATTTCAANCTTGTNGAGGGAAGAAACACTTTNGGNGTTGATGTAAATGANGAAAAATCTGCTGATGATATAGTTGTCAAGGANGTTCANCTTCCTGTTAATAAACCAGTATTNTTAAAGTTTAGATCAAGAGATGTGATCCATTCTGCTTTTTTACCTCATTTCAGAGTTCAAATGAATTGTGTTCCAGGNTTGTCCACTCAGTTTGCTTTTACTCCCACAAAAACAACTGCTGAGATGAAAGCACAAGAAGGAGAAGACTTTGAATANATTATGCTATGCAACAAAATATGTGGATCTGCTCATTTTAATATGCAAATGAAATTTATTGTTGAAAGTGAGGCCGAATACGCAAGTTGGATGCAGTCTCAAAAAACACTTCAAAATACACTAACTTTAAAATAAAGTTTAAATGTCAGATCATCATCACAAAGAAACGTTTATAACTAAATACATATTTTCAACCGATCANAAGATGATTGCTAAACAGTTTTTGATAACTGGAATGATCATGGCGTTGATTGGAATGTTAATGTCAGCTATTTTTAGAGTTCAGCTTGCAAATCCGGGAGAAGCTTCAGTTTTATATAATTTGCTTCCAGGNAGTTGGCTTAGCGCTGATGGCGCTCTAAATCCGGACAAATATTTGGCACTAGTAACCATGCACGGAACTATTTTAGTTTTCTGGGTCCTTACAGCTGGTCTTTCAGGTACTTTTGCAAACTTTTTAATACCTCTTCAAATTGGAGCAAGAGATATGGCATCAGGTTTTATGAATATGTTATCCTACTGGTTTTTTTTCATAGCTACTGTTATTTTAATGTCTTCTATATATGTAGAAGGAGGACCAGCTTCGAGTGGGTGGACAATTTACCCTCCTTTAAGTGCACTACCAGAGGCAATTCCTGGTTCTGGGGCTGGTATGACCTTATGGTTATTAAGTATAACTTTATTTGTTGTTGGTTCTTTGCTTGGAGGACTTAACTATATAGTAACAATTTTAAATTTAAGAACTAAAGGTATGTCTATGCAAAGAATGCCTTTAACAACTTGGGCTCTTTTTGTAACGGCAATACTTGGGGTTTTATCTTTCCCAGTACTTTTATCATGTGGGCTATTGTTATTATTTGATCGATCTTTTGGTACAAGTTTTTATTTATCAGATATTATAATTAATGGAGAAGCAATGCATTTTGCAGGAGGAAGCCCTATTTTGTTCCAACACCTGTTCTGGTTTCTTGGGCATCCAGAAGTATATATAATTTTACTTCCTGCCCTTGGTATTGTATCTGAAGTAATTGCTGTGAATTCTCGAAAGCCAATATTTGGTTATAAGGCCATGGTAGGAGCAATTCTATTAATTGCTTTTTTATCCTTTATTGTATGGGGGCACCACATGTTTATGACAGGAATGAATCCATTTTTAGGTTCAGTATTTACCTTTACAACATTATTGATTGCAATCCCTTCAGCTGTTAAGGTCTTTAATTGGTTAGCCACATTGTGGAGGGGAAATATAAGATTTACTCCCGCCATGCTGTTTGCAATTGGAACGGTATCAGCATTCATTACCGGTGGATTAACTGGACTAATTTTGGGAGATAGCGCATTAGATATAAATGTTCATGACACATATTTTGTAGTTGGACATTTTCATATTGTAATGGGTCTTTCTGCAATTTATGGAATGTATGCAGGGGTTTATCATTGGTTTCCAAAGATGTATGGTAAAATGATGAATAAAACATTAGGATACGTTCACTTTTGGACAACGTTCATATGTGCATATGGTGTGTTTTTCCCAATGCATTTCTTAGGATTAGCTGGATTACCAAGAAGATACTATACTAANAGTTCATTTCCAATGTTTGATGGTTTAAGTGACATAAATGAAATAATTACATTCTTTGCTTTAGCAGGTGCAGTTGTACAAGCAATTTTCATATTTAATTTTGTCTACAGTATTTTCAAGGGTACTAAAGCATCAAAAAACCCATGGAAAGCAAATACATTAGAATGGACTACACCTGTTGAAAGAATACATGGTAATTGGCCTGGAGAATTGCCAACAGTACATAGGTGGGCTTATGACTATTCTAAGCCTGGGGCTGAAGAAGATTATGTTCCCCAGACAGTACCATTAAAAGAAGGAGAACAAGATCATTAATCATGGCAATACAAATAATAAATAATGCAAAAAAACAATTACTGTGGATTGGTATGGGCTCAATCGTAATGTTTTTTGGTGGTCTTACATCTGCCTACATTGTTAGAAAACCAGAAGGAAATTGGCTTGAATTTGCACTTCCTGACTCATTTATGATTAGTTCAGCAATTATTTTTATTAGTAGTGTAATTTTATTTTTTGTAAAACCTACGCTTAAAAAAAATAAATCTATCTATCCTTTACTTTTGGGAGTTTTGCTGTTAGGATTACTTTTTTTCTTTTCTCAGTTTAAAGGATGGCAACAATTAATAACTCAAGGTGTATATTTGACAGGGGAAGGAAGTAACCCTTCTGGATCGTTTCTTTATGTTCTAACTCTTGCTCACCTTGTACATATGCTTGGTGGTATAATTGCTTTGGTATTTATCACAGTTAAATCCAAGTCTAATTTTTACACAATTGATAATTGTCTTGCAATAGAATTAACTTCATTTTATTGGCATTTTTTAGCTTTATTATGGATCTTCTTATTTTGCTTATTAAAATACTTTTAGTCTCAACAAACAACAAAACAACAAATGCACGATTCTTTAATACAAAATGACATGAACGCTCCAGCTTGGAAGGGGGGAGATGTGCCATATAAAGCAAGTTACGGTAAACTGATGATGTGGTTCTTCTTGATCACTGATACACTTACCTTCTCTGCATTTCTTGCCGGTTACGGCTATTGCCGTTTTAAATACAAGGAAATATGGCCGGTTCCTGAAGATGTATTCACCCACTTTCCTTTTTTAAGTGGAAACCATCCTCTACTTTTCGTGGCATTAATGACTTTTATTTTGATTATGAGCTCTGTAACAATGGTTCTTGCTGTTAATTATGGGCATAAAATGCAAAAAAATAAGGTTATACTTTGGCTTTCATTAACCATTGTTGGTGGTATTTTGTTTTTATCCTCTCAAGCATGGGAGTGGGGTCATTTCATCCACGGTGATAAGGGTGCAGTGGAGTTAAAAACTTCCGAAGTTGTCCATATTGTAGAGGAGAAAGAAATTTATTCTGTATATGAATTAATGGGTGTGAGCTCTTATGACGGATACAAGTATTTTGATCTCACTGAGTTTATAGATCGATTTGCAGAAGAAGAAAATCTTCGAGTCCGTTTGAGTAATAAGACGTTTTTAGATCATAGTGCATCTATAGATTATTTAGAAAAAAACGCAAAAAAGGTCTTGCTTGGAGCTAACTTGAAAAGTAATGAATACGGTCATGTTTTGTTTGCTGATTATTTTTTCTTTATTACTGGATTTCATGGTTTTCATGTTTTTAGCGGTGTGATATTATTAATAATTTTGCTAATAAATACTATTATTGGAACTTACGAGAAAAGGGGCCATTATGAAATGGTTGAGAAAATTGGTCTTTATTGGCATTTTGTAGATTTAGTTTGGGTTTTTGTATTTACATTCTTTTATCTTGTCTAAATAAATAAATATGTCAGATAATCAACATAGTGGTAATTGGTGGATTTGGAAAGTATTCTGGATTCTTTTAGGAGTAACTGCATTTGAAGTTTTACTTGGTATTTTGAAGGTTGATGGTTATTTACCTGCTTTCTTAACTGAAGCCAAGTTTTTAGGTCTTGAGTGGCTAACTCATATTTTCATTGTGCTTACTTTAGTAAAGGCTGGTTATATTGTAATGGTTTTTATGCATCTTGGAGATGAGACTAAAAGCTTAAAATGGACAATACTCGTACCTGCATTTATATTGGTTCCCTATTTGTTATTTATAATTATAACTGAAGCAACTTATGCTTACATAATGATGTAAAAATGAATATTAGTGCAAAAACGGTTACTACAATTATCATACTACTTCTTTTATTAGTAGTTCCTCCAATTATTTATTCATACATCACAAAAGGGTATAATAATTTTATAAAGCTTGAAATTATTGGGGAAAAAGATATTGAAGGTAATGACCATAGAATTCCAGATTTTTCTTTTGTAAACCAAGATAATAATATTGTCAATCAAGATAGTATGATGGGAAATATTTATGTTGCTGATTTCTTTTTTACAACATGCCCAACTATATGTCCAGTTATGACAAAAAATATGGCTTATTTACAACAAAAGTTAAGTATTTTCCCAAATGTAAGATTTCTCTCACATACTGTTGACCCTTATAATGATAGCCCTGAAAGATTTCTTGAATATGTAGAGGAAATGAAGCAAAATAATGTGAGTATAGACTTAAGCAACTGGGACTTTGTTACTGGAGATATTGACGAAATTTATAATATTGCTAAATCTTATTTTGTAAATGTAAGTCCTGATTCTTTAGCACCTGGAGGGTTTTTACATTCCGAATATTTTGTTCTAATTGATAAAGAGGGTAGAGTAAGATCAGGAATTGATAAGCAAGGAAATGTTTTGGGTGTTTATGACGGAACAAGAGATTCTCATATGAAGGATTTAGTAAATGACATAAAAGTACTAATGGCTGAGTACAAGAGACCAAAAAAAACTAAAAGAAAATGGCAAAAAGATTAATTTTAACATCTCTTCTATTTGTTTTTGTGAATGTCAAGTGTTTTGCGCAATGTGCAATGTGTAAATCTGTTGTTGAATCTAATCTTGAGTCTGGGGATACTATTGGTTCTGGGCTTAATGATGGAATTCTTTTTTTAATGGCCATGCCATATTTGGCAGTTTTTTTGTTTTGTTTGTTGTTCTATTTTCAGAATAAAAAACAAAAGGCTTAAATTAATCCTTTGATTTCTTTAATAAAATATTACAGTCAACTACTTAAGCTACGACTGTCACTGACAGTAGTAATATCTGCCAGTGCAGGTTATTTGATTGGCGTCACTAACTTTCAAATTAATGAATTTTTACTTCTAATTGCAGGAGGATTTCTAGTTACAGGTTCTGCTAATGGTTTTAATCAAATTTTAGAAAAAGATTATGATGGTTTAATGAGAAGGACAGAAGATAGACCACTACCAAAAAAGCAATTAAATTCAAAAANTGCAGTTTTATTTTCATTTTTAATTGGCGTCATTGGATTATATTTATTGAGTTTAATTAAGCCTCACGGAAGTTTTTATGGCTACCTTTCAAAGTCTTCAGCTTTTGGCCTTCTTTCTTTAATGATTTACGTTCTTTCCTATACTCCTCTTAAAAGAATGTCCACTGTTTCTATTTTTGTTGGAGCTATTCCTGGAGCTATTCCTGTGATGTTAGGATGGGTAGCAGCAACAAATCAATTTGGTTTGGCAGTGGGAATTTTATTTGCAATTCAATTTTTATGGCAATTTCCACATTTTATTTCTATTGCATGGATAAGGGATGACGAATATAAAAAGGCTGGTTTTAAAATGATGTATGGAGGAAAAAAAGGAGCATATCCCGCTTATATTTCATTCATCTGTGCAATTTTTATGACTTTAGTTTCAATCTTACCTTTTTTTATCGATTTAAAAATACTATCTCTTTCTATTTTTGGTTTTATAATAATTTTATCATTAGGTTTATGGTTTGTTTCTAATTGCTATAACTTACTCATAAAACTAGATAACATGAGTGCTAAAAAATTAATGATGAGCTCTCTAATTTATCTTCCTTTGATGCAATTAGTTTACGTGATAGACAAGTGGATTTTTATGTAGTCTTTTTGAAAATAAACAAACAAAAAACAGTAGAGGCAAGTAGTAAAAAGGCACCAAGTTGATGTATTACTCCTAGCCATATTGGAACACCATAAATTAAAGTTATTACCCCCAACACAACTTGAAGAAAAACAACAATCGACACTATATTGATAGCATTAACTTCAATTTTAGATAAATTAAAATTTCTTGACTTAAAGAACATAAAAATCACTATCGCTAAAACAATATATGCGAGCCATCTGTGAATAAATTGTACTCCAGCTAGTCCATTAACAAAATTACTCCATACAGGTGTCATTGCATATACTGACTCTGCAATCCATTGCTCATGCATTTTTGGCCAGGTATTGTAAATTTTACCAGCGTCAAGTCCAGCGACAAAGGCACCGTATATAATTTGTAGGACCACAATAAAAAATAAAAATATGGACGAATTGTAAAGTAATTTATTGTAGTGCTCTTTTTCAGGAAATAATAAGGATAATAAAATCCAAAATGTGTATGAAAAAGTTAAGAATGCAGTTATTAAGTGCGTTGCAAGTCTTATGTGACTTACATCTGGTCTATCAACTAGTCCGCTTTTTACCATCCACCAGCCAAAAAAACCTTGTAGAGAACCCATAAAAAGGAGTATTGTACATTGAATAAAAAGTTTTTTTGAAAATCTTTTTCTAACAATAAAATATATATATGGTATAATGAAAACTAGACCTATAAATCTTCCAAGCATTCTGTGTATATATTCCCAAAAAAAGATTTTTTTAAAATCTGCCAGCGTAAACATAAAATTACGCTCTTTGTATTCTGGGTATTGCTTGTATTGATCAAAAGCCTCCATCCATTCTTGATAATTTAGTGGGGGAATAGCTCCCATAAATAGTTTCCAGTCGACCATTGAAAGGCCCGATCCTGTAAGTCTAGTTATTCCTCCGACAATTACCATTGTAAAAATTAAAGTACAACCGGTAAATAACCAAAGTATTATGGAAACGTTTTTTCTTTGAATATTTTCCATTAATATATATAATATGGCGCTATCATTAAATATACTATTACTCCAGTGGAGGCAACATATAGCCAAATTGGAAAAGTAATTTTTGATATTTTTTTATGCGATGGGAATTCCTTTTGAAACGCCCTAACATAACTTACGAGCACTAGTGGGATTAATGCGATTGAAAGTATGATGTGCGAAATAAGTATAAAAAAGTAAAGCACTTTAACCCCGCCTTGTCCCCCAAAAGGAGTTGGGTCAGTTGTAATGTGATATGCTATATACATAACTAGAAAAACTAAAGAAAGAGCGATACATGTCTGCATTAAACGCTGATGAATTTCAATTTTTTTGCCCTTTATAGCAATTAAAGCTATAATTAAAAGTACAGCTGTTACTGCATTAATTACTGCATATATTGGAGGTAAGAAATAAAGAGGTTGCGCGACAGGTAAATTTTCAATTAATACTATTGGGTCAAAATTAGGTGATCTTAAATCAAATACTAATTTATCACCACTCCACTTTAGAAACAAAAGAAGTGCCACAGCTGCTGGTATAGCTATTGAAACTATTTTGATCCAAATACCATATTTATTTTTATCCGGCATTATTTTGTTTTGATATTAAGTTCATCTAATTGAGAACTATCAATTTTTGAGGGTGAATCTATCATTACATCTCTACCTGAGTTATTTTTAGGGAAAGCAATAAAATCTCTTATTGACTCTTCTCCACCTAAAATTGCGCACAGTCTATCAAAGCCAAAAGCTATTCCTCCATGTGGTGGGGCACCATATTCGAATGCATCCATTAGAAAACCAAATTGTTCTTTCGCTTCAGCTTCAGAAAAGCCTAAATGATGAAGCATGGTTTTTTGAAGCTCTTTGTCGTGTATCCTAATTGAACCTCCGCCAATTTCATTTCCATTTAAAACCAGATCATATGCATTAGCTCTAACCGCTTCAGGTTCCGATTCAATTTTATGAAAATCTTCTTCTTTAGGAGCAGTAAAGGGATGATGCATGGCGTGAAATCTTTTTGAATCCTCATCCCACTCTAAAAGAGGAAAATCTACAACCCATAATGGTGAAAATTGGTTTGATTTTCTAAGACCTAAATCCTCAGCTAATTTTAGCCTTAAAATTCCCAACGCTTTTTGTGTTTTATTTTTTTCTCCAGACATAATTAAAAGCAAATCGCCATCTTGACACTCAGATTTTTCTTTCCATCTGATTTTACTATTTTCATCAAAGAATTTGTCGACACTTGACTTTGTAGTTCCATCATTATTGAATTTGCAATACACTAAGCCTGTGGCACCAACTTGGGGTGTCTTTACAAAATCAATTAATGCATCTAGCTTTTTTCTTGAGAAATCTGCACATTTTTCGACTTTAATTCCAATAATTATTTCTGAATTATCAAAAACATTAAAGTCCATACCCTTTGAAATATTTGTAAGGTCAACAAAGGTCATATTAAATCTTATATCTGGTTTATCTGTTCCATAAAGGCTGATAGCTTTCTCATGTGTAATTCTGGGAAAATCTTTTACCTCAATTCCCTTTATTTCTTTTATGAGATGTTTTGTTAAATTCTCAAATGTTTCTAAAATATCATCTTGTGTAACAAATGACATTTCACAATCAATTTGGGTAAATTCGGGTTGCCTGTCAGCTCTTAAATCCTCGTCTCTAAAACATTTCACTATTTGATAATATTTGTCAATCCCTCCAACCATCAGCAACTGCTTAAAAGTTTGTGGGGATTGAGGAAGAGCATAGAATTGCCCCTCATTCATTCTTGAAGGAACAATAAAATCACGCGCTCCCTCTGGAGTCGATTTTATAAGATAAGGGGTTTCGACTTCAACAAAATCTTTACTGTTCAAATATTTTCTGGTTTCTATTGAAACTTTGTTTCTGAGTAAAAGATTTTCCTTTATTGGGACTCTTCTTATATCTAAATATCTATACTTCATGCGAAGCTCCTCACCACCATCAGTTTCACTCTCAATTGTAAATGGTGGCACTTTGGATGGATTTAAGATTTTTAATTCAGCAACATCAATCTCTATTTCACCAGTAGAGAGATTTAAATTTTTAGAACTTCTTTCAATTACAGTACCAATTATTTGGATAACATATTCTCTTCCAANCGACCTAGCTTTGACACATAACTCCTCATTATTTTCAATATTAAATGCAAGNTGAGTGATGCCATATCTGTCCCTAAGATCAATGAAAGTCATTCCTCCAAGGTCTCGGGTTTTATGTACCCAGCCCGCCAAAGTTACTTTTTGATTAAGGTGAGAAATATTTAACTCTCCAAGGTGATGAGATCTTATCATTACAAAGATTAATTTTCGCAAAATTACAAAAATGACGTTTAATATGCTTTATTTTGTAGAGTGCATATAAGTGAAAAAACAGATTTATTCTTTATGCAAAAAGCTTTAGAGGAAGCGCAAAAAGCTTTTGATCTAGAAGAGGTGCCGGTTGGAGCCATTATAACTTGTAATAATCAAATTATAGCAAGGGGCTACAATTATGTCGAACATCTTAATGATGTAACAGCACATGCAGAAATGCAAGCTTTCACTGCCGCAAGTGGATTTCTAGGTGGTAAATTTTTAAATGAATGTACCCTTTATGTAACACTAGAGCCATGCTGTATGTGCGCTGGAGCTTCATTTTTAGCTAGAATTGGTAGAATAGTTGTTGCAGCTAAAGATTTAAAAAATGGTTTTTCAATACATTCACAAAATATCTTGCATCCTAAAACCATTATTGAATACGGCCTTTTGGAAAATGAGTCAAAAGAAATGCTTCAAAAATTTTTCGATACTAAAAGAAAATAAAGCTAAATTTGCATAAAAAAAACTATGTATCCTGAAGAAATATGTAAACCAATGAGAGAAGATTTAACTTCTGTTGGTTTTATTGAAATGAAGACACCTGAGGAAGTAGCTAACATATTAGATAAAAATGACGGAACCGTGCTTGTAATGGTTAATTCTGTATGTGGATGCGCAGCAGGAAATGCACGACCAGCGGTAAAAATGTCTACTAATTGCTCGAAAAAGCCAAATGTTTTTGCCACTGTTTTTGCTGGTCAAGATATTGGAGCAACTGCAAAAGCAAGAGAGTATATGCAGCCATACCCTCCGTCCTCTCCTTCCATTGCACTTTTTAAAAATGGCAATTTGGTACATTTTATTGAGCGACATCATATTGAAGGAAGGCCTGCTCAAATGATTGCAGAAAATCTTGAACAAGCATTCAATTCTCACTGCTAAATTTTGATTCAAGTTTTTTTTTGAAACTTCAGTAATCAATACTAATTGTCAAATTCTTATTTGTAATCATGTGATTTAGCTTAATAAGCTGTTTTTTTGTATCTTGCAGCTTTTTAAAACAAACATTTAATTTTTACATTATGATGAAAAAATTATTATTGCTTATTTCTGCAGTGTTTTTTTTGTTGTTTTCTACAAGTATAAAAGCGCAAGTTACCATAGATTCAGTTGTTGTTTCAAATCCTATTTCATGTTTTGGTGATTTAGCAGATATTGATGTATATGTTGACAATGATACTAACACAGTTTTAGGAGGAACACCTTCTTTTGTTACTTATCAATTGAAGGCTTTTAAGGTTGGTGCTTTTGCGACTTTCTCTTACTTTTCAAGTTCACAGACAAGTGGAACAGTGGTAACAGCTAATGGATTAGACCAATCAACATATTATATGCTTGTTGTCGATTCAGTTGCTTTTAACACAACCTACAACCCATTTGCTCAGTTTTTTGGCAATTCTAATTTTATCAATAGTGTTTTAAATGATCCATCAGTTTATGATTTTGATACAATCACTATTTTGGAGCCACAAGAGCTTGCAAATACCGTTACAACTCAAACTACAAATCAGTGTTTTGGGTTTTGTGACGCTTCTGAATTAATATCAATCACTGGAGGAACTCTTCCTTACATAGTTGACGGTACACCTATTTCTGGGNCAGATACATTGTTTGATAATTTATGTGCCGGCACCTATTCTTTCACAATAACAGATGCAAACGGATGCTCTACATCACCTTCATCTCCATCTGCTTTTACTGTTACAGAACCCAATATTCTTTCTGTTAACGGAAGTATAACTTCAAACTATAATGGACAAGAAATTTCTTGTTATGGTGCTAGCGATGGTGAAATAACAGCTACAGTTACATCTGGTACAGCTCCATATGAATACTCACTTGACAATTCAAGTTGGACTACAAACCCTGTCTTTTCAAATTTGAGTTCGGGAACATACACCATTTACTACAGAGATGCAAACTTATGTACTAATGATGAAACTTTCATATTGAATGATCCTACAGATTTAGATGGAAGTGTTACAATTAATTCGGTCGTTTCTTGTAATTCTGTTTGTGATGCAAGCTTACAATTTATTATTTCTCCTGGTCTAACNGGAACTCCAGGATATGTTTATTCACTTAACGGAAGCAGTCCTCAAAATTCGTCAATTTTTAACAATTTGTGTGGAAATCAGCTTCATGAAATAACCGTAACTGATGCTAATGGTTGCACCGCTTCCGATTCTGTTTTTATTTCAGAACCAAGTCCAATAACATTCAACGCTGATGTAACTTCTACTAATCTATACAATGGTTTTGGTGTAAGTTGTAATGGATCAAGCGATGGGGAAATTACATTCTCAAATGTTTTGGGAGGAACTCCCAATTTTCAGTTTTCAATTGATGGTGGAAACACTTTTTCAAGTAATTCNACATTNAGCTCTTCAAATGGATTTCCAATTACGGCTGGATCTTACTCTCTACAGGTCCAAGATGGAGCNGGATGTCTAACTAGTCAAGTTACCTTAAATGTAACTGAGCCAATTCTTTTNACGGCTACCGCAATAGAAACTCAAGGNGTAAGCTGTCATAATCTGTGTGATGGTTCTTTAACAATAAATGTTTCCAATGAAACAAGTTTATTAAGTTCTTTAGTTTATGATTTAAGTGGAACAACTCAATTTCAAAATCCTTCATTTAATAACTTGTGCGGAGGTATAAATTACGGAAGTTATTTTATAACAGTTACTGATGCTAATAACTGTGTGGCTTTTGATACAATTTCAATTTCTGAGCCTCTAGATTGGGCTTATTCATTAGACTCTTTTCCGGAATACTGTGGTTCTGGTCTGGGAAGTGCAAGTGTTTTAGTTGACCCAAACACAGGTACTGCACCTTTTAGTTATCTATGGTCTGATGGACAAACAACAGCAATCGCTGATTCCTTAGTTAGNGGTTTATATTCAGTTGTTGTTACTGATATAAATGGNTGTAATTTTTCAGAAACTGTGTTTGTCGATGAAGCTGATTTAACNGCGACCTTTGACACTGTCGCTGCATGNAANAATGCTCTCAATGCATCTTTNACTGCGATACCTAATGGAACCGCACCATATACATACTCATGGAGTACAGGTGAAATTACTCAAACAATAAACAATCTAAGTAGCTCAACTACATATTCTGTTACAATAACAGATGCAAATGGATGCGTTGTTGATTCATCAATAACTACTCCTGCAAGTGCAATTGTCGATTTAGAAATTAACTACACAAATTCACAGTTATTTGTTCCTTGTTATGGAGATCCATCGAATGGTGTTGAGGTTATTGCAAGTGGAGGAACGGGGCCTAATACTCATCAATATTANATACCATTTTATTTCCCAGTACCACAAAATACAGGAGTATATACTGGNTTATTTGCCGGTAACTATGTAATTTACACTAGCGATGCCAACGGTTGTACAGACAGTGTGAATGTCGTAATATTTGAACCTACAGAGTTAACAGCATACACAATTTTGGATTCTTCAGTTAGTTGCTTTGGAGGAAATGATGGGTCTGCTGCAGTAGCTGGNACCAGTGGAGGGCCAAACCCACTTGGCGGTACTGCTCCATATAGTTATTCTTGGTCCAATGGAAGNAATGGGCCATANGCNACAAATTTAAGTGCTGGAAATTACAATTTGTCTATCACTGATGACAATGGGTGTACCTCATCTGAAGTTGTAACTATTACAGAGCCTACTCAATTACAAATTCAGACTAATGTTTTAAATAATTCAAATTGCTCTGGTTCTCAAACCCTTGCNTCTGGTGAAATTGAAGTCATTGCATCAGGNGCAACACCTGGCTACTCATATNTATGGAGTAATGGNTCAACNAACTCAACNGTNAACTNTTTGTTACCAGGTTTATATTCTGTAGTTGTTACNGATGCAAATGGTTGCGTTTCTCCTTCTGANACAGCAGAAATTTTAGCTGGAGAAAATCCCGACCTATTAACAACAATAGAAAATGTTACATGCTTTGGGGACGATGATGGTGTAATAACTCCTTCCGCAATCGGTGGTTCAGCTCCGTATTTATTTAGTAATGACGGTGGAAATACTTACTTCACTTCAGGTAATATATTTTCTAATTTAGATGGAGGTTTTTATTTTGTCACAGTTGTAGACTCTCTAGGTTGCCTAGATACAGATTCCATATTTGTAGAAGAGCCTGCTTTATTAGAAGTTTCAAATATAAATGTAGAAAATGTTAGTTGTAATGGCGCAAATGATGGTGAATTAACTGTAATTCACACTGGAGGAAGAGCTCCATACACATATGTATGGGATGATGCAAATAGTCAAAATGGATCAACTGCAATAGGTTTATCACCTGGCTCATATTCTGTTACTGTTACTGATAGCTCTGGATGCGTTGCAGTTTCTAATGCCGTAATTACAGAGCCCGATGTTCTAGAAATCACTTCAATATCTTCTGACAGCACTCTTTGTTTTGGTCAAGCCGATGGCTTTGTTTACCTAACTGTAGCTGGAGGGACACCAACATATAATTTTAATTGGAGCTTTGGTGGAGTTAATGCCAATACTAATGCACCTGCTGGCCTGCATACGGTAAATGTTACAGATCTAAATGGATGTACTGTTGATTCTATGGTAATGGTTGATCAACCTAATGAAATTATTGCTTCTTTCATGAAGGATTCTGTTTCATGTCAAGGACTAACAGATGGATGGGCAATGGCAAGTGTAGTTGGGGGAACGAACAATTACACATATTCTTGGAGTAATGGAAGCGACTCTTCATCTGCATATAACTTGAGCGCAGGATTTCATTATTTAACAATAACTGATGATAATATGTGTATTAAGTTAGATTCAGTTGAAATCTATGAGCCTAATTATACTATATCTATCGATTCTATATTGGTCGATGAGATTACTTGCTATTCTGCTAATAATGGGACAATTTCAGTATATGCATCTGGTGGATTAAATATTGAATATTTTATTTCTAACGGAATCACCTCAAGCTCCCAAATGACACCAATATTTACAAGTGTTGCTCCTGACTCATACACTATAACTGTAAAGGATTTCAAAGGTTGCAATATTAGTCAGAACTTAACTTTAACGCAGCCTGATTCATTATATATTGATACAACTCTTTTTTCACATGTTCAGTGTTTTGGTCTTAACAACGGATCAATTGACAACATTATGGCATACGGAGGAACTGGATCTTATTTATTTTCAGTAAATGGAGGTAACTTATATTCCAATACTGCATACTTTAATGGGTATAGTGCTGGTACATATACTGTAGAAGTTTTTGATGATAATAATTGTGTTGCTCAGGATGTCGTTATAATTGACGAGCCACCTGTTTTAAATGTTAGTATTGCTACTTCGCATTGGAACAACTATCAGATTCAGTGTCATGGAGACAATTCTGGTACTGCCGATTTTACAATCAATGGAGGAGTTGCACCATATTTAAAAACTACAATTTCTAATGGAGATACTCTTATATCTAACTTTTCAAATAATATAACAGGATTAAGTGCAGGCACTTATGAATTTATAGTACAAGACGGATATGGATGTATATATTTGGAAACCTTATCCTATAANGAACCTGATACAATNATTCATTCTTTTGTNGCAACTCACGTAACATGTGANGGTTGGAATAANGGATCATTAACTGATGTGGTAACNGGAGGTGTTGGAAGTCCTTTAACATATCACTACTTATGGGACACTGGAGACACCACATATTCTTTAAATAATATCGGAGTGGGAGTTTATGGAATTACGGTTACTGATGAAAATGGATGTTTGAATTATGATCAATTTGAAATCAACGATACNAATAAGCTAATGGCNACAGTAGACCAAGNTAACACNATTGATGTTAGTTGTTTTGACTTTTGTGATGGNCAAATNGCTTTAGATGTTTCTGGNGGTGTACCAAATATAAATCCAAATGGAACNATAGAATATAATTATCANTGGAATGATACACTGTTGCAAACTACAGTTACNGCAATAGGCTTGTGTGTGAATAATGATNTGAATNTGACTACATANACNTGTATNGTTAATGATGCGCAGGGCTGTTTCGATACTGTTACTTANACGTTATCCCAGCCAGAAGAATTNATTGCCTCAACTGTTTTAGTTGAAAGTGTTGATTGCTTTGGTGCAAGCACAGGTAAAATTAAAGCAGAAGTAAGCGGTGGAAACAATCCTCCTCCATATACATATCAGTGGAATAATAATGTAACTACTCCAAATAATTACAATATTATTGCNGGNAACTATGTGGTTATTGTCACTGATGATAAAGGATGTACCGACACTGCAGAAATAATATTAGAAGAACCTACTCTATTAACTGTAACAATTTCGGAATCTGATGTTAGTTGCTACGGATATGACGATGGTGAAATAACAGCAATTGTATCAGGTGGAACACCAGAGCCNGGAATACCTCCTACATATTTTTATTTATGGGATGACCCTGCTGGACAAACTACACAAACAGCATCCTCATTATCTCCGGATATTTATTCTGTAACTGTAACAGATGCAAATGGATGCTCTGTAACTAGCCAAACTGTAAATATAAGCGGGCCAACAAATGCTCTTGTTGTAACAGCTGATTCAACTGACGAAACCTGTCTTTTGAATGACGGATCTGCTCAGGTTTTTGTTTTAGGCGGAGTTCCAAACTATGACTATTCATGGACTGGACCTTCTGGCTATACAAATAGTAATTCATCTATTTCTAATTTACAGCCTGGAACTTATTATGTAAATGTCATTGATGCCAACGGATGTGAAGTGTCTACAGCAACAACAATTAATGCTGTTACAGACATTCTTTTACCTGGAAACGTTAGCTTGTTAGATACAACAATTTGTCTTGGTTCAACAATAACATTAGATGTTCAAGAAAAGCCAGGTTTGTTTTACAGCTGGAATGATGGATCAACAGATGCTGATATTACAGTTAGCCCTACATCTGAAATAAATAATTATACTTTAACGGTAACTGATCCTAATTGTTTGTCTCCATACAGTGTTAATGCAATTGTTAGAGTCAAGCAAGTTGAAAACTCTGTTATTTCAAATGCATCAACATTAGTGGGTAATAACCCGGTAATAAAAATCGGAGATCAAATTGCTCTTGAATCTGAGAATATGTTTGATGGCTATTTATGGTCTGATGAAAGTACGTCAATGGAAATAACTATTCAACCTACGCAATCTTCATGGTATTCATTAACTGTTGATTCATCTGGTTGTTTGGGAATAGATTCTATCTACGTTGTTCTTGGTGTAATTCCTTATGATGCAATAACACCTAATGATGATGGCATGAACGATTATTGGCAAATATTAGATATAGACAATTATCCAGCTGCTATTGTTAAAATATTTAATAGATGGGGAGAAATAGTTCATGAAACTGTTGGTGGAGATGCATATAATGCTTGGGACGGAAGATATGAAGACAAAGATCTTCCAGTTGGCACATATTATTATGTGATTGATTTAAACAACAATGAAGAACCTCAAACTGGACCAATAACAATTATTAGGTAAAAAATATCAATATGAAAAAAATATCTTTTTTAATATTAGCTCTTATTTTCAGTGGTACAATATATGCTCAACAATTACCTCAGTTGACACAATTTATGGATAATAATTATGTATTAAATCCAGCATTTGCTGGAATGGAAAATTATTATCAAGTCAAAACAAGCATTAGAAATCAATGGACTGGCATAGCTGATGCTCCAAGCACAACTATTTTAAGTATGTATGGTCAACAAGAAGAGAATGTTGGTTTAGGTGGTATCATTTTTAATGACCAATTTGGACCAACAAGCAGAACAGGTGGTGCTGTTTCATATGCCTATCATTTATCCTTAAATGAAAAGATTAAATTATCTCTTGCACTTTCTGGTGGTTTCACTCAATTTAAAATTGATAAAAATGGATGGAATGTAGCAAACCCTAACGATCCGTTAACACAAGGAGATGTAATTGTTGAGACTGTTCCTGATGCAACGTTTGGCTTCAATTTTTATTCAAATAACTGGTACTTGGGTCTTGCAATCCCTCAACTTTTAACCAGCAATCTAAATTTGTTAGATGCTAATTTAGCAAATGCACTATCAAATGAGCAATCAGGAAATCTTTCTAGACATATTTATGCAATGGGAGCCTATACCCATAAGCTTAACAATAAATGGCAAATAGAGCCATCATTTTTGTTAAAATCTGTTGCTCCAGTTCCGGCTCAGTTAGATTTTGGTTTGCGAGGAATTTTTGATAAAAAAATATGGTTTGGTGGAAACTATAGGTCAACAGGAGATATTGGAGCAATATTTGGTTATTCCGTAAATGACCGTTACATGATCGGATATTCTTATGATATTTTAAATTCAGAGCTTGCTGATTATTCGTCAGGTTCACATGAATTTATGTTAGCTATAAAGTTAAGAACAACAGATCCTAAATAAAAAAAAAGGTTGTTTTAATATATAAAAAGAAAGCCCTCTATGAAAGAGGGCTTTTAAGTTGTACGTTGAATTAGGAAAGGAATGCACAACTAAAACAAGTTATTACGACAGCGCAAATATATAAGCAAT
>PBAG01000023.1 GCA_002715885.1 Flavobacteriales bacterium | reverse complement strand
CCTGTTGAAACTAAAGACATCACCTTTAAAATAAATCCTATTGGAACAAACTCCGATATTGTTGTTGATGGGAATGCTTTGGCGGGGTATCCATCAACTATAAATTATGTTTTAGGAGACACCATAAATATCAGCCCAATCATAGACCCGCTGTACGGGTTCAGTAATTGGAGTAGTGATAGTAATTCAATATTGCCTCAAAATACAAGCGAAAATATTTCGATATATGCAAATCACCACGATACAATAACATTAAATCTTTATTTGCTTCCAGTAATAACGGCATTTATTTCTGGTAATGATACTATCTGTTCCAATAGAGAAAATGCCGCAAATATAAATGTTTCATTTACCGGTATACCACCATACACTTTTGAGTATTCAGTAAATGGAGTTGCACAGCCTCAAATCACAACCATTGATAATCCATATATCATTTCAACAAATGTTGAAGGGGTGTATGATCTTTTAAGCTTCTCAGATGCCGTTGAAGTAGGAAATTTAAGTGGTCAGGGGTTTGTTACAATATCACAAGCCCCAATTGCAGATTTTGATTTAAATCCAAATGAAACAACAATACTATATACTACTATTGAAATGATTGACAATTCGTCTTTAAGTGTCAGTAGTTGGGACTGGGACTTTGGGGATAACATTGGTTATAGCACAGCTCAAAACCCGAAATACACTTATCCTGAAAAAGTTGCTCAATACCAAATTTCTTTAAAAGTAAGAGATAACAATGGCTGTGCTGATTCAGTATACAAAATCTTAAGCATCACTGATGACCATTGGATATATATACCAAATTCTTTTTCTCCAAATTCAGATGATATAAATGACAAGTTTGTTATTAATCATTATGGAATAAGAGAAAACAGCTTTACAATAAACATTTACAACAGATCAAATGAAGTTGTTTATTCATCTAATAACATAAATGACCTAAGCAAAGAAAATGGTTGGGATGGAACTCATCAATCAAAAAACTTTAAGCTTCCGTTTGGTACATACGTTTATGAAATCTCNTTNCANGATATTGAAGGCTGGAAGTATTTTAAACAGGGNAATATAAATATANTAAGATAGTNTAATGAAAAGATTCTTTAAANTTTCTTTNTTAGNNCTNTCTTTNNTTTTNACAANTACTTTATCTAGTCAGACTTTATTTAATTATGANCCCCANGTTTTATATGATGCNCCTGGCGGNATTTATGAAAAAGATTCTTTAAGGACACTATNTGTTAATTTTCATGACCCAAATTATCATNCAATACTACAAAATTCATTTTTCACNAATCCATCTTANAGAATTCCTGCAAGNGTTACNCTTGGNGATATNACAATTGACAGTGTNGGGGTTAGNTACAANGGAAATTCNACNTTTTGTTTACCAAATGATAATGGTGTNCCAAAGGTTCCATACAACCTTGACATGAATCATTGGATAGCTGGTCAGCANCTATTAGGATATAANAAATTAAANCTAGCAAATGCTTGGATGGATGCNACTTTTCAGAAAGAATATATCGCTTCCAAAATTTACAGAAAATACCTGCCTTCGCCTGAAGTTAATTTGATGAAATTAAATGTACAAGGAAATTATTTAGGGCTTTATGTAAATACAGAATCTATAAACAAACAGTTTGCAAAAAAACACTTTGATTATGATGATGGTGCTTTATTTAAATGTGATGCTAGCGGGATGTTTTGTGATACAACAGGAACACCNCCNGGNGGNTATCCTGGGCTAACTTGGTATGGNTCNAGNGATAGNACATTNTATTATTCAAGCTATAATAGAAAGTCAGAACATGGATGGAAAGAATTTATTGACATGATATATGCTTTAAACTTTACACCTAATATCCTAGATTCTTTTCTCAACATTGACAGGGCTTTATGGGCATTTGCAGTAAATACTGTAATTGGCAATTTTGACACTTACAATGGTTATTATGTTCACAACTACTATATGTATCAAACTGAAGATGGTTTATTTCAAATGATACCATGGGATTTAAGTCAGAGCTTCATAAATGCTTTATTAGGCTGGGATATTTTTACCCCTATGGGNCCAAATCATCCGGCGCATTACGATCCGTATTATGGCTCTGATCCAACACTATATCGTCCACTTACAGCATATCTTTTTAACGACGCAGATTATAGAAGGCAATACACAGCACATTTGAGAACTGTGATTAATGAATTAGATACCAATCAAATAAGAGCTGAGGTTCAAAGCATGCAGGCCATGGCGTATTCTGCTGTTGATAGTGATCCACATAAACTATTTTCTACAATGGATTACTTTAATAATGTAGAGGAAGACATAAATAATTGGGCCTGGGGAGGGTTTGGATTTGGTGGTATAATGTCAACATTAAGAAATCGATTACCCTTTTTACTAAGTCANCCTGAAATATCTGCTGCCCCGCCTAATATTTATAATGTTCAAGTTAACGGTGGTATTGTAACGGCGAATGTAAATAACGAATCTTATGTTGAAATAATGGCAACAACTAGCGAATACAACTCAAAATTCCAAGCATTTAGCATGTATGANGACGGCACAAATGGAGATGCGGTTGCCAATGACAATATATACTCATGCTATATCCCATTTTCTTCATCCCCACTTGTAAGGTTTTATTTAAAGGCTAGAAACTCGACTGCCATGGTTATGCAACCTGAAAGAGCAGAGTATGAGTTTTACAAGTATTATTCAATCACTGGTACTATTGACAAGCCTATGTCAAGTAAAAGAAGTCTTTTATATATCACAGACCTACTAGGTAAAAAATGTGGTTACAAAGAAAACACACCTCTAATGTATATTTATGATGATGGCAGTGTTGAGAAGAAGTTTTTCATTAAATAAATACAACTATATTGATTATTTTCTTCATTGCAAAAACTTATATTTGCAGGAATTTGAAGTGGTGAAAAATGCAAAAATATAGAGAGTATAAAAGTTTAAATTTACCAAAAGTAGGTGATGAAGTCTTATCGTTTTGGAACGAAAAATCTATATTTAAAAAAAGCATAACAGATCCTAAGCGNAAAAAAAATTTCACATTTTACGAAGGTCCTCCATCGGCTAATGGAATGCCAGGAATTCATCATGTTATTGCCAGAACTATTAAAGACCTATTCTGCAGATATAAAACACTGAAAGGATATACTGTAAACCGAAAAGCGGGGTGGGATACTCATGGCCTTCCTGTAGAGCTGGGTGTAGAAAAAGAACTCAACCTAAGCAAAGAAGACATTGGATCAAAAATCTCCATAAAAGATTACAACGACGCNTGCAAGGTTAATGTAATGAAATTTAAAAAGTCNTGGGANGANATAACAGGACAAATGGGTTANTGGGTAGATATGCAGAATCCATATGTTACTTATGAAAATAAATATATTGAAAGTGTATGGTGGCTGTTAAAAGAATTGCATACAAAAGGGTTGCTTTACAAAGGACACACAATCCAGCCATTTTCACCAAAAGCAGGAACGGGGCTAAGCACACATGAACTCAACCAGCCCGGGTGTTATAAAAACGTAAAAGACACATCTGCGGTAGCACAATTTAAAATTATAAAAGATAGTAAAAGCCACTTCTTGTTTGAAAAAACAAAAAATCCAATTTATTTCTTAGCATGGACCACTACACCATGGACCCTCCCTTCAAATACCGCTCTAGCTGTTGGTAAAAAAATTAAATATGTGCTTGTCGACACTTTTAATCAATATACTGGTGAAAAAATTTCAGTGATATTGGCAAAAGACTTAATATCGTCATTCTTCGATTCACAAAAAGAAGATTCAGGCTTTGACAACTATAAAATAGGTGATAAAAAATTGCCCTTTAAAATTNTTAAAGAAATAGAGGGAAAAGAATTAGCAGAAATAAATTATGATCAGCTTTTAAAGTATGCAACTCCTAAAGTTGGTGAAGCATTTAAAGTNCTTCTTGCAGATTTTGTTACAACTGAAGACGGAACTGGAATAGTACATTTGGCTCCAAGCTTTGGGGCTGATGATAGTATAGTNGCAAAACAAAATNGCATTGGATCATTAACGCTTGTGGATGAACAGGGGCGATTTACTGAGGAGGTAACTGACTTTAAAGGGCAATATGTTAAAAACGAATATTACAATGAGAATGAAAAAATGCCCAAATTATCTGCCGATGTACAAATCGNAATAAAACTAAAAGAAGAAGGGCTGTTGTTTAAATCTGAAAAATACGAGCATAGCTATCCTCACTGTTGGAGGACTGATAAACCTATTTTATATTACCCATTAGATAGTTGGTTTATAAAAACAACTGATCATAAAAAACGTATGATTGAGTTAAATAAAACAATTAATTGGAAGCCTAAGTCAACAGGAGAAGGTCGTTTTGGTAATTGGTTAGAAAATTTAGTTGATTGGAACTTATCAAGATCAAGGTTTTGGGGGATTCCATTGCCAATTTGGAGAACCGAAGANAAAAAAGAGGAACTTTGTATAGGTTCTGTTGAGGAGCTAAAAAATGAGATTGATCGTGCGGTTGAGTTTGGTTTTATGAAAAATAATCCGCTGGAGAATTTTACTCCAAACAATTACTCCGATAATAATTACAATATATTTGACCTGCATCGCCCNCAGGTTGATAACATTATTTTAGCATCACCCGNAGGTAAGAAAATGATGAGAGAACTTGACTTAATAGATGTCTGGTTTGACTCAGGGTCCATGCCATACGCTCAGCTCCATTACCCTTTTGAAAACAAATCTATTTTTGAAAAACAATTCCCGGCAGATTTTATTGCCGAAGGAGTTGATCAAACTCGGGGTTGGTTTTTCACTTTGCATGCTATCTCTACACTTCTTTTTAACTCTGTTGCATATAAGAATGTAATCTCTAACGGATTAGTCTTGGATAAAAATGGAAATAAGATGTCTAAAAGGCTAGGTAATGCGGTGGACCCCTTTAAAACAATCAATCTGCACGGGGCAGATGCTACAAGGTGGTATATGATTTCTAATGCTCAGCCATGGGACAACCTTAAATTTGATGAAGAAGGAATTGTCGAGGTAAAAAGGAAATTCTTTGGAACACTTTACAATACTTATTCATTTTATGCTCTTTATGCAAATATTGATAACTTTAATTACGAAGAGGAAAAACAACCAATAAATAAAAGAGAGAAAATTGATAAATGGATAATTTCAGAAATGAATTCGCTAATAAAAGAAGTTGAAAGCTTTTATGAAGATTATGAGCCAACAAAAGCTGCTAGGGCAATACAAAACTTTGTTATAAACAAGTTAAGTAATTGGTACATTAGACTAAACAGAAGAAGGTTTTGGAAAGGCGAATATAATTATGACAAAAAAAATGCCTATTGTACATTATTTGAGTGTCTTAAGGATATAGCTTTAATTTCATCGCCGATTGCTCCTTTTTATATGGATCGTTTATACCAAGATCTAACGAAAAATGAAAAATCTGTTCATTTGGCATTATTCCCTAAATATGATCAAAAGCTCATAAAACCAGAACTTGAAGGTGAAATGCAATTAGCTCAAAGGCTATCATCTTCAATTTTATCATTAAGAAAAAAAGAAAAAATAAGAGTCAGGCAACCGCTTGAATCTGCTCTCATTGCAACTTCACAAAAGACAATTAAAAATCAAGTTTTAAATGCCCGAGAAATAATATTAAACGAAACTAACTTAAAAAACTTAAGGGTTATAGATGAAGACTCGGAATTAGTTTCCAAAAAAGCGAAAGCAAATTTTAAAATACTTGGGCCTAAATATGGCAGCAAAATAAAAGATATTAATGAGAAAATAAGCCTTCTAGACAAAATGCAAATTAAGCAGCTTGAAGAGGATAAAGAAATAAGTATCGGAGATGGAATTGTCTTAACAAAAAATGATGTAGAAATTGTATCACAAGATATCCANGGTTATTCGGTTGCAGTTAATACTGATTTCACCGTTGCCCTAGACATTCAAATCTCTGATGATTTAAAAAGCGAAGGTCTTGCAAGAGAATTTGTGAATCGCATACAGAATTTAAGAAAGGAAAAAAAATATTTGGTCACCGACAAAATCTCAATTTTGATAGAAAAAAATGAGAAAGTTGAAAGTGCTTTTCAAAATAATTTGAATTATATTTGTAATGAGACATTGGCTGACAACCTATCTTTTTCGTCTTCAAAACTTGAAAATTTTGAGCAATTGGGTCTTGTAGACGATATTATTTGTAATGTTTTAATTGAAAAAAAATAAAATGAAAGAAAAAACAGCATATACAAAAGCAGAGCTTCAAGAATTCAAAAAATTAATTCTAAAGAAAATAGAAAGTGCTGAAGAAGACTTAGCAATATTAAGAGCTTCTTGTGCTAACGATGCTGACAATGGTACTGAGGATACATCGCCAACTTTCAAAGCTTTTGAGGAAGGCTCTACAACTCTTTCTAAAGAAGAAAACACCAAACTTGCTGAGCGACAGGCAAAATTTATTGTTAATTTAAAAAATGCTTTAATTAGAATTGAAAATAATTCATATGGGATATGTCGTGTAACAGGAAAGCTGATTTCAAAAGAAAGGCTCAACCTAGTTCCGCATGCAACCTTAAGCATTGAGGCAAAAAAGGCTCAATAAAATACTTTGAAAAAAGTAATTTCAACAGCACTTTCATTAGTCATTGCTGATCAAATACTTAAATTTTGGATCAAAACAAATATGTTTCTTGGTCAAGAATTTAAAATCTTTGACTGGTTTATCATTCACTTCACCGAAAACAATGGAATGGCGTTTGGGCTTGAATTTGGAGGGGATACCGGAAAAATTATACTTAGTTTATTTAGGATAGTTGTTGTTTTGTGGGGTATTTATTATGTGAACGAATTATCAAAAAGAGCTTTGCCAAATGGTGTTTTGGTGTCTCTTGGGCTTGTAATTGGGGGTGCCATTGGAAACATCATTGATGGTGTTTTTTATGGCGTATTATTTAACGACAGCTATAATCAAATTGCCGAGTTTCTACCTGCAACAGGAGGCTATGAGAGTCTTTTAAAAGGGCGTGTTGTTGACATGTTTTATTTTCCTCTTATCAATACCCATTTGCCAGATTGGCTTCCTATTTTTGCCAACAAGCATTTTATTTTTTTTAGGCCTGTTTTCAATTTAGCTGATGCAGGCATATCTGTAGGAATGATATTGCTAATTCTCTTCTATCGAAAACATTTTAGATAGNCTATATTCATAAACAGCTACAACAGCTACAAGTATATTAAAGCAATATAAAGTGTCTTCTATTGGAATATTTAATATTCTTAAGCCTAGGTTTTCTTCATTATTGTAAAACACTATTGGAAACTCTGTAAAGCTTCCGGTTAAAAAACCATTAATTGCGAGAAATGGAATTAAAGAAAATACGTACATAATCTGAAATTTTTTCCACCACTTTGGTCTATATAAATACAGCAATATGAGGGTTATTCCTGAAAGAGAAAAATAGATGCTTGTATATATTCTTTCATAAAAGAAGAAAGAAAGAACTATTAGTAATATTCCAAAAAGTAAAGAAAATTTAAAATTTATCTCGCTAGCTTTCTTTGGTTGAAAAAAGTAGTTTGTTGATTCATAAATAAATACACATGAAAACGGTATAATAACAAAAAAAAGCCACTCTTCAATTGGTAAATTAAACAAATAAAAACCTGACACATAATCACTATTGAAACTCCAAACATTTAACTTTGTAAAGACTACATCTATAGGAATATGAATTGCCATCATGCATATAATTGCCGTGATTAATGCCCCCCACTTTTTATAATAGCTAAGCTTATTTTCAAAACTTCGTAATAGAGGAAATGAAATAGTAATTATTAAAAGAAAAAAATAAAAAAAATTATTCTCAAAAAAGCCCATAATTAAAATACTGAATTATAAAAAAAGAGATTTGAGATAATAATAGAGCAGCGCATAGTTTAGTGTTAAATTTAAAGTTTTTCTTTACTAATATCATTTGAATAGCTAAAGATACTACAAACCAAGCAATATAATTCTGAATTGGAATTTCCTCTAAAGGCCAGTGCCAAAAGTCTAAGTATCCTGAAAGAGGCTCGATAATATAATCAGTAAAAACCATCATTATTGAGGCAAAAACAACAATCAGTATATTTTTATTAAAAAAAGCCTTGGATATTCCATAGGTTGCAAGAGAAAGCATAAGCCAATTAACCCCAATTACAAGAGGGGTTCCAAAAAATTGAANGCCCAAGGAGTTTCCATAAGAATAACTTCCAAAAATAAGACCCGTTGCAACCCCAAGTAATTCAACGAAAATACCAAGTAAAAAAATAACTATCATTGTTTTTATTAGCTTAAACGAATAGTCTGAGTTTGCCCATATAAATAAAAAAAGCATACCAACTAAATTGACTGGTGTTAATGCTAAAACAACTTCTTTAAGTGATGGGAAAAACAAAAGAAATGACCCAAATATGTTGAAAAAGAACATAAATACAATGGAGATAAAAACTTTATTTTTAATCATAATTCAAAAATAAACATAATGCTAAACAAAGTTTTTTTCAACTAAAGACTCGGCAATTTGAACTGCATTTGTTGCAGCTCCTTTTCTTAGGTTGTCTGAGACAATCCACATATTTAGAGTATTTGGTTGAGAAAAATCAATTCTAATTCTACCTACAAAAACCTCATCTTTTCCTTTTGAATCAATTGGCATTGGGTATGTGTTTTTTTCAACATCGTCTAAGACAATAACTCCAGTTGTTGTTTTTAATATTTTATAAACGTCGTCTAATATGTATGGTTCTGAAAAACATATATTTACGCTCTCACAATGCCCCCCTTCAATTGGTATTCTCACTGCTGTTGCTGTTACTTCTATAGAATCGTCTAATATCTTATGTGTTTCATTTATAATTTTCATCTCCTCTTTTGTATAGCCGTTATCTAGAAAGCTATCAATATGTGGCAATGCATTTCTGTAAATAGGATGCGGATAAGCCATTTCTCCTGCAATATTATTTTCTTCATTATTTAGCTGATCAACAGCATTTTTACCTGTTCCTGTGACAGATTGATACGTAGAAACAACTACTC
Organism: Flavobacteriales bacterium; assembly: GCA_002715885.1. GTDB lineage: Bacteria > Bacteroidota > Bacteroidia > Flavobacteriales > BACL11. The sequence continues at coordinate 17,938 of PBAG01000023.1, read as the reverse complement.
TTTTGATATTAAACGCTTTATGTAGCGGTGCAATAGCCATTAAAAGCTGAATTGTAGAACAGTTTGGGTTTGCTATAATTGAATCTTTATTTTCTATTTCAAAACCATTTATTTCAGGTATTATTAGCTTGTGGTTCGGACTCATTCTAAAATGAGAAGAATTATCCACAACCTTACATCCAATTTCAGCTAGTTTGGGAGCCCATACTTTTGAAATTTCAGATCCAGCGGCAAATAAAGCCATGGCAGGCTTTTCTTTTAACAAATCTTCTACAGTTTTTACAAAGTATTTGGTTTTATTAACAATGATTTCTTTACCAAAAGATTTGTCAGAAGCCACTAAAATTAAGTCTGAAAAAGGAAAATTGCGTTCCTCAATTACCTTAATAATTTCACTGCCAACTAAACCTGTTGCACCAACAATAGCTAATTTCATTTGAACATTAATTGCTTTCAAAAATACTATATTTACAAATTAAAAAACTTTAATATAGAAGTTTTTAAATGCCAGCTATCCCCTCACTAAAATCAATAATAAGCACCATTCCTAAAAAGCCGGGAGTCTATCACTTTTATGACGATGATGACAAAATCATATATATTGGAAAGGCAAAAGATTTAAAAAGACGTGTATCATCATATTTTACTAAAAACCATAAACGCTTAAAAACGAAAAGGCTTGTAAGCAGAATTGTTGATATAAAATGTATTATCGTTGAAACTGAAATGGATGCGTTGCTGCTTGAAAATAATCTTATTAAAAAACATCAGCCTCGTTACAACATTTTACTTAAAGACGACAAATCATACCCCTGGATATGTATAAAAAAAGAAAGTTTCCCAAGAGTTTTTCAAACAAGAGTTATAATTAAAGACGGTTCTGAGTATTTCGGCCCATACATGTCTGTTCATGTTATAAATGTTTTACTTGATTTTTTTTCAGATCTATTTTACGATGGGGGATTTGACCCTGATTCGTATGTAAATAGAAACTTGAAGCATGCTTCAGAAGAAAAGTACAACATGATTATTTCGGAGATAAGAAATATTTTAAAGGGAGATATTAAAGATTTAATAAGTCATTTAGAAAAAAAGATGCTTGCTTATTCGAAAAAATTAGATTATGAAAATGCGCAAAAAATTAAGGAAAAAATTGTTCTTTTAAATAATTATCAATCAAAATCAGCTATAGTTAGTTCTAAAATAACTAATGTTGATGTCTTTTCAATAAGTTCTGAAAAAAACTTTGCTTTTGTTAATTATCTAAAAATAATTAATGGTGCCGTTGTGCTTTCTCATAGTGTTGAGGTTAAAAAAAGACTTGAAGAAAAAGACAAGGACATTCTATCCTTTGTAATTACTAACTTAAGAGAACGGTTCAATAGTGTTTCAAAAATTATTTATAGTTTAATTGAGATTGAAAACGTATGGGGTGATGTNAGGGTTTTTGTGCCAAAAATCGGAGACAAGAAAAAATTAATTGATCTTTCATTAAGAAATGCTAAGTATATGCAGTTAGAGAAGAAGAAACAGGCTTTAATTGCAAAAGAAAAAAAAGAGAAAAACTCATCTCTACATAAAATTAAAGAAGACTTACGTCTTAAGCTTATTCCAAGCCACATAGAATGTTTTGACAATTCAAATCTCCAGGGCTCAAACCCAGTCGCTGCTTGTGTTGTTTTCAAAAATGGTAAGCCAAGCAAAAAAGATTATCGTTTATTTAACATTAAAACAGTTGAAGGTCCTGACGATTATAAGTCAATGGAAGAGGTTATATTTAGAAGATACAAAAGAGTACTAAAAGAAAACCTACCTATGCCCCAACTTGTAATAGTAGATGGAGGAAAGGGGCAATTAAGCTCTGCCGTTAAGAGTCTAAAGAAATTAAACTTGTATGGAAAAATTGCAATAATAGGTATCGCTAAAAGACTTGAAGAAATATACTTTCCTAATGATTCAACTCCTTTATATTTAGATAAAAAATCTAATAGTCTTCGGCTAATTCAACAATTAAGAAATGAAGCGCACAGATTTGGAATTAATCATCACAGAAGAAAAAGAATTTCAACTAGAATTAACTCTTCGCTTGAAAAAATTGACGGTATTGGTAGTAAAACCATTGAAATACTGTTAAAAGAATTTGGATCTGTAAAGAATTTAATGAAAAGTAACAAAAAAGATGTTGAAAAGATTATTGGTCCAGCTAAGACTAAAAAAATCTTTAAATAGTTATTTATTCTCTGGCTTCATTTGTGGAAAAAATAAAACATCTTGTATTGAGGCGCTATTTGTCATTAACATTGTTAATCTATCAATACCTATGCCCAAGCCAGCTGTGGGTGGCATTCCATACTCAATAGCTCTTAAAAAGTCTTCATCTAAAACCATTGCCTCTTCATCACCCTTTTTGCCAAGTTCTTTCTGCTCTATAAAACGTTCTCTTTGATCAATTGGGTCATTTAACTCTGAGAAGGCATTACAAAGTTCTTTTCCATTACAAATAGCCTCAAATCTCTCGACAAGACCGTTGGTTTTTCTGTGTTTTTTTGCAAGTGGCGACATCTCAACGGGGTAATCTGTTATAAATGTTGGTTGAATAATGTTTTTCTCACATTTTTCTCCAAAAATTTCATCAATTAACTTTCCCTTTCCCATACTAGAGTCAACACTTANATTAAGGTTTTTAGCTGTTTCAAACAATTGTTTTTCATCCATCTGGGAAATATCAAATCCTGTGTGTTCCAAAATCGCCTCATACATTGTTTGTCTTTTCCATGGTCTTTTAAAATCAATATTATTTTCCCCAACAATTAGATCTGTTTTATTGTGTAGATCAACTGCAATTTTTTCAACCATCTCCTCAACNAAACTCATCATCCAGTTATAGTCTTTATAAGCGACATAAAGCTCCATTTGTGTAAATTCAGGATTATGAAACCTACTCATTCCTTCGTTGCGAAAATCTTTGGAAAACTCATACACTCCATCAAAACCACCGACTATTAGCCTTTTTAAATACAATTCATTAGCAATTCGTAAATACAAATCCATATCCAAGGTATTGTGATGAGTTTTAAATGGTCTCGCTGCTGCTCCCCCGTATATTGGTTGTAATATTGGGGTTTCCACCTCCATATATCCTTTTTTATTCAAAAACTCACGCATTGAATTAGTAAGCTCTGTTCTTTTTATAAACGCTTCTTTTACATTTGGGTTCACGACAAGGTCAACATATCTTTGCCTATATCTTTTTTCAGGATCTGTAAAAGCATCATACACCTTTCCGTCACTATCCGATTTAGGTAGTGGTAATGGTTTGAGCGATTTAGATAAAAGTTTTATTTCCTTTACCATCACAGAAGTTTCGCCAACCTTTGTTTTAAAAACATTTCCTTTAATTCCAATAAAATCCCCAATGTCAAGTAGCTTTTTAAAAACCTGATTATATAGGGTTTTATCTTCTCCCTCACAAACCTCATCTCTATTTACATAAAGCTGTATTCTTCCAGAAGAGTCCTGAAGCTCTGCAAATGAGGCTTTACCCATAATTCTTCTGCTCATTAATCTTCCGGCAATAGTAACATCTAACTCATCTCCTTCATTAAAGTTATCTTTAATTTTTTTTGCAGAATTATTAATCTCAAATAATTCGGCGGGATAGCAATTAATACCTAACTCTCTTAGCTTTTTTAAGGATTCTCTTCTTACTAATTCTTGTTCGGTTCTATCTTCTGACATCTATTTTTTTTGTAAATATATGAATTCTTTGTTCCTATTATTTTGTAATATTGAGTTCTTTTTTAAATACCTATAGCATGAAAATGAATAATTATATTGAAAATTTTACAGACCATCTAAAAGAGGCGCTAGAAATTGGTAAAAAATCCCATTTAGAGGGGGTAAAAAATCCAATATCTAATATCTTAATATGCGGTCTGGGCGGGAGTGGTATTGGTGGTACAATTGTTAAAGACCTTCTATCCAAAAAAATTTCAATTCCAATTTCTTCAACTAAAGGTTACGATGTTCCAGCTTTTGTAAACGAATCAACCTTAGTAATTGCATGCTCATACTCTGGAAATACTGAAGAAACCCTAATCGCTTTAGATAAATGTCTAGAAAAAAAGGCTGAAGTATCAATTATCACCTCTGGCGGTAAATTGCACAAAGTTGCTCAAGAAAAAAACCTCAACCACATCTTAATCCCCGGTGGTCACCCCCCAAGAGCAATGTTTGGATATGGATTTACAGAAATTTTTTTCATGCTCAAAAACTATGGAATTATAGATGGTGAGTTTATAAACGATTTTGAAAAATCTATTTCCCTTTTAAAAAAAGAAAACACAAATATTATAAAAAAAGCANAGCTATTAGCTAAAAAAATGTTTAAGACGACACCGATTATTTATGTGGCGGAAGGCTTTGAAGGGGTTGCAATTCGTTTGCGTCAACAAATTAATGAAAACAGTAAAATGCTCTGTTGGCATCATGTTGTTCCAGAGATGAACCATAATGAATTATTAGGCTGGAGAACAAATGTTGACAATTTATCAGTTCTTTATCTCAGAAATGAGAATGATTTTTACAGAAATAATAAAAGAATTGAAATTAATAAATCTGTTATAAAAACATACACCGATAATGTTTTTGAAACTTGGAGTGTTGGTGACTCTGATTTGCAAAACACATTATACCATATTAATTTGGGTGATTGGATATCGTGGTTTTTATCTGATCTTAACAAAGTTGATGCAATAGAAATTGATGTTATAAATTTGCTTAAAGAGGAGCTTTCAAAAATTTAAAATGCAAACCGCTCACTTCAAAGACATTGGTTTAATTGAATATAAAAAAGCTTGGGAGTTTCAAGAAAAGATCTTTGACAAAACCCTTAAAATTAAATCAAAAAACCGTAACGAGGGAACAAGTCTCAAAACTGAAAACCACTTGATTTTTTGTGAACATCCTCATGTATACACCTTGGGCAACAGCGGAAACAAAGAAAATTTGCTTGTAAATGAAGATTATCTCAAATCAAGAGGTGCTACTTTTTATAAGACAAATAGGGGGGGGGATATAACATATCATGGGCCAGGACAAATTGTTGGATATCCAATATTTGACTTAGACAATTTTTTTAATGATATCAGTAAATACCTAAGATTTCTAGAAGAAAGCATAATACTGACAATGAAAGAATATGGATTAGATGGTCAGCGCTCAGATGGAGAAACAGGTGTTTGGTTAGATGTAGGGAANGCTAATGCAAGAAAAATATGCGCCCTTGGAGTTAAAACAAGTAGATGGGTAAGTATGCATGGTTTTGCATTTAATATTAATACCGACCTTTCCTATTTTGAAAATATTATCCCCTGCGGAATTAACGATAAACAGGTAACGTCTTTGGAAAAAGAACTTGGTATAAAAATTGATATTGATAGAGTTAAACAGCAGTTAAAGTCAAATATTGAATTGGTTTTTGAAATAAAATTAACTCAATAAAAGATAATTAAAACCATTATTTTTAATGAATAAAAATATTTACTTTTATAGCACAAAATTAAAAGCTTATCATGGGAAAAACCTTATTAGAATTTAATAATCTAGTTACCGAGTTTCATACTGAAGGAACGACAGTTAAGGCTGTTAATGACATAAGCTTTACTCTTAATAAGGGGGAAACAGTTGGTATAGTTGGCGAGTCTGGATCTGGTAAATCAGTAACCTCTCTTTCAGCAATGAGATTAATCCCAAGTCCACCTGGTAAAATTAGTGGTGGAGAAATTATTTTTCACAAGAAAGACGGCACAAAAGTAGACTTATTAAAAGCTTCAGAAGAAGAAATGCGCTCATATAGAGGAAATGATATAGCTATGATTTTTCAAGAACCTATGACCTCGCTTAACCCGGTTTTCACGTGTGGAGATCAGGTTCTTGAAGCTATAATGCTACATCAAAAGCTTGATGCTTCAGAAGCAAAAAGCCTCACAATAGAATTATTTAAAAAAGTTCAGTTACCTGATCCTGAAAGAATATTTAGCACTTATCCTCACCAAATCTCAGGGGGACAAAAACAAAGAGTAATGATAGCCATGGCAATGAGCTGTGAACCATCTGTCCTAATTGCTGACGAGCCAACTACTGCTTTGGATGTAACAGTCCAAAAGACTATACTTCAGCTTATGCAAGATTTACAAAAAGAAAAAGATATGGGCATCATGTTTATTACTCATGACTTAGGAGTAATAGCTGAATTAGCTGACAAAGTAGTTGTTATGTATAAAGGGAAAATTGTTGAACAAGGTAATGTTTGGGACATTTTTACAAAACCAAAACATCCTTATACAAAAGGGCTCCTTGCGTGTAGACCTCCTTTAGAAAAAAGATATTCCTTTTTACCTACAGTTGGAGATTTTATGAAGATTGATGAAAATGGAAATATTATCGATAATCAAATCAGCGTAGAAGAATTTACCAAAAAGCTAATTATCTCTGATGCTGAAAGAAAGAAAAAACAAAAAGAATTGTTCGCTAAAAAGCCCGTACTAAAGCTAAGCGGTTTAAAAACATATTTTCCTATCAGAAATGGTTTTTTTGGGGGAATATCAAGCTATGTAAAGGCAGTGAATAATGTTTCTTTTGATGTTTATCCAGGAGAAACTTTAGGCCTAGTTGGTGAATCTGGATGTGGAAAAACAACAATTGGAAGAACTATATTGAGACTTGAAGAGCCAACAGAGGGGGAAATGATATATAAAGGTCTTGATATTGCAAAAATGAATGCGGATGAGTTAAGAGATTTTAGAAAAGAGGTTCAAATTATTTTCCAAGACCCATACTCCTCTCTTAATCCTAGAATGACTATTGGCAATGCAATTATGGAGCCTATGCAAGTTCATAATATTCTCAATACTGACGAAGAGAGAAAAGAAAAGGTAAAAGATTTGCTAACAAAAGTTAGTCTTGACCCGTCACACTTTTACAGGTACCCACATGAGTTTTCAGGAGGACAAAGACAAAGAATAGGTATTGCTCGTGCTCTTGCTGTTGATCCAAAATTTATCATTTGTGATGAGTCCGTTTCTGCTCTTGATGTTTCAGTTCAAGCTCAAGTACTAAACTTGTTAAATGACCTAAAAGAAGAATTTGGGCTGACGTATATTTTTATTTCACATGACTTGTCTGTGGTTAAATACATGAGTGATCGAATGGTTGTAATGCAAGAAGGAAAAATTGAAGAAATGGGAGATGCTGATCAAATTTATAATTCTCCAAAAACTGAATATACCAAAAGACTAATTGATGCAATACCGGAAGGCAAAGTAGAAGACATTAAAAATCATTTAGAAAAAAAGGGAGTGTCAGTAGGCTAAACTAAAAACTCATTTCAGGCACATTATCTCTAACTATGAGATTGGCTTGAGTTGCAGAAATAATTTCTTCAACAGAAACCCCCGGAGCTCTTTCAATAAGTTCAAAACCTTTATCAGTAACCTCAACAACTGCTAAATCAGTGACAACTTTCTTTACGCAAGAAACTCCAGTTATTGGAAGAGTGCATTTTTTTAACAATTTACTTTCTCCTTTTCTATTTGTATGTGTCATTGCAACAATAATATTTTCTGATGATGCAACCAAATCCATTGCGCCCCCCATTCCCTTAACCATTTTTCCAGGTATTTTCCAGTTTGCTATATCGCCATTCTCTGCAACTTCCATAGCCCCAAGTACACTAAGCTGAATATGGTTTCCTCTAATCATTGAAAATGAAAGTGCAGAATCAAATAAAACAGCACCTGGCAGTGTCGTGATTGTTTGCTTTCCAGCATTTATCATATCTGGATCTTCTTCACCCTCAAATGGAAAAGGGCCCATTCCCAAAACTCCATTTTCGGACTGAAACTCAACATTAATATCTTCTGGAATGTGATTAGCTACCAAAGTTGGTATTCCTATACCTAAATTTACATAAGTATTGTTTTGTAACTCTTGTGCTATTCTTCTTGCAATTCCATTTTTATCAAGCGCCATAATTATTCTTTTTTTCTAATTGTTCTATTTTCTATTCTTTTTTCAAAACTTTCTCCCAGAAAAATTCTTTGTACAAAAACTCCAGGTGTATGAATTTGATTGGGGTCAAGATCTCCTTCNTCAACTAACTCTTCAACTTCTGCAACTGTAATTTTTCCGGCCATAGCCATCAGGGGGTTAAAGTTTCTGGCAGTTCCTCTATATATTAAATTTCCAGCTGTATCTCCCTTCCATGCTTTTACAAAAGCATAATCTGCAACAAGTGCTTTTTCTAAAATGTGTTTTTTTCCNTTGAATTCTCTAACCTCTTTGTCTTTCTGCACCTCTGTTCCATATCCGGCTGGTGTAAAAAAAGCAGGAATACCCGCTCCTCCAGCCCTACATCGCTCAGCCAATGTTCCCTGAGGAATTAGATCCACTTCGAGTTCTCCTGAGAGCATTTGTCTTTCAAATTCAGCATTTTCACCAACATATGATGAAATCATTTTTTTAACCTGTTTTTTCTCTAAAAGCATACCTAAACCAAAACCATCTATGCCCGCATTATTTGATATACATGTAAGATTATCAATTTTTTCTTTGGACAGTGCTGCTATTGCATTTTCTGCAATACCACTAAGACCAAAACCCCCAAACATAAAGGTCATGCCACTTTTAACTCCTAATATTGCCTCTTGTACATTTTTTACTTTCTTATTTATCATATCTAAAATTCTTCTTCAATTGATATTGTTGATTCATCGCAATCTAGTTTTACGTCTATCGATCTAGGTATGTCAAATGGAATAGGTTGCATATTGGCAATTAAAGTGTCTGCATATACTCTTTGCATATATTCTGCAAAAACTGGTAGTGCCATGTTTGCTCCTTGACCATTTTGAATGTCTCTGAAATGCACACTCCTATCATCACAACCAGTCCAAACCCCCGTAACTAAATTTGGTGTTATACCCATAAACCATCCGTCTGACTGATTTTGTGTTGTTCCTGTTTTNCCNCCTATTTCATTAGTAAAACCNTACCTNTANCTAAGCCTTACTCCTGTTCCAGATTTTTTCTTTGCAGCAGGACTATAAACCCCATCAACCACACCTTGCAAAAGCCTAATCATCATATTGGCGGTTTTTTCACTCATTGCTTCATTAGACTGTGGAATAAATTTTTCTAAAACAACTCCGTTCTTGTCTTCAATTTTNGTAACAAAAATTGGCTCTACCCAAACCCCCTTATTTGAAAATGTGGAATATGCTCCAACCATCTCATAAACTGAAAGATCAAATGTTCCAAGACACAAAGATGGCACGGCCAGAATTTTACTTTTTATTCCTATTTTTTTAGCTAAATCAACAACAGCATGTGGTCCAAACTGCTTCATNATAAAAGCNGTAACGGTATTTATTGAGTTNGCGAGCCCGTATTTTAAAGTTAAAGTGAGGCCTTCCAGCTCTTCGCTTCCAGAGTTTTTAGGCATCCAATCTTTTTCTAGTCTCCACTTATATTTATCAAAAACTACTGGAACATTCGGCACTTGATAGCATGGACTATACCCCTCTTGAATTGCTAGAGAATATAAAAATGGTTTAAATGTCGAGCCTACTTGCCTTTTTCCTGAAGTAACATGGTCGTATTGAAAGTTTTCGTAATTTATTCCACCAACATAAGCCTTAACATGACCCGTTGAGGGCTCCATGCTCATTAATCCTGAATGCAAAAAATATTTACTGTATAAAATAGAATCTTTTGGTGAAAGCATAGTGTCGATCTTTCCCTTCCAAGAAAACAATTGCATTTTAGTTTTTGTTTCAAATATTTTTTCTATTTCTTCTTTTGATTTTTTTTGTGCCCTTAACCTTTTATACCTAACTGACCGTTTTATTGCAAGATTCATTACTTGATCTACCATTGAAGAATCCATATCTTCAGGAAATGGTGCATTTGGGTAACCATCCCAGTGCCTGTAAAAATCATCTTGTAACTTAGAAATATGCACCTCGACCGCTTCCTCAGCATATGCCTGCATACGAGAATCAATAGTGGTATATATTTTTAAACCATCTGTATATAGATTATAAGGGCTGCCGTCAGTTTTTATTTTATTGGAACACCATTTCTTCATTTCACCTCTTAAAAACTCTCTAAAATANGGCGCCAAACCCTCATTGTGACTCGCCTTTTTAAAGTCCAAAATAATCGGCAAATTGATTAAAGAATCGTACAGCGTATCCGAAATAAAATCATATTTTTTCATTTGCGAAAGCACAACATCTCTTCTCTTTTGGGTAAGTTCAAGTCTTCTGTTTGGGTTGTATAGCGCTGAATTTTTCAACATTCCAACAAGCATTGCAGATTCTTGTATATTTAATTCTTGGGGTTCTTTATTAAAATAAACTCTTGCTGCAGATTGAATACCAACGGCATTGTTAACCCAATCATATCTATTCAAATACATTAGTAGAATTTCGTCTTTAGTATATCTCCTTTCTANTTTTGCAGAAATAACCCATTCCTTNAGCTTTTGCTTTACNCTNTCNATTCCGGATGCTGGNTNTTTTGTAAACAACATTTTTGCTAGTTGCTGAGTAATGGTGCTTGCCCCACCAGATGTGCCTTTAGCAGAAACAACTCCATATACAGCCCTTATTAGTGCCCTAATATCAATTCCTGAATGGTCTCTATACCTAATGTCTTCTGTAGCTATTAGAGCATTTATGAAATTCTGGGGGATATCTTCTTTTTTTGCTGATGTTCTATTTTCAATAAAAAATTTTCCAATAACAACACTGTCTGAGGATATAACTTCAGTTGCTAAATTGTTTTTAGGATTTTCTAATTGATCAAATGTTGGTAGTGGTCCAAAAAACTCAAAAGAAGCTAAGCTTACTAATACAAATACAAACAAAAAAGGGCTTAAAACTACAGCCCAAATTAAGAAAATTTTTCTTTTATTTTTCACTTTTTCTTATTCTTAAGCCTATCGCTTTAATTCCTTTAAGGTTAATTATTTTTTCTTTTTCAGCATATCTCATGGCTTGTTCAATATAAAATGAATTATTTTTAATATTTAATTGTTTAGCTGTAAAAAACGGAATATTTAATTCTCTTACATCTCCAAATCCCGAACCATTCCACTTGCCTGCTTTATCAGCAAGATAAATTTCAAGCGTGTCGTTTAAATTAGAAAACTGGGTAAATAAAAATAAATTTTGATAGTCGTATTCTGTTGTGTGTCTTATCATTAAAGAAGCGTCATAATTAGTTAACGAGTCTTTTATGTCAACTGAAAAACTCACAACAGTATCCGTATTCCACATGTTATTTTCAAAAGAGTGATATTTCTCATAAATACTATCATTTTGACAGGAAATAAAAAAAATTAGTAAAAAAAACATTATTAGTCTCATCAGATTTTATTCTTCTACAAATTTACTTTTTAGTTTTAATAATGTTGTCAATTTTAAACACAGGTTAAATAAAATGATTTTTGAATTTGCATTTCTAGCAATATTTTTAATTGCAACTTCAAATTCTTCGATAATATATATTGCATTATTACTATTAACGAATTGTGCAAATTTTTTCAAAAATTCTTTCTCTTTATTTGACATCAAAACTAAGCTTTCTTCAGAATAATTGAAAAGCAGACAATCTCTTAAAAAACCTAATGAATATTTTAAAAAATCTATTTGTTGTTTTCTGGTTTTTCCAGAAAGCATCTCAGTCAGTTCGGTAATTTTAATGTAGTTTTTGCTGTATGACGACCTCATTAAATCAGAAAACAACAAAAAACTATCTGTTTCTGTTTTCTCCAAATTATAATTGAGAACCTCGCCCATATCTCCAGAAGAAAGTTTGCAAAAGCTTAAAAATTCTTCTGTTTTTTCAAAACCACTCCCATTTATAGTTTCCATAACAGAGTATGAGGGTATTTCTAAAATCTGTAATCTAGAAATTATTGTCTTTAACAACTTGCTTTTGTCCTCTGAAACCAAGATTATAAGTGTTTTTTTTGGCGGCTCTTCTAAAACTTTTAAAAGCTTATTTGATGCCTGCATGTTCATTTTTTCTGGCATCCATATTAACACAATTCTATATTGTGCACTATAAATTTTTAAAGAAAGCTTCTTGTTAATTTCATTTATTTGGTGAGCATAAATAGCTGGCTCTTTATTTTTATCAGATGGTTTGTCCAAAAACTCTTGCTTATATATTGTCATCCAATCATCTAAAGAAAAATATGGATTTTTTAAAAACTCTTCTTTCCATTTGTGTAGAAAATCGGAGCTATTTGGCGTTTTNTTAATTGTAGTTTTAATTACTGGAAAAATTATATGAAAATCTGGGTGTGACAATTTAGAAAACTTAACGCACGACTCACAATTTTCAGAAGTACAGTTCAAGAGTCTCGCATAAGCAACAGCAAGCGCCAATTTCCCAGAGCCCTTTTTTCCATTAAATATTTGCGCATGTGCAATTCTTTGATTTTGAAAACTAAGCTGTAATTTTTGCTTTGTTTTTTCCAGCCCTAAAACATCTTTAAATTGCATTTGTTTTGTTTATTTCAAAGTTAATTAAAATGAGATAATTTAGCACTTTTATTTTATTTTTACGAAATGAATTTTCTTAAAAATTTCAATTTTAAAAACAAAACAATTTTAATTCGTGTAGATTTCAATGTTCCTTTGAATAATAACAAAGAGGTTGCTGATGATAGTAGGATTGTTGCTTCAATTGACACAATAAAACATGTTTTAAATTCAAACAACAAAGTTGTGCTGATGTCACATCTTGGCAGGCCTGAAGGAAAAGATCAAAAACTCTCACTTTTTCCTATTGTAAAAAAACTCGAAAGTTTACTAAAAAAACCTGTTGTTTTCTTTAATGATTGCATTGGAGAAAAAATTGAAAAATCCATTAACGATAGTGCTCCAGAAACTCTTTTTTTGCTTGAAAATCTCCGGTTTTACAAAGAAGAAACAAAAAACGATATTGAATTCTCAAAAAAACTATCAAATTTAGCTGATGTTTACATAAATGATGCTTTTGGAACATCGCACAGAAAGCACGCCTCTAACTTTGGCATTATCTCTTTTTTTAAAAAAGAAAAATATTGTGGCTTGCTTCTAGAAAAAGAGATAAAAAACCTTAAGCTTGTTTTTGACCTCAAAGCTTCACCTTCATTAGCAATAATTGGAGGCGCTAAAATTAGNAGCAAAATAAACGTCATTTATTCATTAATTAATTTTGTAGATAANGTTATTATTGGTGGTGGAATGGCNTATACTTTTATTAANGCCATGGGAGGAAGTGTTGGGTCTTCNCTAATTGAAGAGGAGCAGCTTGAAGAGGCTAAAAAAATAATTTATAAATCAAAAGAAAATGAGGTTGAGCTATTACTTCCTGTGGATTCAGTAAATTCAAAAAGTTTTAGCAATTCTNTTGATTCTACAACTAATATTTNTAANATACCGNAAAATAACATGGGACTAGANATTGGNCCTANGTCAATAGAGTTATTTCAAAAAAACATTTTAGAAGCTAAAAAAATAATCTGGAACGGACCAATGGGGGTTTTTGAGTTTTCTAACTTTTCAAATGGAACAATGTTAGTGGGACGAGCTATTGCTATAAGCACTGAAAATGGCGCTTTCTCTTTGGTTGGAGGTGGTGATTCCATTGCTTCAATAAAAAAATATAATTTGGATAAAAAAGTAAGCTACATTTCAACCGGCGGCGGCGCTATGTTAGAGTTTTTAGAAGGAAAAGAACTACCTGCTCTTAGTGCTTTGTTATAAACCCTCTTTAATTTTATCAGTTGCTTTTTTAGTTTTTTTCTCAATGTCCTTAATTAAATCCTTGTGTTCCGTAATTTCTGGAATTAAAACAACTAAAATGCTTTCAACTGGCTCTTTAAGAAGCGACTCTTTCACTACGTCTTTTGGAACCAGCTCTATTTTTTGTTCGAAAAAAACCAATACACTCATTAGTAAGGCTATTTTTATCGATCCAAAAATTGCCCCCAAGAGCTTGCTTATTATGCCTAGAGCTAATGCGTTAGTGATTTTTTCCAATAAATAACCTAAAATTTTAATAATAATTAGAGTTCCGGCAAATACCGTTGCAAATGAAATAATAGGTATAATTTGTTTGTTTTCTTTTAAAAAGTCTTCTAGGTAGGAATCTAAATAAAAAGAAAAATTAATTGCGATATAAACACCAATAATTAATGATACGAGAGAAGTTATTTCTTTAACAATTCCCCTTGAAAACCCCTGCACAAGGCCATATATAATTGGTATTACAAGAGCAATGTCAAGATAGTTCATGTGTTAGGTTGATTTGTTCAAGCTAATTGACAACAACTGTTTTTCTTACTAGTTCTTCTCTTACAAGCTTAATAACGCTTTCTGCGGTATATATATCATTGCCTGTTGTATATTCAACATCAATATTTAAAATCGCCTCGTTAACAAATTCAAATTCAACAGAACCATTACTTGATGTGTAGTCCATTTTGTAAACATTGGACTCATTACCTGCAGAGTTTATTTGTCCTTGTTGTGATAGAATAACCTTACAACTATTTGCACCGTCATAAGCTGGGGCTCCATTTGATGTTGTAACGGTAATTATTGCTCGAGTGGGGCTTTCCTCTTGACATGAAACAAAACCAACCATTATAGCTAGAGCTATTAAATAGTTTTTTAAATCTTTATTTAACATAAAAATTGTTAATTTGTGTTGTGATCAAAGCAAATATACACAGAATAATACAAGCGTGATAAAAAAAATTAATGAAATAGCCTCTTTTGTTGAGGGCTTACATCTTAAAACACATGAAGAACTTGAAGACTTCAAGTCCAAATACAAGAATAAGTCCGGGGTTTTAAATTCTCTTTTTAATGAATTTAAAAACATCCCAAATAATGAAAAAAAAGAAGTTGGGAAAGCCCTTAATGACCTTAAAAATACAATCAATAAAAAGCTAAATTCATTTGAAGCAAATAACACCACAACACAAGAAACAATCTCTGATGATTTAACAAAAAACACCCTATCGAACAGCATTGGCTCTTGCCACCCACTTTCGTTAGTTGAAAATCAAATAATAAAAATTTTTTCTTCTATTGGTTTTAATCTTTCTGAAGGGCCAGAAATTGAAGATGATTGGCATAATTTTACTGCTTTAAACACACCAGAGGATCATCCGGCAAGGGATATGCAGGACACTTTCTTTGTGCAAACTAATCCTTCTAAGCTTTTGAGATCACACACCTCTTCTGTGCAAATTAGACACATGACAGAAAACAATCCGCCAATAAGAATTTTATCTCCTGGAAGAGTATATAGAAACGAGGCTATTTCTTCTAGAGCACATTGNCTATTTCATCAAATTGAAGGCTTATATATAGACAAAAATGTAAGTTTCGCTGATCTCAAAAAAACACTTTTATTTTTTGCAAAAAGTTTTTTTGGAGAAAAATCTAAAATACGTCTTAGACCATCTTATTTTCCGTTCACTGAACCATCTGCTGAGGTAGACGTCTATTGGGGTTTAAAAACCGAAAGCGATTATCGAATAACAAAAGGAACTGGCTGGCTTGAAATAATGGGGTGTGGTATGGTAGANCCNAANGTATTAAAAAACTGCAATATTGATCAAGAAAAATACAGTGGTTATGCTTTTGGAATGGGGATTGAAAGAATTGCAATGCTAAAATACAAAGTTGATGATATTCGAGTTTTTTACGAAAATGATATTCGTTTTTTAAATCAGTTTTCTGCTCAATTATAAACTAAAAGTTCCAGTTGTAGCTGTCTAAATTTTCAACACAAGCTTTTAAAAGCTCTATAGAAGCCTTTACATCATTTTTATTTACCATCTCTATAACCTGATGAATGTGTCTGGTAGGAATGGAAACTGCCCCTGCAATTGCACCTCCAGGATTCATTCTCTGGATTCCAGATGTGTCTGTACCTCCTGCTGGTAAGATTTCCAGTTGAGTTTTTATTTTGTGCTTTCTGGCAATTTCCTTCATATATGAGACCATTCTGTAATCACAAACCGTTGAAGAGTCCATTACTTTTATACAAGCACCTTCACCTAATGCCGATACTTGTTCCTGCTTAGTGGAGCCAGGGGTGTCCCAAGCAATTGTGGTGTCAAGCCCAAACCCAAAATCTGGATTTATTTGCATTGACGATACATTTGCCCCTCTTATTCCTACTTCTTCTTGAACTGTAAATACTGCATATATGTCGTATGGGGGCAATGATTTTATTTGCTTTAAAACCTCTATTAATATAAAAACTGATACTCGATTGTCTAATGACTTGCAATTTAAGCAATCTCCCATTTCAATCATCTTTCTTTCTCTGGTTATTGGGCTTCCAACCTCCACAATTTTTTCAAGTGACTTCTTGCTTAATCCGGTATCAATAAAATAATCTTTTGTTGTTGGGATTTTCTTGCGATCAGCGGCGCTCATTAAATGTATTGGTTTGCTTCCCATTACCCCAATAATATCTTTTTTTCCATGAATTATAACTCTCTGCGCTGTAAGGGTTTTTGGATCAAAGCCTCCAAGGGTGTGAAAGTAAACAAACCCTTTTTCATCAATATGTGTTACAATGAAGCCTATTTCGTCCATATGGGCGCCTATCATTACTCTTTTTCTTTCATTTCCTTTTTTTATGGCAATTACATTNCCCATGTTGTCAATTTTAATTTCATCAACAAATGGCTTTATTTCTTTCAAAACCATTTTTCTAACTCTATTTTCGTGNCCAGGNGCACCTGCAACCTCACACAAATCAGAAAGTAATTTTGTATTAATCATAATTATGCTCTACTTAGTTTTACCATATTTGTCATNCCTCTTTCACTTGCGGGCATACTTGCAAGATTTACTATNAAGTCTCCTTTTTTAATATGTTTGTTTTTTNTCAAAACTTCTCTTGTTTCTACTATTGTTTGATCAGTTGTTGTTCCNCCNTCATAATAATANGCCTTNACACCCCAAANAAGNCTCAGNTTATTTANTATTGAGTAGTTGTTAGTAAAAACATAAATAAAGGATTTGGGTCTTAGGCTTGACATTTTAACTGCATTATAACCTGAATAAGTCATTGAAATTATCGCAGATGCCTTGACTTGCTGTGAAAGTTGAACTGCATGTAAACAAATAGAATTAGATATTTGCCTGTCTTTAGGAAGCCAATTATCTAAGGTGTTTAAGACAGCGGGCCTAAAAGAATAATCGCTTTTTTCAATATCTCTTATTATCCCTCTCATTGTTTCAACAGCTTTTAAAGGATAAATGCCAACAGATGTTTCTCCGCTCAGCATTACCGCATCTGCACCATCAATTACAGAATTCGCTACATCATTTACTTCAGCTCTAGTTGCGACAGGGTTAGACGTCATACTTTCAAGCATTTGTGTAGCAATTATAACGGGCCTAGCTCTTTCAACCGACTTTCTAACAATTCTTTTTTGAATGGCCGGCACCCTATACGCTGGAATCTCTACTCCCAAGTCTCCACGGGCAACCATTATGGCATTTGAATACGTGATAATTTCATCAATATTTTTTACCGCCTCTGGCTTTTCTATTTTTGCTATAACCCCAACCTTGCTTTTATTTCGTTTTAATATTTTTCTTAAATCAATTAAATCCTGAGCTTTTCTAACAAAAGATAATGCAACCCACTCTATTTTTTCATTTAAAATAAATTTTAAATCTTTTCTGTCCTTTTTTGTTAAACATGGCAAGGAAACATTTGTATTTGGAAGGTTTATTCCTTTATTAGAACTTATAATGTTTGGAACTGTGACTTTAGTTATAACCGTGTCTATACCGTTACTTTTTAAAACTTTTAATTTTATTTTTCCGTCATCAATTAATAT
>PBAG01000014.1 GCA_002715885.1 Flavobacteriales bacterium | reverse complement strand
TTCTTGTAGCTGAAAACTTTTATCATCTTTAAAATAAACTCCTTGGATTTCACTTTTAGTTTCATCTTTTGTGCCATGGTTTGTTATCGAGTATCCAGAGACAATTCCATTTTTTTCAATCAGATCTAGAGAAAAGCTCATAGGTATATTATTTTCTGGAACTATAGACCCTAAATACTTATGTTCTTTAACTTGAGAGAATGAAATTTGAACAATAAAAACAAGAGATATTGTAAGTCTAAATTTCATCATAATTTAATTCATTAAAATTCCCGGAGCTCATCATTAGCAAATTTGTATTATCTGAGTAAATGGTTTTTAGATAAATCTTTAGCTCATCGCTGTTATTTATAACTTTAAGATTTTCATTATTAAATGCAATTTTTATATCCTCTTTACTTATTGGCTTTAATTTTTTATGTTTAATTGCTTCTAAACTAAAATATATAATAGCTTTATCAGCACAGTTCATGCTGTTGGAATATTGATTCAAAAATTCTTTATTGAGACTACTGAAAGTATGAAGTTCCATGCAAGCAATAAGTTTTCTTGACTTAAATTGTTCTTTTACAGCATCTATTGTCGCTACTAATTTTGATGGTGAATGTGCAAAATCTTTGAAAATTGAAGAATTAGTATCTTCTCTAATTAATTCCAATCTGTTAGATGCCCCATTAAATGTTTTAATTCTGTTTAAGAAATCTCCATTTGATACACCAAGTTCTTTGCACACTAATCTTGCAGCATTTAAATTTTGCAGGTTGTGCTTCCCAAAAATTTTTAATGGAATATTCTCTAAAAATGTAATTCCATTTTTAATAGTATAATTTGGAGTTGTATATCCAATAGTTCTAATATTTATGTGTTCTGACATTAATTTATTTAAACCTGAATCTTCTTTACAATAAATTAGACAATCAGAAACTAAGTTTTTAAATTTTCTAAATTGATCTAAATAATTTTCGAATGTTGGGAAAACATTAATATGATCCCATGCAATTCCACTAATTACTCCAATATTTGGTTTATAAAGGTGGAATTTTGGTCTTCTGTCTACAGGAGATGAAAGATATTCATCCCCTTCTAAAATTATTATTGGAGCCTCAGTTAATTTAACCATAACATCAAACCCTTTAAGTTTTGCTCCAACCATGTAATCACAATCAATATTCATCTCTTTAAGTACATGAAGTATCATAGCTGTTATTGATGTTTTTCCGTGACTTCCACCTACCACAACTCTTTTTTTATTTTTACTTTGGTGATAAAGGTATTCTGGGTAAGAGAATATGTTAAGGCCAAGTTTTTGTGCTTTTATTAGCTCAGGATTATCTTTTTTAGCGTGCATACCAAGAATTACGGCATCTAAATCTTTTTTTATGTTATTTTCATACCATCCAATCTTTTTTGGTAATAAACCATGCTTTTCAAGTCTACTTCTTGATGGTTCAAAAATTTGGTCGTCAGATCCCGTGACTGTATATCCTTTGAAATGAAGTGCAAGTGCAAGGTTATGCATTGCACTACCTCCAATGGCTATTAAATGTATTTTCATTTTTATGAAATTTACATTTTAAATGTATCATATAATTCAACTTTATTACTTTTGATTTGTCAAAATTTACTAACATGAAATTGTATACAATAGACACAGGTTATTTCAAATTAGATGGTGGAGCCATGTTTGGTGTTGTGCCAAAGGTACTTTGGAGTAGAACTAATCCTGCAGATGAAAATAATCTATGCTCTTGGGCAATGAGATCATTGCTTATTGAAGATGGAAATAAGTTGATTTTAATAGACAATGGAATCGGTGATAAGCAAGACGAAAAATTTTTAAGACATTATTATTTACATGGTGATGATAGTTTAAAAAAATCTCTAAATAAATATGGGTTTTCTGAAGATGATATTACAGATGTTTTTTTAAGTCATTTACATTTTGATCATTGTGGCGGCAGTGTAAAGTGGAATAATGATAAATCAGGTTTTGAAATGACTTTTAAGAATGCTAAATATTGGAGTAACGAACAACACTGGAAGCATGCACTAAATTCAAATTTTAGAGAAAAAGCCTCTTTTTTGAAAGATAATATTCTGCCAATTCAAGAGAGTGGTCATTTAAATTTTGTGAAAAGAGGCGAAAAATTTCATGATTATTTTGATGTGCTCTTTGTCGATGGGCATACAGAAGCTCAGATGATTCCGCACATTAAATATAAGGAGAAGACTATTATTTTTGCTGCTGATTTATTGCCGAGCACCGGACATATTCCTTTAGCATATGTAATGGGTTATGATGTACAGCCTTTAAAAACTTTAGATGAAAAGAGTAAGTTTCTGTTAGATGCAGCTAACAATAATCATATCATTTTCCTTCAGCATGATAATTATAATGAGTGTTGCACGCTTAAAAATGGAGAAAAAGGGGTAGTACTTGATCAAACCTTTAAACTCTCAGAAATTTTATAAGTTTTATTTTAAGTCTCTGTAAAGCTTTTCAAGCCCAATCCAAATTAAAACAACTGGCCAGTAAGTTTTTATTAAATATGTTATTGAAATATCTAGAAACCCAAGATTGTCAAGCAGAAAAATAATTCCACTTATTATTAAAATAATTGATAGGCCTATACTTTTATTCATTTTTCAAATTTAAGTGGAACTAATATTTATTTTTGTATAAAAATAATAAAATATGTCTGAAGAAAAGAAAGTTATTTTCTCAATGGTTGGAGTATCCAAATCATTTAATAATAATAATAAACAAGTTCTAAAAGATATCTATTTGTCCTTCTTTTATGGGGCCAAGATTGGAATTATTGGATTAAATGGCTCTGGAAAGTCTACATTATTAAAAATTATTGCAGGAGTTGAAAAGTCTTTTCAAGGAGAAGTACACTTTTCTGATGGTTATAATATAGGTTATTTAGAACAAGAACCACAATTAGATGATTCAAAAACTGTTATTGACATTGTTAAGGAGGGAATGCAAGAATCAGTTGACGTATTACAGGAGTATAATGATATAAATAATAAGTTTGCTTTGCCTGAATACTATGAGGATGCTGATAAAATGGAATCTCTAATGAAAAGACAAGGTGAGTTGCAAGATAAAATTGATGCACTTGATGCATGGGATTTGGACACTAAGTTAAATATAGCAATGGATGCCCTAAGGTGTCCAGAGCAGGATACTAAAATCTCTGTTCTTTCTGGTGGAGAGAGAAGGAGAGTAGCCTTGTGTAGATTGCTGCTTAAAGAACCTGAAATTTTATTACTTGACGAGCCAACCAACCATTTAGATGCTGAATCTGTACTATGGCTAGAGGAACACTTGTCCAAATATAAAGGAACTGTAATTGCGATTACACACGATAGATATTTTCTCGACAATGTAGCTGGATGGATTTTAGAATTGGATAGAGGAGAAGGGATTCCTTGGAAGGGAAATTATTCCTCCTGGCTAGATCAAAAATCAAAAAGACTTGCAAAAGAAGAAAAAGTTGAGAGTAAAAGAAGAAAAACGTTAGAGAGAGAATTAGAATGGGTGCGTATGTCTCCAAAAGGAAGGAGAACTAAATCTAAGGCAAGATTGAGTAATTATGAAAAACTACTTGAAAATAAATCTAAAGACAAGGAAGAAAAAATTGAGTTGTATATTCCACCTGGACCAAGACTTGGTAATAATGTAATTGAATCTATTGACGTGTCTAAATCCTTTGATGATAAGTTATTATATGAAAACTTAGAGTTTAAGCTTCCACCTGCTGGTATTGTTGGGGTAATCGGACCTAACGGAGCAGGAAAAACAACATTGTTTAGAATGATCATGGGACAAGAATCCGCAGACTCTGGATCTTTTAGTGTAGGAGAGACAGTCAAAATTGCTTATGTTGATCAAAAACATGCTGATATTGACCCAGAAAAAACAATTTGGGAACAAATAACTGACGGTCAAGATCAAATAAATGTAGGTGGAAAGATGATGAATTCAAGAGCATATGTAGCAAAATTTAATTTTAGTGGATCAGACCAAAATAAAAAAGTTGGAGTTCTCTCTGGAGGTGAAAGAAATAGGTTACATCTTGCCTTAACATTAAGAAAAGAGGCTAATGTNTTACTATTGGATGAACCAACAAATGATTTGGATGTTAATACTTTACGAGCTCTTGAAGAAGGATTAGAAAATTTTGGTGGATGTGCTGTTATTATTTCACATGANCGATGGTTCCTTGATCGTATTTGTACTCANATTCTTGCGTTTGAAGGAAATTCAAGTGTGTATTATTATGAAGGTGGATTTTCTGACTATGAAGAAAATAGAAAGAAAAGNCTTGGTGACATTTCACCGACAAGGATAAAATATAAAAAATTAAAGAGATAATTATTTTGGNGCATATTTTACTAAAAGTAATGCNACCAAAGNGAAAAGAAGGTTAGGAATCCAAACCGCAACAANAGGCAATAAGTTACTATTTGTTGCGAAAGTTGTTGAAATTTGCATAAATAAAATATACCCAAAGCTTAATAAAAGACCTATGCTTAATTGAATTCCTGCACCNCCTCTAATTCTTCTTGAGCCAATTGCAACAGCTACAATTGTAAGTATAATAGTTGAAAATGGATTTGCAANTCTTTTATGTTTTTCAATTTTNTGGTAAATAATTTGTGATGTACCTCTTATCTCTTCTTCTTTGATGTACTCATTTAATTTTTTCATTCCCATTGTTTCAACTAAACTTTTATTTTTAGCTAAGTCTTTAGGGCTTAAGTTTATTATTGTATCTAAAAATCTTCCTTTTGATATCTTTTCATTTTTTTCAAAATATTCCCTTATCTTNTAATCTCTAACCCTCCAATTNTTATCNACNGTATCGTATTCNATNTAATTTGCACTTAATTTACTTTCCAGTTTATTNTTTTCAAAGTTTTCAAGTGTAAATTTATATCCAATATTTTTTGCTCTATTGTAGCTCTCCATATAGATATANTGATCTTTTTGGATTTGCATATGTATATTTTTAATTCTTTTTTTTTGTTTTCTTTTTACNTATTTATTTTCAAAATCTATNCGTGTTTTATTNGTTTCAGGTATAATAAAATTACCNAGNACAAAGGAAAGTGTTGCTAGNAAGATTGATGTAAANACAAACGGTCTAAGTAATCTTGANAAACTCATCCCACTATTTAACATTGCTATTATTTCACTGTTNCCAGCCATTTTTGAAGTAAAATATATGACCGAAATAAAAATAAAAAGAGGACTNAAAAGGTTGCCGAAATANGGNATGAAATTTAAATAATAATCAAAAACAATNTTTTCAATAGAAACCTCACTTCTTAAAAAATCATCAATTTTTTCTGANATATCAAAAACAATGACAATTATTAAAATTAANGAAATAGAGAAGAAGAATGTACCTAAAAATTTTTTTACTATGTACCAATCAAGTTTCTTCATCAAATTCTTTTATCTAGNTTTTTAATCATTTGATTTTTCCATTTATTAAATGTNCCATCACTAATTTTTTTCTTAGCTTGTTCTAATAACCACAAATAGAATCTTATATTGTGAAGAGTAGCTATTTGCTTNCCTAAGATTTCATCGTTTGTAAATAAATGACGAAGATATGCTTTTGAGTATGTTTTATCTACGTATGATGTTCCTTCGNTGTCAATAAGCGAAAAATCATTCTTCCATTTTCTGTTTTTAATGTTTATAGTCCCTTCTGATGTAAATAACATTCCATTTCTTGCNTTCCTGCTTGGCATTACACAATCAAACATATCTATNCCTAGAGCAATATTTTCTAAAAGATTTGTTGGTGTTCCAACACCCATAAGATATCTTGGTTTATCTTTTGGAAATATTTTAGTAACAGTTTCTGTCATTTCATACATTAAATGATGAGGTTCACCAACAGACAATCCACCTATTGCATACCCATCTTGTTCATGTTTTACAATTTCTTCAGCAGATTGTTTTCTGAGATCTTTATAGACACTTCCTTGTACTATTGGAAAAAGTGACTGACGAAAATCATATTTGTTATCAGTCATTTTAAATCTGTCACAACATCTTTTTAACCATCTGTGTGTAAGATGCATTGAATTTTTTGCATAATTGTAGTCACATGGGTATGGTGTGCATTCATCAAAGGCCATAATTATATCAGCACCTATCATTCTTTGAACGTCAATTGCGTACTCCGGAGTGAAAAAGTGTTTTGATCCATCAATGTGGGATTGAAATTCAACNCCTTTTTCTGAAATTTTCCTGTTATTTGAAAGNGAATAAACTTGGTANCCACCGCTATCAGTTAATATTGGCTTATCCCATCCAATAAACTTATGTATACCTCCTGATTTTGTTATTGTTTTTAATCCTGGTCTTAGGTACAAATGATAAGTATTGCCTAAAATGATTTGAGCTTTTGTATCATTTTTTAACTCATGCTGATGAACTCCTTTTACACTACCAGCAGTACCAACGGGCATAAAAATTGGGGTTTCAATTATACCATGATCAGTTGTAATTTCTCCAAGTCTGGCATTTGAGTTTTTATCTTTTTTTTTGAGTTTAAATTTCATTTCAACAAATGTAGTTTAATTTGACATTTACTAGTAATCAAATGCCATAAAACTAGAAGATATTATTATTTTTGCGACAATAGCTACTGATGCTATCGCTTTTTATTAAGAGGAAAGTCCGGACACCAAAGAGTAGCATAGCGGATAACATCCGTCCAGTGAAAACTGAGGACAAGTGCAACAGAAAGAATGTACAGTTAGGCTGTAGTGAAATCATGTAAACTCTATGCGGTGCAATGCCATGTATACCAAGACTAAAGGATTACTCGTCTTTCTTGGGGGGTGGGCAGCTTGATGTAAGGGGTAACTTTTACACTAGATAAATGATAGCACCTATTTTTAGGAACAGAATCCGGCTTACGTGTAGCTATTGTTATAAGCCGACACTCAGGTGTCGGCTTTTTATATATTTGTTGCATGAAAATAAAAGTTCTATCAATTTTATTTTGTTTTTTCTTTTTTAAACTCTTTTCACAAGATACTCTACTGCCAATAGTTAAGTTAGATGATGTAATAATATCAGAGGAAAAAAATGGATTTTCAGTTGAAGATTTTATTTNTTATGTAAAAAATGATACAACNTTTTATAAAGGTTTTAAGCACTTGCGATATTTTAAACATGATTACTCTAGTAGATTAAATTTATATAATAAGAAAGATAAAAAAATAGGCTTTCTTAACAGGAGAGGGGTACATTATTCTGATTCAAATCGAGCATGGGTAGTTGATGATTCTGTTACTTATGACGGTAAAATATATAAAAGAAATGGTGATTATAAGTATTATACTACTCAAGCTTTTGATGATGTTTTTTTTCCNTACGATACAGTAANTGTTTCNTTAAANATAAGTAAGAAAAAAAATAATGACGAAAGTCAGGATATGAAAGATGCAAAAACAATAGGATTTTCAATTGGAACAGATAATGTTAAACAATCAAAGGGAGGAGCAAATAAAAGATTTGCAATTTTTGATATTGAAATGCAAAAGTATTATGATTACATAATTAGTGATACAGTTTATTTAAATAGACCGTGTTATGTATTTACTGTTAAGGTAAAGGACAATTTGTCAAAAAAAGATAAAGAAAAGGCTTTGGTAAGGAAGGTGTTGTCTTATTTTGACAAGGAAAATTTTAATGTTATTTACAGAGAATATAAATTTGTTTACAATAATTGGTTTATAGACTTGGATATGGGTGTAACTGTTTACCTGGACTACATTGATCGGTTCCATGTGCCAACAAAAATTTTTTATGAAGGTTTTTGGAAAGTTTTATTTTTTAAGAAAGAAAAGGCTGATTTTGATTTAGAGCTTTATAATTACTCTCTTTATTAGCATATTTTTTAGAATAAAATATTTTTATAAAATGTTTTGCCATAAAGAAAAACAACTTAAATTTGCGGACTGATTAGATAAATTAAAAATTATGCCAAAAAGAACATTTCAGCCATCAAATAGAAAAAGAAAAAATAAACATGGTTTTATGGACAGAATGTCTACAGCNGATGGTCAAAAGGTAATATCGAGAAGAAGAGCTAAGGGTAGAAAAAGATTAACCGTTTCTGATGAAATGGGCCATAAATAATGAGCTCTTTGAAATTAAAATATAAGTGTTGCTTTTGCAGCACTTTTTTTTTGGATTTTTTTTAAAAACTTTTGAAAACTTTAAAGTGTAGAAAGTAAATCAATTAACAAAAAATGTAAATTCGCATTAATCAAAAAAAATATGCCAAAGAATAATTCAATTAAATCAATTTTAATAATAGGAAGCGGACCAATTGTAATTGGCCAAGCTTGTGAGTTTGACTACTCAGGTTCTCAGGCTTCAAGATCACTAAGAGATGAAGGAATTGAGGTTTCTCTAATTAATTCAAATCCGGCTACTATTATGACTGACAAAGTAGTTGCAGACCATGTTTACTTAAAACCTTTAACTCCTGAATCTATAGTTGAAATTTTAGAAGAAAGAGATATAGATGCAGTACTACCGACTATGGGGGGACAAACTGCTTTAAATTTATGTATTGATGTTGATGAAAAAGGAATATGGAAAAAATATAATGTTGATATAATTGGAGTTGATATTGATGCTATACATATCACTGAAGATCGTGAACAGTTCAGAAAATTGATGAATGAAATTGATATACCTGTTGCTCCAGCTAAAATAGCAACTTCATTTCTACAAGGAAAAAAAATTGCACAAGAACTAGGATTTCCTTTAGTCATTAGACCTTCTTTTACTCTGGGTGGTAGTGGAGCATCATTTGTTCATACGAAAAAAGAATTTGAGGATTTGTTGTCTAAAGGATTACATGCATCACCTATTCATGAAGTTTTAATTGACAAAGCTGTTGTTGGNTGGAAAGAATATGAACTTGAGTTGTTAAGAGATGACAATGANAATGTTATTATTATCTGTAACATTGAAAATCTTGATCCTATGGGGATTCACACTGGCGATTCAATTACAATTGCTCCCTCTATGACTCTTTCTGACTCAGCTTACCAAAGAATGAGAACCATGGCCATTAAAATGATGAGGTCAATTGGAGAATTTGCTGGAGGATGTAATGTGCAATTTGCTGTAAGTCCAGATGAAAAAGAAGATATTATTGCAATCGAAATAAATCCAAGAGTTTCAAGGTCTTCAGCATTAGCTTCTAAAGCAACAGGATATCCAATAGCAAAAATTGCCTCTAAATTAGCTATTGGCTACACANTAGATGAATTAAATAATCAAATTACAAAAAATACATCTGCCTGCTTTGAACCTACTTTAGATTATGTCGTTATTAAAATTCCAAGATGGAATTTNGATAAGTTTAAAGGATCCGATACAAATTTAGGTCTGCAAATGAAATCTGTTGGAGAGGTTATGGCNATAGGAAGNTCATTTCAAGAAGCTCTTCAAAAAGGATGTCAGTCATTAGAAATAGGAAGAAATGGTCTTGGTGCTGATGGGCGTGAAATCACTAACCAAGATGAAATATTAAAGAGATTAAAGTATGCAAGTAGTGACAGAATTTTTAGGATCTATGATGCTTTTAGAATTGGAATACCAATTCAAAGAATTCATGANATAACTAAGATTGATTTTTGGTTTTTAAGACAAATCGAAGAGCTAGTAACTTTTGAAAATGAGATTAGAAAATTTGATATTAATTCAATTTCAAGAGATCTTTTGCTTGAGGCAAAAATTAAAGGATTTGCAGATAGACAAATTGCACACTTGTTGAATTGTNTAGAGAGTGAAGTTTTTAGTCTCAGACAAGAAAAAAATATTAAAAGAGTTTACAAATTAGTTGANACATGTGCAGCTGAATTTGTGGCNAAAACGCCTTATTATTATTCAACTTTTGAGTTGGATAAAGAGATCAATGGCAAGAGATTTGCAGAAAATGAAAGTATATCATCAGATAAAGAAAAAATNATAGTGCTTGGCTCGGGACCCAATAGAATTGGTCAAGGCATTGAGTTTGATTACTCATGTGTTCATGGCGTTCTTGCATCAAAGGAATGTGGTTATGAAACTATAATGATTAATTGTAATCCAGAGACCGTATCCACTGACAATGATACTGCTGATAAATTATATTTTGAACCAGTATTTTGGGAGCATATTTACGATATTATTTTACATGAAAAACCCAAAGGAGTAATTGTACAGCTCGGAGGTCAAACTGCACTTAAGTTAGCCGAAAAACTCGAAAGATATGATATACAAATAATGGGTACTTCTTACAAGGCTCTTGATGTTGCCGAGGACAGGGGAAGGTTTTCAGAATTATTAGAAAAAAATAATATTCCGTTTCCAAAATTTGCAGTAGCACAAACAGCGGAAGAGGCAATAAATATCTCAAAGGATCTTAATTTTCCAATATTAGTTAGACCTTCTTATGTCTTAGGTGGTCAAGGAATGAAAATTGTCATAAATGAAGATGAATTAGAACATCATATCATCAATCTTTTAAAAGATATCCCTGGCAATAGAGTTCTATTAGATCATTATTTAGACAACGCTATTGAGGCGGAAGCAGATGCTATATGTGATGGAAAAGATGTTTATATAATTGGTATAATGGAGCACATTGAGCCATGTGGTATTCATTCAGGAGATTCATATGCAGTTCTTCCAACATTTGATTTGAGTGATAATGTAAGACAACAAATGATTGATATTACAAAAAAAATAGCTGTNGCTCTAGANACTGTTGGNCTTATAAATATTCAATTTGCCATAAAAGATGAAGTTGTGTATGTAATAGAAGCAAACCCTAGAGCTTCAAGAACAGTTCCTTTTATTGCAAAAGCATATGACGAACCTTATGTAAATTACGCATCAAAAGTTATGCTTGGGCAAAATAAAGTTGCTGATTTTGAGTTTAATCCAAAGAAAAAAGGATATGCAATAAAGGTTCCAGTATTCTCATTCAATAAATTTCCNAATGTAAATAAAGAATTAGGTCCTGAAATGAAATCTACTGGAGAGAGCATTTATTTTATTGATGACCTCATGGANGATTATTTTGTCAAAGTATATTCTGAAAGAAATTTATATTTGAGTAAATAAAGAAATTGAAGGTACTTGCGATAATTGTTTTAACTTACTTGTTTTTTAAATATAGTATAAGACTATTAGCACCTTTTATTTTACAATTTTTTGCTAAAAAAATGCATCAAAAATTTAATGATCAATTTAAAGATCAGTTTAAAAATCAAACCAAAGAAGGTGAAGTAACAATAGAGGGAAAGAATAAAAAAACTAATTCAAAAAATCATGATGTTGGAGATTATGTTGAATACGAAGAAGTAGAAGAATAAAAAATGATAAATTTCAATAGCATAAAACCTCATTTAATAGTAATATCAGTTTTTGCATTAATATCTTTTGCATATTTTTCACCTTTACTAGAGGGCAAAAGAATTGATGGCCANGATGTAAAGACATGGATTGGAATGTCTAAAGAAATAAGTGATTACAGAGATAAAACAGGAGATGAAGCTCTGTGGACTAATTCTTTATTTTCAGGAATGCCAGCATATCAAATTTCTGTAAAATATTCTGCAAATTTGGTAAGATACGTTGATAAAATAATAACATTTGGTTTCCCTAGACCTGCAAACTTATTATTTCTTTATCTACTGGGTTTTTACCTTTTATTAGTTTCCCTCAATATAGATTATAGAATTGCTGCTATAGGCGCTTTTGCATATGCATTTAGCTCTTATTTTTTCATAATTATTCAAGCAGGCCATATGACAAAAGCACATGCAATTGCATATTTACCCATGGTTGTTGCAGCAGTTTTATATACTTATAGAGGTAAAATTTTGTTGGGTGCAACTTTAACTTCTCTTGCGGTTGCCTTGCAAATATTTACAAATCATTATCAGATAACCTACTATTTAATTTTAATCTTACTTTTTGTTGGTTTTTCTCAGTTTTTCTTTTTTTTAAAAGATAAAAATCTTTCATCATTTTTTAAAAGATCTGGTGTTTTAATTCTTGCTGCAATACTTGCTGCAGGAACATCTTTCACTAGATTGAAAACAACATCAGATTATGGGAAGGAGACAACTAGAGGAAAATCTGAGCTCACAAGTAATATAGATAATAAAACAAAAGGACTTGATAAAGATTATGCCACACAATGGAGTTACGGGGTAGCTGAGTCAATGACTCTTCTAATACCTAACTTTCATGGTGGAAGTAGTATGAACAGCGTTCTGTCAATTGATGATTCACAAACTTTAAATTTTTTACGAAAATTNAGAAACAAAAAGCTTGCAAATGCACTTCAGTTTAGAGCNGGCTCNTANTGGGGAGATCAGCCTATTGTTTCTGGTCCAACTTATGTTGGGGCTATTGTAATGTTTTTATTTTTGCTNGGGGTTTTTATNGTTAAGAATGAGTTTAGGGTATGGATTCTTTTAGCAACAATTATGTCCTTAATGCTTGCTTGGGGAAAAAACTTTATGCCCTTGACAGACTTTTTTCTTGATTACTTTCCTGGCTATAACAAGTTTAGAGCTGTNTCAATGATTCTGGTNATTGCTGAATTTACNATTCCTCTTCTTGCTATTTTAGGACTAAATAAATTTATAAATTCAGAAAGTAGAGAGTCTAACTATAAAAAACTAAAAAATGCATTTTATATANCTGGGGGANTTTNNTTGATTTTTGCACTTTTCCCTACAATGTTTCTTGATTTTCTTTCTGAAAAAGATNTNANTCCAATNTCTAGTGGAGTTAAAACACCAGATGGATTTCTAGATGGCTTGGTTGCTGATAGATCNTCTCTTCTNAGTNGTGACGCATGGAGATCATTTGTTTTTATTGCATTATCTTTTGGTCTTTTNACAGCTTATATAAAACAAAAAATAAGTAAAAAATATGTTGTCCTGTTAATAGGTGCACTAATTTTCGTNGATATGTGGGGAATTAATAAAAGATANCTTAATGAAGATCATTTTGTTAGAAAAAACAAAATTAAAAATCCTTATAAACCTACTCAAGCAGANAATTTTATTTTAAAGGATAAAGATCCTAACTTCAGGGTTTTTAATCAGAGTGTAAGTACATTTAATGATGCAAGCACCTCATATTTTCACAAATCAATTGGAGGTTATCATGGTGCAAAGCTTAAGCGTTATCAAGAACTTATTGAATTTCATATATCAAAAGGAAATATGAATGTTTTGAATATGCTAAATACAAAATACTTTATTGCTCCTGATGGTCGTGCACAAATAA
Organism: Flavobacteriales bacterium; assembly: GCA_002715885.1. GTDB lineage: Bacteria > Bacteroidota > Bacteroidia > Flavobacteriales > BACL11. The sequence goes on along the minus strand of PBAG01000014.1, from coordinate 19,103 downwards.
ATCCAGCTGCTCTAGGAAATGCTTGGTTTGTTGAAGACATCAATATTGTTAAAAATGCAGATGAAGAAATTGCAGCTTTAGGNAATTTTGATCCCGCCAAAATTGCTATTGTTGATCAAAGATTTTCCAATCAAACTATTCAAATAGATAATTCTTTTAGTGGTTCAATAAAATTAGACTCATATAAGCCAAATAACTTAAAATATTCTTATGATGCAAATAAAGAAGGTATAGTCGTTTTTTCAGAAATTTATTACAAGGATGGATGGAATGTTTATATTGATGGTGTTAAATCCGAACATTTTAGAGCTAATTATGTTCTTAGAGGAATGAAGGTTCCATCTGGAAATCATGTAATTGAATTCAAATTTGAGCCTTCAGTTTTCATTCATGGTGAAAGAATTTCATTTGCTTCATCATTATCTCTCTTGCTTCTTTTATTTTTTGCTTTCTATAAGGAAGTCAAGATAAAATGAAAAAAATCTTAATAATTTCTTATTATTGGCCTCCAAATACTGGATCAGGAGTTCAAAGGTGGTTGAAATTTAGCAAGTATCTTCTTGATTTTGGATGGAAGCCAATTATCGTTACACCTGAAAATCCGTACATAGAATTAAAAGATAATGAAATGGAAGAAAACATTTCTGAAGAAATTGATGTTATCAAATTCCCCATTTGGGAACCATACAGCATCAAGGACAGTCTTTTTGGAAAATCAAAAAAATCACAAACTTCTGGTCTAATATCTAAAGATAAATCTTTAAAAGATAAATTGCTAAATTGGATTAGAGGAAATATCTTTATACCAGACCCAAAAAAATATTGGATTACCCCAACATTTAATAATCTTAAAAAAATAGTTAAAGATCAAAAAATTGAATATNTAATTTCTACTGGACCACCTCACTCAATGCATCTAATTGCACTANAGTTAAAAGCAAAATTTAAAAANATTAAATGGATTGCAGACTTTAGAGATCCCTGGTCAAAATTAGATATATTAGATGATTTCAATCTAACAAAAAGATCTCTTGAAAAACATAAAATGCTTGAGTTAAAAGTTTTAAAAAATGCTAGTGTNGTTCTTACAGTTGGAGAAAGGTGGGCAAATGATTTTATTAAATTAGGAGCCAAAAATGTTGAGATTATTACTAATGGTTATGACGATGAAGATTTTATTGATTTTAAGTCAACAACTACTAATAAATTCATTGTAGGTCATTTTGGAGTAATGAATCATTTAAGAAATCCTTCAAAATTATGGGCATCGTTAGATGACTTATGTAATGAAAACGATGATTTTAATAAAAAACTAGAAATTAGATTGTCTGGTAATATAGATCAGAAAATTTTAGACGAGATTAAAGCTTTTCCAAATTTAAAGTCCAAGTTAGTTTTTTTGGGGTATCTCAAACACAGTGAAGTCATTAAAGAATATTCAAAGGCCAATCTTCTTCTTTTGCTATTATTTAACTCAAAAAGTGGTGAGGGAAATTATCCTGGAAAAATTTTTGAATATATAGCTACAAAAAAACCTATTCTATCATTTGGGCCAAATGAAAGTGATGTTAAAAATTTTTTAAAAAAAGGTTATGGTTTTTATCATTCATATTTAACTGAATCAGATTCTCTAAAAGAGAATATACTTAATATTTTCAATAACGAAAATGATAAAAATGATATTGATTCTTCTATTTATTCAAGAAAGTTTTTAACCCAAAAGCTCCATCAATTAATTGAAAAAATATAATGGGAGTAATTAGAAAACAAAGTATTCGTAACTCTATCATTTTTTATATTGGAATGTCAATTGGAGCAATTAATACTGTTTTAATTTATCCAAATGTATTTAACGATCAACCTGAACANTGGGGTTTAATCCAATTGTTAGTTGCTTATGGCTTGGTTCTTTCAACTTTTACTTCGTTTGGGATACCTAAGGTTCTTTTAAAATTTTTTCCAACATACAGAGATAAATCTAAGCTTTTAACATACAGTATGTTGATTCCAACAATTGGTTTGTTTTTTGTTTCATTGATTTATATTTTTTTTAAAAATGAGATTTTCATTTTATTAAAAATGGATCCTCTTTTACAAAAAAATTTCATTTATGTATTTCTTTTAATTTTTTGTATTTCTTTCTATGAAATTTTTTCTGCACTTTCAAGGTCTTATCTTGATGCAATTACACCAGTGGTATTGAATGAGTTTTTTCTAAAAACTTTTACTTTAGTGATTTTACTTCTTCATGGATTTAAGTTTATTGACTTCTCAACATTTCTAATTCTATATGTTTCTGGATACTTAATAAAATTATTTATACTATTTCTAATAAATATTAAAAATAAAAGAATATCAATTTCTACTAGTTTATCGGATTTGAATTACAGAGAATTATTCAAATTTGGCTTATATGTTTTCGCCGGTGGATTATCAATTATGATCGTTACAAGATTGGATATGCTAATGATTGGCTATTTATTAGACTTAGAACAGGTTGCTTTTTATACTTTAGCATTTTACATTGGTAATGCAATTGCCATTCCTGGAAGATCTGTCATTTCTATTTCTGTTCCTCTTATTTCTAAGGCTTGGGAAAATCAAGATATTAATGAAATAGATAAGATTTACTCAAAATCTGCTATAAATCAATTAATCGTATCAGGTCTTTTGTTTTTAGTTGTTTGGTTAAGCATAGACGAAGTTCTATCTTTATTACCAGAAAAGTTTTCATATGGTAAATGGGTTGTTTTTTACATAGGATTGGCACAGCTGGTGAATATGTCATGTGGAGTAAATGGAGCAATTATTGTTAATTCAAAGTATTTCAAGTACGATTTATATACTAATCTAATACTCTTACTAATAACTGTAATATTGAATTTTATTTTAATTCCAATTTTTGGTATAAATGGTGCTGCAATGGCTACTGCTTTTTCAATAGTTTTCTTTAATCTAATTAGATTGATCATTATTTATAACAAACTTCAAATTCAACCATTTACTAAAAAAACACTAATAACAATATTTATTTTGTTATTAGTTTATCTGATATGTTTCAAATTAATCTTAGGTAATGTTTTTTTAAGCATTGGACTTAAGACAATTTTATCAGCCTCAATTTTTATATTTATTTGTATAAAAGCTAATCTTTCTGATGATATAAATAATTTAGTTAATGATCTTTTACTAAAATATTTTAAAAAATAGCCTGTACTATTCCTCTTATAATCCAAAAGGATTTTAGAAACTTAAATTTATGGTTGGGTATAAATAGTTGAAGAAATAAGCTAAAAATTAATTTAAAAAACTGAACAAAAATTTTTGTTTTTAAAATTATTATCGCGAAGATAAAGTTTTCATGAAAAATTGTTCTTTGCGTAAATTGATTTGCATTTAAGATTATTCTTTCTTTTAAGTATTCTCTCTTAAGTTTATACTCAGCTTCATAGTGTGTAATACTCATTTCTGAAATATTATAAAGCTTAACCTCTTTATTTTTTTTAACTAATTTGTAAAAGAAATCGGGTTCTTCACCTAATCCCAGATTGCCACCTGTCATACCTATTTCTGTATTAAATGAGTCACTTTTTAAGAAAAGATTTTTTGAAATACACATATTACCTCCAGAAAACCCTTCTTTTGATTTTATTGTGCCTAGAAACCCATTATTTTTTTTAAATTTTCGAATAAAATAGTTTTTATCAATCCATTTTTTAGGTTCAGACTCAAATTTTGGAAATATAGGACCTCCATAAATAATATCCTCATTTTGATTTTTTAATTCTTCAAGAAGCGACTCTAACCAATTTTCATTAATTATAGCATCATCGTCAACAAATGCCAAAAAGTTTCCTTTACATACCTTAAATGATAAATTTCTAGCGTGGCTGATTCCTTGTTTTTTTTCAACAAAATAATTTATCTCAGGAAATTTCTTTTGCATTTCAAGTATGTAATCATAAGTTTTATCACTACTGTTGTTGTCAATTATATTGATTTCAATAATTGGACTCCCTTGAGTTTGATCTAAAATTGATTTCAGGCAATTTTTTAGAAATTCTACACGATTATATGTACATACAGTTATACTTAGAACCACTCTTTTATTTTATTTAAAATTGACTCAACTTGAGATTTTATCTTTGTATTTTTTTTGAAGCTTTTATCTACAATTCTTTTTTTATCATATGATATAAAATCAAGAATTTCATTTTTTGTTTTGGATTTATTAAAATCCAATAAATTCCAAATTTTTACATTGTCTGGGTATTTTATTTTCAAATAATTTGTTTTACTAATATATTCATCATAATATTTTTCAATTGCTTTTCTTTTTTCCTTTATCTGATATTTTGGAAAGCAAGGATCCCACTTTTTATCTACTTTCCAATCTTTTCCACCATGATCGTACCAGTGATTTCTGCCTTCGGTTTTTTTTATAAAACTTTCAACAACTTCATCTTTATCTCTTTCCAGTCCAATTACTTTTACATTATTGTATTTATTTATTATCATTTCAATGTACGGTAAAAAATACATACCAGTATCTCCAACAAACATTGCTTCATCATCATAACCCACAAGGAAGTCTATCCATTTAAATAACTCTTCTTCATCATTTTCCCATTTTATCAATTTTCTTATTTTTTCTTTTTCTAATCTTCCTTCATGAAGGAAAAGCATACTTTCTTGTGCTGACAAAAATGATGATAATGAAGCGCTTCCACTTCTTCCGGTTCCAATTGATATAATTAATTGTTTTTCCATCTAATAATCTATTAAACTATATCCAAAACTATTTACTTCATCTTCATATTTTTCAATAATTTTTTTAATTTTTCTTTTAGAAAAAAAACTCGTCTTTTTTTTCTCCCAAATCTCAAAATATTTACGATTGATGCCTTTTTTAATTTCTTCTTTATTGTTTTCTATATTAGTTTGAAGAAATTCGGAAATTATTTTTAATGTTTTGTCAGTATTTTCTATTAAATCTTCGTATTTGAAATTAATAGATTTTTTTAAGAACTTCTTGTCATCTTCATAAATTTTATGACAGACTATCCAATGTTTAATTAATGAGTCTAGAGATGTCTTAGACCATTTTTGAGTGGCTAAAGACGTTGCTATTGGATGTCTAGTAATATTAATAAAATAGCTTTTAGGAAACATTTCTTGTAGAAATCTTGTTCTTATAATATTTGGCGGTGATTTTTCAACTAAGTATTTCTTTTCTGTATTCCAATACTTTGACCACTCCTCAAAAAGTTTAGTTCTATTTTCATTGTTTATAAGAATTGATTTTTCATCAAGTCGAGATTCTTTGTTAAAACCAAATCTACCAACACCACCAAACTTATATGCGGGTAAATAAACACTTTGGACAAACTGACCTTCATCTTCAATCTCATTTGTATTTGTAAGAGCAGAAAATTGTTCTTGATTATCTAGTATTTTGTAGAAAAGCGAAGTGCCGCTTCTATGAAGGCCTGAAATGAAAATGAAAATTTTATTTTGCATACTAAAACANCTTATTCACACCAAATATCCATCTCATCTTAAAATACTCTTCNTCATTTGGAGGTCGATTAAGGAAAATAGGTAAATCAAGCCTTAATGTTACAGGCTTCATTTTTGGTAANCCNCTTAGTGTATAGTTAAAACCAACTCCNGCATCAGCTCTTAAATCAGTAAAAATTTCGCTATAGTTAGAGCTATTGATGTCTTGATTTGTAATAATACCTGCATCTCCAAACAAATATGTTTTTAAATCATTATTCATAATATGAAAATGAAGAAATTTAGATAGGTCAATTTCTACATTTACAGCAGCTCCACTTTTTCCTGAATAATTAAATGATTCTATAACTCCATTTTTTTCTTGGGGAACCAAATAGCCTGCATATCCTCTCAGGTTTAGTCCCCCGCTATGATGAAAATTGTTTATTGAAGAACCATAGCCTATATATTCATTTGGAATAAAACCTTTTGATCTTGTAAATTCATTATTCATTAATTCTTCACCATTCGCNCCGGCAAAAAATAATTTACTCTCTGATGCCCAATTATCTCCAGTTCCAATTTGAATAAAAATCCTTGACTTTAACCTCAAATCAAAAATTGAAGTGCTATTTGTATTTTTAAGAATAAACTTATTGTAGTTATAATCTGAAAATAATGCAGAACTCATTGTACTTAGTTCAATTTTCCCCGAAATGTCGTTTAAATTGTATTTGTGTGTTACAGATAAATCAATTCTATTATTGAATTTATCTGTGTCCCAGAACTGAGGGTACAGTATATAATTCTCATCTTTTGTTCTGTAGTTAGAAATTAAACCAATTTTCATTTCAGTTTTTTTGTCTAATGTGTATTTTGAAAAAGACATTTTACTAGAGTATAGTCCTGAGATAAAATCACTATTAAATTTAATTCTAGCATATTTCATATAATTATCAAGATTAGTATTGTAAGCTAATTTGTAAGAATATAAGTCGTAATTTTCTTTGTTTGTTATGTCATCTTGTTGGAGTTGACCCGAATTAATCCAAAAATTAAAATCAAAAAGATGATGATGATTTAGATACCCACCATTTAAATTAATTCCAAATTTTACACCATCATAAGCATTCCACCATAAGTTTGGTCTGTACTTTATTTCATAGTTTCTCCAATCTGCTCTTTGATACAATTGATGATCATAGCTATAGGTTTTTCTAATATTAGAGCTGTTGTCTGGCATGTATATGTCTCCAAACCTTGTTGTTGGATCAATTATAACTTCCTTTATTCCAGATGGGATATCTAACTTTACTTCATATTTTGGGTTTAATTTGTCCCATCCATGCCATTTTGGAAGAACTACAGCATCTGTTTCTTTCACGAACCAATTATTTGGAATATGGTAGTCGTATTTTTTTAGATCGTTGGCTATTACAGTAAAGTCAATTGGCATTTGCATTCTTGATTTTCTTTTAAAAGAAATAATCTCAGAATTTTGATTCTTTTTAAGTTTTACTGAATAATCTAACCTTTTATCCGTGTCTAACCATTGATCAAAGAACCAATTCAAATCTACATTTGTATATTGTATTATTGCATTTCTAAAATCTTCGTTGTAAGGATGAGCAATTTTCCATGTGTCAAAATAATATTTCATTGCATCTAAAAATAATTCATCTCCCAAAACATATTGAAGGTTATATAGCATAGTTGCTGTTTTGTAATATACTTGTCTGTAACCACCTCCCTGTCCTAAAGCACCATTAAAACAGTCTGAATGAGTTGAAATTATAGGATCAGTTTTTCTGGTTGCTGATTCTATGTAAGCATTATAAACTTCTGTATCAATAGCTTTTTGAGGTTTATGGAATTTTTTTCTATANTTGCTTTTGGGTAAATCTTCTACAACATATTCACCATCAATTTCTATCATTGCCCAGGCTGTAAGGAATTCAGTAAAACCTTCATCTAATAATGCTCGATATGTTTCATTATTTCCTACTTGTCCAAAAAACCACATATGTCCAATTTCATGAGCAAGCAGGTCTCTATATCCTGGATCAGTACCACTATCCAAAGTAATCATGGGATATTCCATTCCATCTGCTGCGTCAGCAACTATAACTTTATGCCATATATATCTTCCAAAATCCTCAGAAAAAACTCTTAAACATTCTGCCCCAAAATCAGCCGCATTTTGCCACTTACTTGCGTGAGGCTCTTGTACTAAAGAATAACACACTTTNTCTTCCCAACGTGCTTCACCAATTCTGTATGTTGGATCTGCAGTAAATGCAAAATCGTGAACATTTTCTGCATGATAGATCCAAGTTTTGTGTTTGTCTTTATTGTATTCAATAATGGTAGATGGGGGAGAGTTAAATGGTTTATCTTTAAAGTTTTTTACATCTAGTTTTGCTCTCAAATCTGCTGGTAGAACTTCATCTCTATTTANNANGTTACCAGTTGCTTCTACTATGAAATTTGAAGCAAAAGTAAGTTCAACATCAAATGTTCCAAAATTTCCATAAAACTCTCTTCCAAGGTGTTGATCTGTTGTCCATCCAAATTTAGCGTCATAAACCGATATTCTTGGATACCAGTGAACTCCATTATAGTGCCTATAACCCCATGCATCATATGATTTCATTCTCCTTCTTACTTCCTCATTATCAAAATATGTTTTGAATTTTATTTCAAATTTTGTTTTTTCACCTGGTAAAAGTGGTGTAATTAAATCAACTTTTAATATTGTATTATCAAGTTCAGTTGAAACGTTCATTCCACTAATTGTGATTTGTTCAATTGTNGTTCCTAGTTTTTTGGATTCATATTTTCCATATTTTGGATTTTTTCCATTTTCTTTTTGAAGTTTGTCGTAGTAGGAATCAGGTTGAAAAGCGTTTTGATATAAGTGAAAAAAAACAAAATATAAAGTATCTGGGGAATTATTCCAGTATGTTAGCTCTTCATAAGCATCAATTATATCAGTTTCTTCATCAATTTCGGCTTTAATTTTGTAATGCACATCTTGCTGCCAATATCCTGGATGAGGCATTTTATTTTTCCAGTAATTTGGATTGTCAATNTTTCTGTAAGTGTTGGGTTTTTCAAGAGGATTGTACTTTATTTGAGCAAAACTANTTGATGAAAGCAGGAGAAAAAAAATAAGAATTGAGTTTTTCATGATTTGTTAGTTAGNTTTTTTTTTGCATTTAAAATGCTAGCATTTAGCTCAAAACCAATTAATAAGAAGATGGCATTGAAATAAATCCAGAGTAAAATAATTATCAATGTTCCGATAGATCCATAAATTTTGTTGTACTGAGAAAAGTTATCAATGTAATAACTAAAAACAATAGATGTTAAAATTATAAATAATGTTGCAAGTATTGCACCAGGTGAGAATATTTTTATTTTGCTCTTTATAGCAGGACCAATATTAAAAATAGTTGTTATTCCAACAAATAACATAAATATAAGAACTATCCATTTGGCAATATTTAAAAAAACAATTTTATTTTGANTAATTAACTGAAAATCAACTAAATATGTNATAGTTGTTTTNCCAAAAATTATTAAAATTATCGTTAGAAAGACCAACGCCGAAATTACTACAGTTAATAAAATTGAAAGTAACTGATGTTTAATTATTGATTCATTTTCTCTAATGTGGTAAGATGCGTTAAATGCTTGAATCAATGAACTCATTCCATTTGTTGAGAAATATAGAGCTAATATGAAACCAATAGATAATAATCCTCCTCTTTGGTTATTAATTATGTCATCTAATGTGTTAAAAGTTGCATTGTTTGTTGAAGGAGGTAGAATATTGGATAGAATTTCCATTAGTGTTTCTTGAAAACCAATTATAGGTATGTATGGAATCAAAGTAAAAAAAACTATTATTGATGGAAAGAAAGCTAAAAAAAAGTTAAAAGCTAAAGAAGACGCTCTAGTTGTTATTGCACCTTCTTGTAGTCCTTTAACAAAAAAAATAGCAACATCATAAAGGTTAAGTCCTGCAAATCCAATTGGCTTAATTTTTTTAAAAAAATTTGCCAATTTTTTCATGATGCTTTTAAACTTAAATCAAAGTTTTTGATTGAATGAGTTAAGGTGCCAAGTGATATATAATCAACTCCGCATTTAGCATATTCCAGAATGTTTTTTTCATTTATACCACCAGAAGACTCTGTTTCAAATTGATTATTTATAAGTTCAACTGCTTTTTTTGTCTGTGCTATATCAAAATTGTCAAGTAGTATTCTTTTGATACCCCCTACATTTATAACTTCTTTTATTTCATCAAAATTTCTTGTCTCTACAACAATATCAAGATTTAATTTATTTGCTATTAGATATTTTTTGGTGGTTTNAATTGCCTGAGCTATACCNCCACAAAAGTCAATATGATTATCTTTTATCATTATCATATCATCTAGTGAAAACCTATGATTAATTCCACCTCCAATCTTTACAGCCCATTTTTGGATTTTTCTATTAAGTGGAATTGTTTTTCTTGTATCTAAAATTTTTGTTTTTGTATTTGCAATTTTTTTACAAATTATGTTTGTTTTTGTTGCAATTGCACTCATTTGTTGCATACAATTTAAAACCAATCTTTCGCATTTTAAAATAGACAGAGTAGGGCCACTAATTGAGATAATAATATCACCCTTTTTAACAGAGTCGCCGTCTTTAAAGTGTTGTTTTAAAATCAGCTTATTGTCAACTTTCTTAAAAATATATTTTGCAAGTTCAACACCTGCTATNAGCCCACTATTTTTTGCAATAATTTCTGCATTGCTAATATTTGCTTTGTTAATACATGCAAGTGATGTATGATCTCCACTTTTAATATCTTCCTTTAGAGATTCGACCACAAATTTTTCTAGTTCTTGATCAATCATTAGATTCAAATTGCTAATATTGTCAAAAATACGAAATAATGAAGATTTNATTACTGGCGNTAGGAACTACAACAGATGAAAATATGAAAAATCAAATTCAAAGTTTNACNACTAGANTATCTCATTATGTAGACTTTAAATACATNGAAATACCCAACAAAAAAAAATCAAATAAGTTGACTATTTCTGAATTTAAAAATTTTGAATCTGAGATGCTNGAAAAAAATATTCTTAAAGGAGATCATATTATTTTATTAGACGAAAAAGGAAAATCATATACCTCNGTTGAGTTCTCTAAAAAAATTGAAGGTTTTATGATTAANTCATATAAAAGAATTGTATTTGTCNTAGGTGGTGCTCATGGTTTTACAAATCAAATTTACAATCAGGCAAATGACAAATTATCATTGTCTAAAATGACCTTTTCACATCAAATGATCAGATTGTTTTTTGTTGAGCAGTTATACAGGGCNTTTACCATAATTAAAAATGAAAAATATCATAATCNATAATGGATCTAGTTTTTGTAACAAATAATCAAAATAAACTAAGTGAAATAAAAAATCTTATTTCTTCAAATTATAATGTTCTTAGTTTGAAAGAAATAGACTTTTGTGACGAAATTGAAGAAACAGAAAATACACTAAAAGGAAATGCACTGCTAAAAGCTAGGCATATTCATTCAAGGTTTGGATACAATTGCTTTGCTGATGATACAGGATTAGAAATTGATTATTTAAATGGGGCACCTGGGGTGATTTCAGCAAGATATGCTGGGCCAAAATGCTTAGCAAAAGATAATATAAATAAGGTTTTATTAGAATTAAAAAATGTTGAAAATAGAAAAGCAAGATTTGTAACAGTTATTGCATTAATATTGAATGGTGAAGAATATTTTTTTAGAGGTGAGTGCTTGGGGAAAATTACAAAAAAAGTTTATGGGCAAGATGGCTTTGGGTATGATCCTATCTTTATACCAAATGGATCAAATCAAACATTTGCTCAAATTANTCAGCAAAAAAAAGGTGAAATAAGTCATAGAGGCATTGCTGTAAGGAATTTAATATCATTTTTAGAGAAGAGATAAATTTAATGTTTAAAAAACTTTTTGAACTCTTCTGAATTAGGAACTAGCTTACTTACATCACCATTATTTTTTATGATATCTCTAACAATAGTTGATGAAATATGAGAATATCTAGGTAAAGTNGTTATTATTAATGTTTCAATATTNGAGTCTAGTTCTTTATTATTTTGTGCTACTTTTTTTTCAAATTCAAAGTCTTTTTCATCTCTCACTCCTCTAATAATGTAACTTGCATTATATTTTTTACAAATTTCTACAGTTAATCCATNATAACTGATAACATTTATTTTTTTATGATTTTTAATTACTTTTTCAATCCATTTGATATTTTTCTCAGTTGGATATNTATCTGACTTTAAAGAATTCTTTCCAATTGCAATTATGATCTTATCAAAGAGAGGGGTCATTCTATTAACAATNGATAAATGCCCATATGTAAATGGAGAAAATGATCCTGGAAATACCGCTATTTTTTTCATTTTAATTANAGATTAAACATAGTAAAAAAAACACTNCCATATTTTCTGATTTCAGTGTTTTTATCATTAAAATTTATCCTTTTGTCGTGTTCAATAATTATGCATCCNCCATCATTTATGACTTTTCTTTCTATTATAATATCTTTTATTTTGTGGTAATTATTGTAGCTGTAGGGGGGGTCAATAAATATTATATCAAAATTTTCATCTGTTTGAGAAACAAATTTAAATGAATCAGAAAGCATAGTTCTAATGTTAAAATTTAATTCATTATTAATCTTTTCGATAAACTTTATACAGTTCTTATTAATATCTACTGCTGTAATATGCAATGCATTTCTTGATGAAAATTCGTAGCTTAAATTACCTGTTCCACTAAAAAGATCAAGTATTTTTTTTTCAGAAAAATCATATCTGTTTTCTAAAATATTAAAGATACTTTCCTTCGCTCTGTCAGTTGTAGGTCTAACAGGCAAATTTTTAGGAGCAATTATCTTTCTAGCCTTATGCTTTCCAGAAATTATACGCATAAAAATTGACGATAAAGTATGCTGTAGCAATGGTTTTCAATACTATTAAATTCATTGCTACAACTAATATCTTTTAATTTATTACCATACTTAATATTTCTTATGTAGTCATAAAGAATACTAAATTCATCTTCAGTGACATTACCATATACTATTGTGTTTATGTCTTCATTGGAAAAATTTAACTCCTGAATACTGAAAAGCACATAAAATAATAAGTCCTCTTTAGTGACATAATTAAATTTATTTTGGAAGAGTAGATTTTTTCCTTTGGTAACAACAATATTAACAAATGAATCTTTCAAGTAAAGAAACATTGTTTCTACTTTTAAATTAAGATTTGTAAAATTATTAATAAGTATAGAGCTCTGAGAACGCAAGGCCGCANCAGGTAAAATGTTTTTAATTGTTTGGAAAAATAATTTTGGAACTGCATGTAAGTTAATTATCTCTTCTCTTAAGTTATCTTCTAGTAAAACTTCGTCATTAAGTTCGTGATTTAGAGCAAATAGATTTTCTTTATCTTTCTTCTCATAGAGCTCAAATGGAACTAGTGTGTTCGCAAAATTTACAAAAGAAATTGATTTAGATTTGAAATTTTGTGAAAGATAATCATCATTACTGAAAATTTCAAGGAGGTTATCTGTTTCTAATTTCCTAGATGACAATAGTAAACACCTATATTTTTGAGTATCTATTATACAGTAAGAAAGTGAGCTAGAACTCAATTCGATAGAAAGATGAAGATTTGAGATTTGATTAGAATCAAAACTACTATCAGCTAAGATAGTTTTGTTATTATTCTCCCCAATTACCATTTAGTGATGCTTCAGTCATGGATCCAACTTTAAGTAGGCTATTTAGATCATATTTTTTGTTTTCAGCATCTAGGCCGTTAAAGATGTCTTTATATGTCGCTGAAATTTCAAAAACTTGAACACTAACTTTTCCCTTTTCAATAACATTAGCATCAATGTTGTATTGTTTATTAGTAAATGGAATTATGTTAAGTGAATTAATATCAAATGGGTAATTATTATCTCTACTATTTATATAATTCTCATCAAAAATTGACTCCATTGCAGAAACATAAATTGTATCTCTTTTGATTAAGCCTAGCTTAAGAGCTAATTCGTCAGAAATTTCTTCACCATCAATTAAAGTATCATTAACTCCTTCCATTTTGACAATTCTAGTTGAATCATTTTGTAAAAAATTCATTAGAGAGTTAAAATTGTCAGCAAAAGCCTCATTCTCTCTTTTAAATGCAATCTGTAAAGTTCTAAGATCTTTAAGTTTTTGTACATTTTCAGCAATTCTTTCTTTTGCTATTTTGTTGAATTCCACTTCACTACTTATACTATTATATACGAAAAAAGCAAGTATGATATTTACTGGAATAAGAATAAGAGTGATTTTTTTAGCGTTCATTTTTTCAAATTTGGTTGATGCAAATTTACAATTTTTGAACAAAGTATTTTAAATTGTTGTTTCTTTGTAAAATATGTTTCGATTAATATCATTATTAATATTTAAAATAAATGGTTGGAAAGTTGATGACACCATTAACTATCCAAAAAAATGTATAATTATTGCCGCTCCCCATACATCAAATTGGGATTTTTTAATAGGTAGATGTTATGGTTACATTCAAAAAATATATCCAAAATATTTAATTAAAAGTGAACTTTTTGTTCCTGTAATTGGAACTATTCTCAGACTTAACGGAGGTATTCCTGTTTATAGAAAGAAAAAGAATAATGTGGTTGATCAGGTTGTTGATAAATTTGAAAAATCAGAAATTTTTAGATTAGGTATTGCTCCAGAAGGAACAAGAAAAAGAGTTCCTAAATGGAAAACAGGATTTTATCATATTGCTGTAAAGTCAAATGTTCCAATTGTGTTCTGTAAATTTGATTTTAAAACCAAAACTGTTGGAGCATTTGATATATTGACCCCTTCTGGAAATTTTAAATCTGATATGCAGTATATTGAAAACTCATTTAANAATTTTCAAGGAAAAATAATAGAAAACTATAANCCAAAAATTTATTAATAAATTGTTCAAAANATCTTTCTAAAAACCTTTACTTTTTGATTGGTCTATGTAGTTAATTATATATTTGTTNNATAATTAAATTTCATATTTAAGCATGAGTCATAACACTAATCTTTCCACTGTTGAACAGGCACAAGAAATGGGTTTATTACCGGAAGAGTTTGACAGGATTAAAGAGATTCTTGGAAGAACTCCAAACTTTTGTGAACTCAGTATTTTTGGAGTTATGTGGTCTGAGCATTGTTCATACAAAAACTCTATTGTCTGGTTAAAGAAGCTNCCAAAAGATGGACCTCATATGCTTGTTGAGGCAGGTGAAGAAAATGCAGGTCTTGTTGATATTGGTGATGGTCTTGCTTGTTGTTTTAAAATTGAATCACATAATCATCCTTCTGCACTAGAACCATACCAGGGTGCTGCCACTGGCGTTGGGGGTATCAATAGAGATATTTTTACAATGGGAGCTCGTCCTATAGCTCAACTTAATTCATTACGCTTTGGAAATATTGACTTAGATCGAACAAAATGGTTATTAAAGGGTGTTTCTAAAGGAATAGGTGATTATGGAAATGCTTTTGGTATTCCAATTGTTGGCGGAGAAGTTTTTTTTGATGATTGTTACAATACAAATCCTTTGGTTAATGCATTTTCTGCTGGTATAATGAAAAAAGGTGAGATGATTTCAGCAACGTCCTCAGGAGAAGGAAATCCTATTTTCATTGTTGGTTCAAGAACTGGTAAGGATGGAATTCATGGTGCCTCTTTTGCTTCTAAAGATATTACNGAAGATTCAGCCGAGGATTTACCTGCAGTTCAAGTAGGTGACCCATTTCAAGAAAAACTTCTATTAGAAGCAACTTTAGAGTTAGCAAAAACTGACGCAATTGTTGGTATGCAGGATATGGGTGCTGCTGGTATTACGTGTTCCACAAATGAAATGAGTGCAGCTGGAGAGCACGGTATGATAATCAATTTAGATAAAGTCCCAACAAGGCAAAAAAATATGAAGGACTGGGAAATCTTGCTTTCTGAGTCTCAAGAGAGAATGCTAGTCGTTGTTGAAAAAGGAAAAGAAAAAATTGTTAAAGATATTTTTGACAAATGGGATTTATCATGCGAAGAAATAGGACACGTAACAAAAGGGGAGAGGGTACAATATTTTATGCATGGAAAATTAGTTGCTGATGTTCCTTGTGCCGATTTAGTTTTAGGAGGTGGAGCGCCAGTTTATGAAAGAGAGTATTCGGAGCCTTCATATTTCAAAAAGTATCAGCAGTTTTCAATTGATGATATAAAAGAGCCAAAAGATCTAGTTGCTGTAGCTAAATTTTTAACTGGAAATCCAAATATAGCCTCAAAGAGATTTGTTTACGAACAGTATGATTCAATGGTTGGAACAGCAAATATGTCAACAAACTTTCCCACTGATGCTGGTATAGTCAATCTCAAAGATTCTAAAAAAGCTTTGGCTATGACAGTTGACTGTAACGCAAGAATGGTTAATGCAAATCCAGAAGAAGGATGTGCAATGGCTGTTGCTGAAGCTGCTCGAAATATTGTTTGCTCGGGAGGAGTTCCTTCTGCAATTACAAATTGTTTAAACTTTGGAAACCCTTACAATCCAGAAGTTTATTGGCAATTTGTTGGTGCTATTAAAGGTATGGCTAAGTCATGTAAAAAATTTAAAACACCTGTTACGGGAGGAAATGTCAGTTTTTATAATCAATCATCAGTTAGTGGAACTGAAGTNCCAGTTTTTCCAACTCCAACAATAGGTATGCTTGGTATAGTTGAGGACAAGCAAAACATAATGTCACTTGCATTTTCAAAGCCTGATTCATTAATTTATCTTTTAGGTGAATCTCATAATGATATTAATTGTTCAGAATATCTGGTTTCTTATCATAATTTTAATGAATCAACAACACCATTTTTTGATCTAGATGTAGAATTTGATTTGCAACAAACTATATCTCATTTAATTAAAGAAAAATTAATATTATCTGCGCATGATGTAGCTGATGGAGGTTTGTTTATTACTTTACTTGAGAGTTCAATGTATAATAATTTAGGATTTTCAATAGCTTCAAAAAAAGAAATAAGAAAAGATGCTTTCCTTTTTGGAGAATCACCCTCAAGAGTTGTAGTTTCCATTGACCCAAAAAATAAGGATTTGTTTGAAAGCAATTTATCCTCAAGTAAAATATCTTTTAGTAAATTAGGTAGAGTAACTGATGCCGATATTTCTATTGATGACGAGTTTTTTGGAGAAATTTCTGAATACAAAGAAATATTCAATTCTTCTATTTCAAACAAAATGAATTAGGTCAAAACTTAAAAATTAATTTTAAATTTAGTTGTCTTCTAGTTAGGTAATTTGGAACTGCATATTGTCTGCCACCTACATCTGAAACCCATAAATAAGAAATAGTGTTGTTGATGTCCAATAAGTTAAATACTTCAGCACTCACCCATGCTGAATTGAAAACGTTCATAAANCCTAGCTTTGATTTTTTATTTTCAGACTTTAAAATAGCTGAAAATCCAACATCAACCCTTCTGTAGTCTGGGATTCTTAAAATGTCCTCATATTTTTCTGACTTAGGTGGCCCAAAGGGTAAACCTGATCCATAAATCATATTAAGATGCATTTTATAATTCATATTTCCTGGTATATAGTCTTGAAAAAATAAACTAAAGTTTACTCTTTGATCTGTTGGTCTGGCAATATACCCAGGATAAATAGTATTTCCATCTTCATTTATATAAGAGTCATCAATTATATCCTCCTCAGTTTTCATTATTGATAAACTTGCCCAACTTTCAACACCTGATACAAATTCTCCGTTTATTTTAAAATCAATTCCAGTTGCATAACCCTTTGAATTATTTTCAGCCAAGTACTGAATTCTTACATTATCTACTTTGTATGGTATCAAATTATCAAGTTTTTTATAATATAATTCTGTTATCCACTTAAAAGGTCTTCCCCATTTATAAAATAGATAATCAGACCCTAAAACATAATGTATAGATTTTTGTGATTTGATATTTTGATTTAATTCTCCGTTTGGAAATCTTAGTTCTCTGTAAAAAGGAGATTGATAATAAATTCCAGAGGCTAATCTAAAAACAATATCTTTTTGCCAATTGGGTGCATATGCAAGAGAAAGTCTTGGAGAAACTAAAAGTTCATTGTTATACGACCAAAAGCTAGATCTAGTACCTGCTGTAATTGATAGATTGTTAATGTCTTGAAGATATTCTAAGTATCCTGATTGTCTTACACTTGAAATGTTTATATCAGTTTTTAATAGATCACTCATTAACACTTGTTGATTTGNATTTGAAGGATTNCCNATACTGTCAATAGGATGAGGTAATGTAAAGCCTGCAGAGTCAATTAGAGTCCATTCGCTAATCTTATCATTTATAACTTCATTTTGAAATTTTAGTCCCCAGTTAATATTTATATCATTCTGATTATAATTTCCTTTATGAGAAAAATTTAAAACTCTAGCTTCAAGAGAATTTCTTGCATGATTTATATATTTTCCTACACCTCTGTCGAACGCAACATTTCCAAAGTTATCAGAGCCTAAATTATTGTCTAGTTGATATAGCCAATATTCACCTAGAATATCAAAATTTTCTTCTTCAAAAGTTTGAAAAGCAGAAGCTGTAAGTTCAAGTTTCAGTTTTGTATTTGGATTATATTTTGTTGTNAATGCCCCAAAGTATGTTTCATATTTATCTAATTCTTGTCCTTCAAAAAAAATAGTTAGTCTNANAGCCTCATTAAAAGTTCCAAAATCNGTNTTCCGATCTTGTGGAACCATTTGATATTGATTGCTTGAAAAATTAGTTAGAAAGCNAATNTCCCAATTTGTACTNAATTTATAATTNATAAATGTTTGNATNTCAGCAAANCGAGGAGAGTACTCCGCTTCAGTATCTAAACTNTTTAGTACATATTGATTTGATTTATATCTCAACCCCAGTAAATAACTTAATCTCCTATTTTTACTTATTCCTTCAATATGAGCAGACCCTCCTAAAAGACTTAGGCTTGCTGAGCTAGCAATTTTTCTTGGTTGTTTGTATTTTATGTCTAAGACAGATGACATTTTATCCCCATACTTTGCTGAAAAACCACCAGCTGAAAAAAGTATACTACCAACTAAATCTGTATTTACAAAACTCAAACCCTCTTGTTGCCCAGTGTGTATAAGAAATGGTCTATATACTTCAATTCCATTAACATACACCAAATTTTCATCAAAATTACCTCCTCTTACGGAATACTGAGAACTTAGTTCGTTTGCAGAGCTAACACCTGGTAAAGTTTTTAAAACTGCTTCAATTCCTCCACTAGATCCAGGTATAACTTCAACGTGTTTAGTTTTTATTCGACTTAGATTATTTTTCCTACTTTTCTGATCCTTTACAATTATGTCTTCTAATAATGTATTTGATTTTTTTAAAACAATATTTAGTATATATTGTTGTCCATTTTTCAACATTGGTATTCTA
>PBAG01000022.1 GCA_002715885.1 Flavobacteriales bacterium | reverse complement strand
CAATTTAAACTTTTTAAAGAAAAAACTTAAACCAAAAACTAAAATCATTGCGGTAGTTAAAGCATTTGCATATGGGCATGGTGATATTGAAATTGCGAAGTTTTTAGAAAAACAAGATATATATGCATTTTGGGTTGCAGATTTTGAAGAGGGTGTAATACTTAGAAAAAATGGAATAGCAGTTCCAATAATAGTGGCAAATGCAAGTCCAAAATCAATAAGTCAAATAATAAAATATAATTTAGATATCGTCGTATATAATTTTAGGATACTTGATTCTATTATAGACATTAAAAAGAGTCTAAATCTCCATTTAAAATTTAATTGTGGCATGAATAGATATGGCTTTGCTGTTGAAGATATTTCTATAATAAAAAAGAAACTAAGCAAAAATTCAAACTTAAATATAAGCTCTATATGTTCACACTTATCTTCAAGTAGAACACCAAAAAAGGACGAAACAACTAAAAATGAATTAAAAAAATTTAAAGAAATTGCTTCAAATTTTTCAGATAAAATTTATAAGCACATTTTAAATACAAGTGGAATAATTCGATTTGCTGAACATCAATACTCTGCAGTTAGGGCTGGAATTGGAATTTTTGGCATTCACAAAAATACCGGACTTCAACAGATTGGTAAGCTCACCACTACTATTAGTCAAATTAGACATATAAATAAAGGGGAAATAATTGGATATGGAGGGCATTTTCAAGCAAATAAAAAAATTAAAATTGGTGTTGTTCCTTTTGGTTATGCTGATGGACTTGATAGAAAACTTGGTAATTCAAATGGTTCTTTATTTGTAAATGGAATAAAGTGTGAAATTCTAGGCGAAATCAGTATGGATTCATGTGTTATTAATCTAAATGATTCAAACGCAGTGGAAGGTGATAGAGTTGAAATATTTGGTTCAAACAATAGTATTAACTCAATTTGTAAAAAAATCGATTCAATTCCTTATGAGTTTTTATCAAAAATAAATAGGAGAATAAAAAGAAAATATATTAGTTAGAAACCGTTAAAACCGAGTCATACAACGACTTGTCTTTTAAGAATTTTGTTGCTTCAATAATTTCTTTATCATATTTTAATGAAGCTCTTATTCTACCCTTTTGAAAATAATATCTAGATGCTATTTCTTCACTCAATATTTCTTTAATTGTCTCTTTATTTCTTGACAAATCATTTTTTTTGTTCATTTTAAACTCATCAAACAAATCTTCATATTTAGTTTCAAGTGAAGAAAAATAATTTTCTTTTTCTGATTTTGATTTCAATGTTTCAAAAGCTTTTTCAGTTTCTGTCTTATAATCATATGATTTATCACTCAGAAAAACTTTAAAATCATTAAACTCATCATCATTCATTGAATACATACTATCAATTTGTGAATTTGTGTGCTTGTAAAAAGTTGCGTAATCAAAAAACAAACGTTCACGTACCAAAGAAATGATAAGATTACTAACATCTTCTTGCTCAACTTCGATATCAGGCTTAATCCCTCCGCCATCATAAACAGTTCTTCCATTCTTTGTTTCAAATGCAGTCATTAACGAATCCGGAACCTTTCCTACACTTCCGTCTTCATTTCTATTTGAATAATCTAGAGCCTGAATACATCTCCCACTTGGGATATAATATTTTGCAACAGTAAGTTTTAATTGAGAATTATAACTTAGTTTTTTAGTTTGTTGTACAAGTCCTTTTCCAAAACTTCTTTTGCCAATTATAATTCCCCTATCTAGATCTTGAATTGCACCCGAAACAATTTCTGATGCAGATGCGGAAGCTTGATTAATTAGTACAACAAGAGGTGTTTCTAGGTCAATTGGGTTTTTTGATGCTTTATATACCTTATCCCATGACTTTATTTTACCTTTTGTACTGACTACTTCTTGACCCTTTTCGACAAATAAATTAACTATACTAACGGATTCGTTCAATAATCCTCCTGGATTCCCTCTTAAATCAAGAATTAATCCATTTAATTCACCCTGTTTTTTCAAATCTAATAATGCATTTTTGATGTCTTTACTACAATCTCTTGTGAAACTTCTCAATTTAATATAGCCTATTCCGCTTTCAATAAATGAATAGTAAGGAACGCTTTTAACGGAAATTTTTTGTCGCTTAAAAGTTACAGTAAATGGGTCGTCTACATATGGTCTTTCAATGAGTAATTCAACATCTGTATTTGGTTGTCCTTTTAATGCTTTACTAACATCCTCAGTGCTTTTTCCCTTTGCACTTTCACCATCAATTTCTAATATCTTATCTCCTGCAATTAAGCCAGACTTTTGAGCTGGGAAGCCTTCGTAGGGCTCGCTAATAAAGACATATTCCTTTCTTTTTGTTATTACAGCGCCAATACCACCATACTGACCTGTTGTCATAAATTGAAAGTCTTCAATTTCTGATTCAGGGATGTAGTTAGTGTAAGGATCTAATGAATTAAGCATTTTATCAATTGCTGTCTTCATTAATTTGCCTGGATCTGTTTCGTCAACATAATAATTATTTAACTCTCTGTATACGGAGGTAAAAATGTCTAGATTTTTGGCTATCTCAAAATAACTCTCGGTAAAACTAAACGAAGAAATTAATACAATAAATGAGATAATAAGTATTTTAATTTTTTTAGTCATATTTTTAAGGTATTGGGTCGTAACCACTACCACCCCAAGGATGGCATTTAATTACTCTTTTGAATGCTATGTATGTGCCTTTAAAAGGGCCATATTTAATTATTGATTCCTTTGAATACTGGGAGCAAGTGGGTGTATATCTACAGCTTGCGGGCATCATTGGGGAAATAAATTTTTGATATAAATAAATCATAAAAAGAAGCAATGAAGATAAAAATTTACTCATAAATTATTAATTAATTTTTTAAATACTATAATTATTTTCTTCTCCATTACTTTAGTAATATTTTTTTTATCAGATTGATAAATAATAATGCAATTCAGAAATCGATTATGTTTATTTAAATAATCGAGTAAAATATGCTTATTTTTTCTGAATGATTCTCTTATTTGTCTTTTTATAAAATTTCTATCTACGGCCTTTGTGACTATTTTTTTTGGCACAACTATTTGTATTTTTAGTTTTTCTTTCTGACTGAAAGCTTCACTATAAATTATTTTAAAGCAGTCGCTTTTTAATGAAAGCCCATCTGCAAAAACTTTTTTTGTTAGTTGTTTTTTACAAAGTCTTTCTGATTTTGTAAATGTGTACATAAAATTTACCTTCTTCTTTTATTAGCCTCTTTTATATATTGATCTAACGCCATTGACATGGAAGGTGCATTTTTATTTGGAACTTTGATATCAACTCTGAGGCCATGGTCTTCAACAGATTTAACAGTAGTTGGACCAAAGATAGCCAGCCTAGTTTTTTCTTGTTTAAAATCTGGAAAATTTTCGAAAAGAGATTTAATTCCTGTAGGACTAAAAAATACTAAAATGTCATATTTAACATCTGCCAAATCGGAAAGATCAGAACAAGCAACTTTATACATTTGAGCCATAGTATAATCTAAATTACTTTCTTCAAGAGATTTGTTAACTCTATTCTTTAAAACATCGGAACAAGGATAAATAAACTTACTTTCACTATGTTTTTCCATCACAGGAACAAGNCTTGCAAATGTTTGCTCACCAGTAAATACTTTNCGCTTTCTAAATGTTATAAAATTTTGCAAATAATGNGCAATNGCCTCTGAAACACAAAAATATTTTGTGTAGTCTGGCACTTTAATTCTCAGCTTTTCACACATNCCAAAATAATGATCCATNGCATGCTTACTNGTAAAAATAACAGCATCATGATTTAAAATACTTATNCTNTGCTCNCTAAATTCTATTGAAGAAATTTCTTCAACGTGAATAAATGGTCNGTAATCTATTTTNAGTTTNTACTTTTTCTGAATNNCAGCATAAGGACATTTNCCNGTTGGCTGAGGCTGTGAAATTAATATTGACTTTACTTTTTCCTTAACTNTTGNCATCTTTTAATCACTTAGTAAAAAAAACCTTTTGTAAAAAATACAAAAGGATAAATTTCTAAGATGCAAAGATACAAAAATATATATATAGCAGAAAGACCAAAATAATTTATACCTACCTTCCAAAGCCAATACAATTTAAATAACAAGAAACATATTGAAATAAATAAAATCAGAAAAAGAATATAAATATCTAAAGCAAATGAAAAAAAATATAANATTAAAATTANNGGAGTAATACAAATNGCAAATGCTTTNTCNGATAANAANGANTANAAGACAGTNANCCTTGAAATTTCATCAGCAAAAATTAACTTTCCAATAAATTTAATTATNANGAACTTTAATAAATAAAANGACAACACTAAAAAAANAGTATAATGTATTTTATCAAAAAAAAATTGNTGCTNTCTTAANATAAANATNANAGAAAAATTGATNAANANAANTACAAAAGATATCCAATTAACTCGTTCNGTAAAAACATTATCTTGNCTTAANTATTGACTTGCATATCTAAATTGNAANGGNGCAATNAGCATTAATCTTGTATGCTTCCAATAAAATGCTCTTAAAATACCACAAAATAGAAANGAAGATAAAATTAGNAAAAANACAAGNGTTTTATCATTAGTTATTAAAGGNAAATAATTCATTTTCAAAACAAAAATACTTTTTTAAAATATAAATTAATCAAGTNCTTTANTAATATTNATAAAAACAATACTTTTGTAAAAAAAAGAAATATGAAACAAGATCTTTTTCANGCTCCTGATTATTTTAATATGGATGAGCTTTTAACTGATGAACATAAATTAATCAGAGACACTGCTAGAGAATGGGTGAAAAAAGATATATCACCAATAATTGAAGAAGCATGTCAAAAAGCTGAATTTCCGAAGCAAATACTTCCNGGTTTAGCAGATATTGGAGCATTTGGGCCGTATATNCCTAGCGATTACGGTGGTGCTGGATTAGACCATATATCCTATGGGTTAATAATGCAAGAGCTTGAAAGAGGAGATAGCGGAGTAAGATCAACTGCATCTGTACAGTCTTCGCTTGTGATGTACCCAATTTACCAATATGGAAATGAAGAGCAGAGAAAAAAATATCTTCCAAAGTTGGCAACTGGTGAGCTAATGGGCTGTTTCGGTCTAACTGAACCAGACCATGGATCTAACCCAGGAGGTATGACAACTAACATAAAAGATATGGGAGATTATTTTCTTCTAAACGGTGCAAAAATGTGGATTTCAAATTCTCCATTTGCAGATATAGCAGTTGTTTGGGCAAAAAATGAAGAAGGAAGAATCAAGGGTGTAATTGTAGAAAGAGAAATGAATGGCTTTACAACTCCTGAGACTCATAACAAATGGAGTCTACGAGCATCGGCAACAGGTGAGCTTGTTTTTGACAACGTAAAAATTCCTAAAGAAAATATATTACCAAATAAAGATGGTCTTGGTGCTCCACTTGGGTGTCTGGATTCTGCAAGATATGGAATAGCATGGGGTGCAATCGGTGCTGCAATGGATTGTTATGATACTGCACTGAGGTACGCTAAAGAAAGAATACAATTCGGCAAACCTATTGCTGCATTTCAGCTACAGCAAAAAAAGCTAGCTGAGATGATAACTGAAATTACTAAAGCGCAGTTTATCACATTAAGACTAGGTCAGTTAAAAAATGAAGGCAGAGCTACATCTGCTCAGATATCAATGTGTAAAAGAAATAATGTTGAAATGGCTCTTAATATCACAAGAGATGCAAGACAAATACTAGGGGGTATGGGTATTACAGGGGAATACTCCATTATGAGGCATATGATGAATTTAGAGTCAGTAATTACTTATGAGGGAACACATGATATTCATTTATTAATTACAGGCCTTGATATTACTGGGGAAAATGCCTTTAAGTAAGCTATAAGGCATTACCAACTTCTTCCATTTCTTTAAAAAATGCTTTACCATACTTGCGAATTAATGGTTCCTTCAAGAATTTGTAAACCGATACTTGTAACTCTTGGCCTAAACTACACGCTGCAGAGCACAATTTGTTAGCTTCATAATTAACCGCTTCAAATGAATCATAATCTGTAACTCTAATTGGATACAAATGACATGAAATTGGTTTTTTAAAATTGATTTTCTTGTCCTGAAATGCCTTCTCAATCCCACATTTCGAAATACCATTATTTTCAACTAAATATGCGCACTGCTTGTTATTAATTAGTGGAGTAGTTAGATCTCCGTCTTCATCAATGACAAAAACACCAACTTTTTTTATTACATCTTTTCCCTCTTTTGTTAAATACTTTTCAACTATTGGATGAATTTTTTCAAGCTCCTCAATTTCAGACTCTAAAAGCGGAGCCCCTGAATCTCCCTCCACGCAACAAGCTCCTTTACATGAAGCTAAGTCACAAACGAACTTTTTATCAAACACTTCTCTGGAGATAATTTTATTATCAATTTCAATCATATTACAAAATTACATAATTATAATTTGAGAATTATTAGATTTGTCTAATGGAAAACAATGAGGATCTTTTTAAAAAAATTATTGGCCATTGTAAAGAATATGGCTTTATTTTTCAATCTTCAGAAATTTATGACGGTTTATCTGCAGCGTATGATTATGGGCCAAATGGCATCGAATTAAAAAATAACATAAAGGAATATTGGTGGAAGTCGATGGTAAATATGAACGAAAATATTGTTGGTATTGACTCTGCAATTTTTATGCATCCAAAAATTTGGAAAGCCTCTGGACATGTTGATGCTTTTAATGACCCATTAATTGATAATAAAGATTCTAAAAAAAGATATAGGGCAGATATTCTAATTGAAGATTTCATAAAAAAAATTGAAAATAAGATTCAAAAAGATATTGCAAAAGCCCGCCAAAAATTTGGAGATCAATTTGATGAAAAACAGTTTATTTCAACAAATAAAAGGATTATAGATAGAGAAAAAAGGATAAAAGACATAAACAACAAGTTTAATCAGGCGATTTCAAATAAAAATCTCAGTAAAGTAAAAACCTTAATTGAAGAGCTAGATATAAAATGCCCAATATCAGGCACATGCAATTGGACTGATGTTAGACAATTTAACTTAATGTTTAAGACCGAAATGGGGTCAACATCAGAGTCTAGCTCAGAAATATTTCTAAGACCAGAAACTGCTCAAGGAATCTTTGTTAACTTTTTAAATGTTCAAAAATCATCAAGACTAAAAATTCCATTTGGAATTGCTCAAATTGGAAAAGCATTTAGAAATGAAATCATTGCGCGACAATTTATCTTTAGAATGAGAGAGTTTGAGCAAATGGAAATGCAATTTTTTGTTAAGCCAGGAGATGAAATAAAATGGTATGATTATTGGAAAGGCACAAGGCTTAAATGGCATGAAAACTTAAACTTAGGAAAAGATAATTACAGATTTCACGATCACGAAAACTTAGCACACTATGCTAATGCCGCATGTGACATTGAATTTAAATTTCCATTTGGATTTAAGGAGCTTGAAGGTATTCACTCGAGAACTGATTTTGACTTAAATGCACACATAAAGTATTCGGGTAAAAAAATGCAATATTTTGATCCTGAAATAAATCAACATTATACCCCATATGTTGTGGAAACATCTATTGGTTTAGACAGAATGTTTCTAGCTATTCTAAGCAGCTCATTTAAGGAGGAAAAAATAAACGAAAATGAAACTAGAACTGTCTTGAAAATACCTCCACAAATTTCTCCTGTTAAATTAGCTGTTCTTCCACTTACAAAAAAAGATAATCTTCCAAAGAAAGCAAGAGAAATTTTACATTCACTACAAATTAATTTTTCATGTCAATATGAAGAAAAAGACTCTATTGGTAAAAGATATAGAAGGCAAGATGCAATCGGTACTCCATACTGTATAACTATAGATCATGAAACACTTGAGAACAATAGTGTAACACTAAGGAACAGAGATGATATGAGCCAAGAGAGGGTGATGATTTCTGATTTAAAATCTATAATTGAAACAAAATTAGACCTAAGCAGTTTACTTAGCTAAAAATCTTATTTATTTTCTTTCTTTACAGTAACAGAAATTTTTCTAAAATTAGCGTTAATAGGAACGTTTAATTTTTCTAACTCTACAGTAACGTTGAGAACATGTGCTAATTGTAAGATTTTATCCGCAATTCTAGCAGCAGGTTGTTCAATCATATTAGATCGTATTGCCATCTGTTCTTTTACAATTTCAATAATCTTTACATAATCCACAGTATCCTCTAATTCATCTGACTTTTCAACTAGATCGGTCATCGCATTAACATAAACATTTATTAAAAAATGTCCACCTAAAACAGCTTCTTCAGGTAAATGACCATGATAAGCATATAATTTAATTCCCTCAATTTTAATCAATCCCATTATCTAATATTTTGAATCGCGTTTTCTAATCTATTTATAGTTTCTTGCTTTCCTATTATTTCAGCAATGTTGAATAAAGATGGTCCCATTCCAATACCAGTTAGTGCAAGCCTAAATGCAGGCAATAAGTTTCCCATTCCTAAACTATTTTCATCTAAAACTTTTTGAAATT
This sequence comes from Flavobacteriales bacterium, assembly GCA_002715885.1. Lineage (GTDB taxonomy): Bacteria > Bacteroidota > Bacteroidia > Flavobacteriales > BACL11. The sequence goes on along the minus strand of PBAG01000022.1, from coordinate 18,966 downwards.
CACCTTCAATTTTTTGAGAATCAAAGCTTTGAAGATTTTTTAAATTTTGTAAAAGCTTCAATAAATAATTTGGAGTATTTTCTTTCCACTTTTTTCGAATAGTTTTTTCACAATAATTCTCTGGAGCTATAAAAAAGTACTTTCCTTCATGCCACATATCAGAAATAAAAGTAGCTCTTTCTTTTAATTCACCACATACATTNGCNACATAATTATTATCTGCTTTAATACCATTAATTTTTAAAATTTTTTGCAATTCAATGGCTAGCAAACTATTGTCCTTTTGTCTTAGATATTGTTGATTATACCATTTAGTTTTATCAAAATCAAATTTTGCACCAGCTTTGCCTACTCTTTCTAATGAAAATTCATTTATGAGCTCATTCATCGAAAAAATTTCTTGTGTCGTACCTGGATTCCATCCTAAAAAAGCTAACATATTTGTAAAAGCATCAGGATAATAACCTTCTTCTCTGTATCCTGAGCTAAGCTCATTGCTTTCAGGATTTTTCCATTCAATAGGAAAAACAGGAAATCCCAACCTATCCCCATCTCTTTTACTTAATTTACCATTACCATCTGGTTTTAGAATTAGAGGTAAATGCGCAAAAACAGGCATCTTATTTTCCCAACCCAAATATTTGTAAAGCAAAACATGTAGTGGCGCAGAGGGCAGCCACTCCTCTCCTCTTATAACATGAGAAATTTGCATTAAATAATCATCAACTACGTTTGCAAGATGATAGGTTGGCATGCCATCTGACTTAAAGATCACCTTATCATCCATATTATTAGTGTTTACTACTACCCATCCTCTTATCAAGTCATGGATCCTAACCTCCTCATTTCTTGGCATTTTTAATCTGATAACATATTTTTCATTATTCTCTAAACGCAATTTAACTTCGTCACTTGATAAAGAAATAGAGTTTTTCATGCTGGATCTTGTAACACTATTATATTGAGGAGATGGTACTCCAGCCTTTTTCATTCGCGCGCGCATAGAGTCTAAATCTTCGGCGGTATCAAATGCATAATATGCATTTCCACTATCAAGTAGAGATTGNGCATATTTTTTATATAAATTCTTTCTTTCAGACTGTCTGTAAGGCCCAAATTCNCCTTCAATATTTGTGCTTTCATCAAAATTAATGCCACACCACTTAAGCGATTCGATTATATAATTTTCGGCTCCAGCTACGAATCTAGTTTGATCTGTATCTTCAATCCTTAGTATTATTTTTCCTTTATTTTTTTTTGCAAACAAAAAATTATAAAGAGCAGTACGAACTCCNCCAATATGTAGGGGTCCAGTAGGACTAGGTGCAAAACGAACTCGTACTTTTGACATGATTTTAAATTTCAACAAAGATAGTATTTAAGAAAGATTTAATTGAAATTTGAGAATATTAAAATCGTATTTTTGCATTAGTGGAAAACAAAGACAATATATACAAAAAACTAGATCAATTCATTAGAAAATACTATCTAAATCAACTGATTAAAGGTAGTATTCTAAGCTTGCTGTCTATTTTATTACTTTTCATAACAATATCTGTTTTTGAATTTTATTTGAAGTTTGATGTGATTTTCAGAACTACTCTGTTCTGGCTGTATATCATTATTAATTCCTTAATGATCCTCAACTATATAGTGGTTCCTATTTTAAAGCTATTTAAATTTAGAAATGGAATAAAGTACAGTGATGCTGCCAAAATTTTAGGAAAGCACTTTAACGAAATTGATGATAAACTGGTAAACATACTTGAGCTTGCCGAAATGGATAAAAGCAATGATCTAATAAATGCTAGTATTGAACAAAAAACAGCAACTATATCTCCGGTTCCATTTCTTAACGCAATAGATCTTAAAAGGAACATAAAGCATGGATATTGGCTCCTCATTCCCTTTGTTTTATTATTTGTTTTATTCATAAGTGGCAAACAAAAAGTTATTACTGATAGTTCTGAAAGAATAATTAAACACAACACTTTTTTTGAGCCTGAAGCCCCATACAGCATAATATTTGAAGAAAACCTTGTCGCCGAGCAATACGATGATTTTTTAATAAAGTTTCGTGTTGAGGGAGATGAGATTCCAAAAAACTTTTACATCGAATACCAAAACAATAGATTTATGGTACAAAATAAAAGTAATAATTCACATCAATTTTTATTTAAAAATATACAGAAAGAAGAAAATTTTAGATTAAATGGAGGAGGATATAAGTCAAAAAATTATAGCATAAAGGTAATTCCAAAACCAATAATAAAAAATGTAACAACAAAAATTATTCCACCAAAGTACACAAAGCTTAAAGCTGAAAAATTAAATAGTATTGAAAACATAACTGTTGTTGAAGGTTCACAGGTTGATTGGAAAATCGATTTAAATAATATTGATAGTGTGTTGTTTAAATTAAACAGTAAAAAAATAATTGAGAAAGTTGATAATAGTTTCAGTTTTGATAACAAAATCTTTAGCGATCAAAATGCAGAGTTTTCATATTCTAATAAATACGGGCTTGGGGATACCATAAATTTCAAAATAACTGTTTTGAAAGATCAGTTTCCGTCCATATCTGTGAGCCAAGCTGTTGATAGTATAAATAACATAGTCTTTTTAGATGGCACAATTAGTGATGACTATGGAATAAATGCTCTTATATTTAATTATATTATTAGTTCTGGAGAGGACAAATCAATTAAAACAATTAAGGTGCCAATATCAAATGATATCAATCAAAATTTCTTTTATGAATTTCAATTAAATAATTTAAACCTTAACGACGGGGATGAGATAAATTACTTTCTAGAAGTATTTGATAACGACAAAATTAACGGAAGTAAAAAAACAAAAAGCACTGATTTTATCTATAAGAAAAAAAGCAAAAAAGAATTAATTGCTGAAAAGGATATAATAAATGCAAAGTTAAAAAGCAGTTTAAATAACTCATCAATCAAAGCTGATGAACTTAAAAAGGAAATAGAAGAGCTAAATAAGGNACTTTTAGATAAGAAAAAAGTTGGTTGGCAAGAAAAAGAAAAAGCAAAAGAAATATTAAAAAAACAAAAAGAAATTTTAAATGAGATTGAAGAAAATAAAAAACTGAACAGTATTCAACAAAAAAAACAATCAGATTTAAACTCAACTACACTAGAAAAACAAAAAAAGTTAAAGGAACTAATGGACAATGTTGTGGATGATGAATTGAAAGAGTTGTTAGAAGAGTTTGAAGAATTATTAAATGAAGATGACAAGGAGAAGCTTAAAGAACTACTTGACAAACTAGATTTAAAAAATGAAGANTTAGAAAAGGAACTGGATAGGGANCTAGAACTTTTTAAACAACTTGAGTTTGAACAAAAAACAGAAGAAATAATAGAAGATATTAATAAGCTTAAAAATGAACAAGAGAATCTAAAAAAAGAAACTGATCTAAACAAAAAAGATAGCGATGAACTTTCAAAAGAGCAGCAAAAATTAGAGGATAGCATGCAAGAAATAGAAAAATCTATTGATGAATTAGAAGACAAAAACAATAAGCTGGAAAATAAAAATACAATGCCTGAAACAGAAGATATTGAGAAAGATATTAGTAAGCTAATGAAGGAAAGTGCTGAAGACTTAAATAAAAAGAAAAAGAAAAGTTCAAGCAAAAAACAAAAAGAAAGTGTTGAAAAACTTGAAGAATTAGAGAATATGATGAGTGCTATGCAACAAAGCAATAGCGAAGAAATGCAGATTGAAAATATGGAAACCTTGAGAGANATATTAGATAACTTAATTATCCTTTCATTTACTCAAGAGGAGTTAATTGAAAAAACAAATGATATAAAAGTTACAAGCTCTGAATTTGTTTCATTAGTAAGAAAACAAAAGCAGTTGGTGCTAGACAGCAAAATAATAGAAGACTCGCTCTTTGCATTAAGTAAAAGGGCTGTTAAAATTCAATCAAAAATAAATACTGAAATTACACAGATAAAGGATAATATGAAGCNGTCTCAAAATTATTTAGAAGAGAGAAAAATAAAAAAATCATCAGAAAAGCAACAATTTGTAATGACATCTGCCAATAATCTGGCTTTACTGCTTTCTGAAATTTTAAAAAATATGCAAATGGATTTGAGTATGATGCCATCTAGNTGTAAAAAACCAAAAAATTGTAANAACCCNAAGAACTCTAACAGTATGTCAATGTCTGACATAAAAAAAGCTCAGAAGAAATTAAATGAAAAAATGAAAAATGGGGGTAAAAATGGCAAAAAGAATAAAGGAAAAAATAAAATGTCAAGCAAAGAACTCATGCAGCTNGCTAGAAAACAAGGGTTAATAAAGAGTGAGCTTGAAAATATGCAAAACAAGAATAAAGGCTCAAAAGGATCTAAAATTATCGATGAAATAAAAAAGCAAATGGAAGAAAATGAATACGATATAATTAATAATAATATCTCAAATACAACATTTGAAAGGCTAGATGAATTAATAGAAAATTTTATTGACTACGATAAAGCTAAAAAGGAGGAGGGTGAAGAAGAAAAAAGAGAATCAGACGAATGGTTAATCGATCAAAAAGGTTCGAATGATTTTTTTGACGAAATAGTAAAGAAAAAAAGGAAGCAGCTTGAACTTATAAATTCTAATCCAATTAACTTTAAACCTTATTATAAAAAAGAAGTAAGTAAGTATTTCAACTCAATATATAAAGAATAATATGATCACTTTTTCATTTCAAATTAAATATAATCTTATTGACAGAAAGATTATAAAAAATTGGCTTAATTCAGTGGCTAAGCAGGAAGGAAAAGAGGTTGGTGAATTAAATTATCTATTTGTTGATGATCATGAAATACTTAAATACAATAAAAAATATCTTAAACATGATTATTACACAGATATAATTACATTTGATGCTTCTGAAAATCAAAAAATCTGTGGAGACATTATTATTAGTATTGAAAGAGTTGCAGAAAATGCTAAAAAATTCAATGTGAAAACTAATGATGAATTAAATAGGGTTATGGTACATGGACTACTTCATTTAATAGGATATGATGATAAAAAGCAAAAAGATGCAAAAGAAATAATTGAGAAAGAGAATTACTATTTGAAAAANTTAAACAATTGATTTTCAATACTTTATAGAAATTTGTTTCATGTGAAACATTATGGAATACAAAAATAAATACGATGTTTTGGTTGTTGGTGGTGGGCACGCTGGTTGTGAAGCAGCTTACTCAGCAGCCACTCTTGGCTCTAGAGTTCTACTGATCTCGCAGAATCTTGAAACAATTGCNCGTATGTCATGCAACCCGGCAATGGGGGGNATAGCAAANGGACAAATTTTNAGAGAAATNGATGCTCTTGGNGGAATGTCNGCTATTGTTACTGACANATCNACNATTCANTTTAGGATGCTNAANAAATCNAAAGGTCCAGCNATGTGGAGTCCAAGAGCTCAGTGTGATAGAAAACTCTTTGAGAAAGAATGGAGATTAGCATTAGAAGGAAATAAAAATATCGATTTCTACCAAGACAGTGTAGAAAAAATTATTATTGAGAATAAAAGAGCTGTAGGTGTGGTAACAAAGATGGGGGTTAAAATAGAAAGTAGGGCAGTGGTTCTATGCAATGGAACATTTCTTAATGGATTGATTCATTTAGGAGAGAAGAATTATAAGGGTGGAAGATCGGGTGAGCCTGCTGCAGAAGGAATAACAAAACAATTAATAGATCTAGGGTTTACACATGGAAGGATGAAAACTGGTACCCCTCCAAGATTAGACGGCAGGTCAATAGATTANANTGTAACAGAGGAGCAGAAGGGAGATGAAGAATATGGATGTTTTTCATATTTAGAAAAAAACAAAATCGATGAACAAAAAAGTTGCTTTATTACATATACATCTAAGGATGTTCATAAAATATTAGAAAAAGGATTTGAAAAATCTCCAATGTTTAATGGGAGAATAAAAGGATTGGGACCAAGATACTGTCCATCNATTGANGANAAAATAACACGATTTGCAGAAAAAGAGAGACATCAACTATTTATAGAGCCAGAGGGGAAAGAAACNATTGAAATATATTTAAATGGCTTCTCTACCTCNTTGCCTGAAGAAGTACAAATAGAAGCATTAAGAAAAGTTAAGGGATTAGAAAAAGTTAAATTATTTAGAGCTGGGTATGCTATAGAGTATGACTACTTTCCACCTACACAACTAAAAAACTCNTTAGAAACAAAATTAATAGAAGGATTATTCTTTTGTGGACAAATAAACGGAACAACGGGATATGAAGAAGCTGCATGTCAGGGTTTGATTGCTGGTATAAATGCAAACTTGAAGACAGAAGGTAAGAAAGAATTTACGCTCAGTAGATCTGATGCTTACATAGGGGTGCTAATTGATGATTTAATTACAAAAGGTACAGAAGAGCCGTATAGAATGTTTACTTCAAGAGCAGAATATAGGCTACTTTTAAGGCAAGATAATGCAGATGAAAGATTAACAAAAAAAGGATATAAACTNGGANTAGCTTCTAAAAAAAGATTAAACAAACTAGAAAAGAAAGTAGATGAAACAAATCTGTTAATTAGTTTCTTGAAAAAGCAAAATATTGAGCCAAAAATAATTAATCCNGTTTTAGAAAGCAGAAATAGTGCAAAAGTTAATCAAAAAAAGAAANTGATTTCTTTTTTGCTAAGNCCACANGTAACCTTTGAAGATTTAAAAATCTCAAAGCAGCTTTTAGATTTTATTAAAAATAATAATATTTCAAAAGAAGCTATTGAACAGGCAGAGATAAAAATTAAATACGGTGGATATTTAGATAAAGAAGCTGAAGCTGCAAAGAAACTAAATAAATTAGAAGACATTAAAATTCCAGAAGAGTTTGATTATGATAAACTTCATTCAATATCAACTGAGGGAAAAGAAAAATTAAATGAGATAAAACCTGTATCTATAGGTCAGGCAAGCCGAATTAGTGGTGTGTCTCCATCGGACATTAATATCCTNTTAATATATATGGGAAGATGAATATATTAGAGCGTTGTCCACTATGTAGCAGTAAGGAAATTGAACTATTNATNAAGTCAATGGATTACAGCACATCAAAGGAGAAATTTAATATAAGTAATTGCAAAGAATGTGGATTCCACTTTACAAATCCTAGACCAAAAGAGAGTGATATTGGAAAATACTACATTAGTGATAAATATATTTCACATACAAACGAAAAAAAAGGCCTATTTAACCTTCTTTATCAAACAGTAAGAAAATTTGCTGTAAAATCTAAAACTAACTTGTTATTGAATACTGTTAAGACAAAAACACATTTAGACATAGGATGTGGAACAGGGGAGTTTTTAAATGCATGTAAAACACTGGGTATAAAAACTATCGGTATTGAGCCATCTGATGATGCAAGAAGCAAAGCGATAGACAATTATAAACTAGATGTAAGAAAAGAAACAAACCTTAAAATTTTTGATAAAAATACATTTAACAGCATAAGTATGTGGCATGTTCTTGAGCATGTTTATGATATTCATGAAACTGTAGAAAATCTCTCAGTAATTTTAGAGCCAAATGGTTATGTAATAGTTGCTGTGCCTAACCATAGATCATTTGATGCAAAATATTATAAGAAGTTTTGGGCCGCATGGGATTTACCAATACATATAAGTCATTTTTGCCCACTGACAATTGAAAAGTTATTCATAGAGAAAGGATTCAAGCTGACCAAAAAAACAGGAATGAAGTTTGATGCATTTTACGTTTCTCTTCTAAGCAACGAATACAAGACTGGTCACAAAAATTACATCAAAGGTTTTTTAATAGGTCTTATTTCTAATTTTCTTGCTTTAATAAAAGTCTTTGAATACTCTAGCACTATATACATCTTTAAAAATCATAAATAGTTCACAAATTTGTAAATTTGTGATATGATAAGATGTTTTATTATTTTATTTCTTTTAGCGAGCCTAAAATCTTTCGGTCAATGTAATATTCCGCAGAATACATTTGCAAATAATGTATATTTTTTTAGTGCACAAGTTAATTGGAATGTTGTTAGTGGAGCACACCATTACAAAATTAGATACAAGGAAATTGGCACGAGTCCTTGGTCATACAAAAACAATATTGACTCAACAAGTACAAGTAGAGTATTGAATAATTTATCACAGCTAACAAGTTATATATGGCAAATCAGAGCTCACTGCGATACTATTAGTAATTTTTCAAATTGGTCTCAGGTTGATACTTTTTATACTACCACCAACATATGCCCAACCCCTAACAACCTCACAACCAGCAACATAACTCATATGTCTGCACAAGCGAATTGGGATTTACTTCCCACTGCCCACAGATATAAAGTACATTATAGAATTTTGAATACAAATACCTGGTCAAATTTAAGCTTAATAAATGGCAATAGTGATTCAACTAATATTCCTGTGCTTCAGCAAAACACAACGTATGAATGGCAAATAATGGCATTTCATGATTCAACCTTAAACATGGGGTCTCTTTGGTCCCAAAGCGACACATTTACAACTTCTACATTTATACCAGCCCCATTTAATCCAATAGTTAATACGAGTTTGGGAAGCACTATTTGTAACAGTCCAAGCTCATTATTGGTAGAAATAAACCAAGTAACAAATGAACCAGATATTGACAATAGTACTATAACCACGGATGGAGGTTATTTTGATATAGGGTCAGTTAATACAGGAGATTCAGTAGGATATGCATCATACAATTCAACAACCCAAAATATAAATTCCACATTAAGAGCAGGGCTTATTGTTGGCCCTAATTACGCCATAATTAATTCATTTGATTCAAATGGCGACTTAATTGGTTTTTTTGCCATTGAAAACACCTCAACAGGAGTAAGAGTTTCAACAACATCACCAAACGATGGGAATAATTATACTACAGGATACACAAGTCAAGTAAACTTTACTAATTTATTTATAACCCCTAATGTTTCAGGAAATTTACATATTGTAATTGATATTGAATCAGAACTTAATGATCAAATTTATTACAGTGATACAGTGTTTATTCAGTGCCCTTCAGCTATTTATGAGAATATAAACAGCAATCAAATAATAGAAACCTATGATATTTATGGGCGAAAAATTATAGCTAAAAAAAATACGATATGTATTAATAGATTAAACAACGGCCGGGTTACCAAACAAGTTGTTATAGAATAAATAAAAAGTTGAGCCTTTTGACAAATATCTGTGACCCAGGGAGGATTCGAACCTCCAACCGTCAGAGCCGAAATCTGAAATTCTATCCAGTTGAACTACTGGGCCATTTTTACAAAACTAAGAAAGTAATTAGATGTACAATTTTTTAATTCATATAAGGTTAACAAAGTATAAAAGATTTTATAATTGCGNAATGAAATGGATTCTATTTTTATTAATCACCCCGGTGTATTTGTTTTCACAAGACGTAGCAATTGGTCAATGGAAAGACTACCTAGCTTATAACCAGGCCACAGATATTGCAATTGCTGATGAAAAAATTTATTGTGTCTCACAAGGTGGTTTGTTTTATTATGATACAGGTGATAATAGCATTAATAGAATATCAAAAATTAACGGATTATCTGAAAACGGAGTTAAGTACATTAAATACAACGACTATAATGACATCTTATTAATTGCCTATGAAAATTGCAATATTGACATTATATCTAATAATCAGATTATTAATATTTCAGACATAAAAAGAAAAGAAATAAATGGAATAAAAACCATAAATAATATTTCTTTTGATAAAGAACTAGCTTATATATCATGTAGCTTTGGAGTAGTTGTTTTAGACCTAATTAAAAATGAAACAAAAGACACTTACAAAATAGGAAATAATGGAAATTTTAAAGAAATAAATCAAACAACAATTATTAATGAGCTTATTTATGTAGCAACATCTGAGGGTATATATTTTGCAGACAAAACTAATTTATTTTTGTCAGATTTTAATCAGTGGACTCAAGACACCCTTTTTGAAAATTCAAACTTAATTTATGGAAGTTTCTCCTCGATTTGTAATTTAAATGGTATGGCAGTTTCTGTAATTAATCTAGAAAAAGACTCAATCTTAATTAAAAATGGGAATCTGACAACTTCTAAATGGGAAGCACTTTTCAACGTTAGTCTTCTAAAGCCCAAGGTTCATGAAAAAGAATTTGGAATAATTATCGCTGATAGCAATAGAGTGTTATCAATTGATGAAAATTTAATGTTTAATGAAATAACGGGATTAGTCAATATTTTTAGTGCTGATGCAATTAATCTAAACGAATTATGGTTGGCAGATAAGACATATGGCTTAATGAAATATGAAAATGGAAATTTAATTAGTTCTATAGATGTAAATAGCCCAATTTCAAATGAAATATACAATCTGGAATATATTGACAATAAATTATTTATGTGTCACGGTGGACACATGAATTTTAGTGTAAACCAACTGAATAATGATGGTGTTTCCTACATAGAAAATGAAGACTGGCAAAATGTCAATTTTTTTGATTTAAATAGAGCAAGAGACATTGTTGCAGTAGAATCTAAAGATGACAAGCAATACTATGCTTCATGGTACAATGGAATTTCAGTAATGAATAATAAAAATCATATTATAAAATATGGCTACAATAATACTGGAGGGGTTTTAGATACTACATTTTATTCAAACAACAGAATACAAGTATCTGATATAAAATTCGACCAGAGTAATAATTTATGGGGTCTCAACTCTCAAGTACAAAAACCTTTATTTGTAAAAACACCAAGTGATAATTGGTTTTCATTTAGCATGAATTTGAACATAGATGGGCTGTACTTTGATGAGCTAATAATTGATCAAATGAATTATAAATGGGGTATTATATACGAAAAAGGAGTTTTTGTTTATAATGACAACAACACTATTGAAAATGCTAGCGATGATGAATATAAGATATTAAATACATCCATTGGCAATGGTAATCTTCCTTCCTTAAAAATAAGGTGCATTAAAATGGATCTTGATGGAGAAATATGGCTTGGGTCAGATAAAGGAATAAGTGTTTTTTATTCTCCAGAATTAGTTTTTTCAGGATTTAATTTTGACTCGCAACAAATACTGATTCAAGAGGGGGAGTACGGTCAGTATTTATTAAGCAGCGAAAAAATAAATTGTATAGAAGTTGATGGCGCAAATAGAAAATGGATCGGCACCGAGTCGGCTGGATTATATTTATTATCAAGTGATGGTACTGATGAAATTCATCATTTCACAAAAGAAAATAGCCCTATTTTTTCAAACAAAATAATAGACATCACAATTAATCATGAAAATGGGGAGGTGTTTATTGGCACAGACAAAGGTTTAATGTCATACAGGTCAAATGCAACAAGTGGAGAAGTTGTTCAAAGAGAAACCTATGTTTTTCCAAACCCTGTAAGAGAAAATTATAGAGGAAATATAGCCATAAACAAATTAATAAATAATGCATTTGTTAAAATAACAGATATCAATGGGGAACTAGTCTACCAAACAATAGCTAATGGTGGGCAAGCTAATTGGGATGGAAATAATTTTAATAATGAAAGGGTTGGAAGTGGAGTTTATTTGGTGTTTAGCACTGATGAAAATGGCTATGAGAAAATGGTTAGCAAAATATTATTTATAAAATAATGGAGTATGAATCAAGGGCTATATCTCTAATTTATCACAAATATGGTGAGGGTGCTGTGATAGCCAAAGTTTTTACTGAAGAACTTGGACTGAAGTCTTACAGCATAAAGCGATCAAGCAGTAAAAAGTCTAAAAACAAAATTTCATTGCTTGCAAATCAATCTTTATTAAATATAAGAGGTAAAGAAAATAAAAAAAGGGAAGTCCAATACATAAACGAAATCAACCTAGCCTATCCCTTTTCAAATAATAACTTTAAAAAAAACTTAATTCGTCTATTTTTTTCTGAAATCTTAACTAAAACATTAATGGATTCTGAAAAAAACAAAAGACTGTTTAATTTTGTTTGGGATTACAACATTGCGCTAGAAAAAGCTAAAGAAAACGAAAGCGAATTCATATTGAAATTTATTATCGAACTAAGCTACTTTTTAGGTATTTATCCATCTACTGAAAACATAAATTTTAATTTCTTCAATATTGATAAAGGTGTATTTACACTAAACAAAAATGAAGAGAATCTAAATATTACTGGAAAGAATTTGTTTTTCTTTAAGAGTTTATTAGAAAACAAAGGGGTTTGTATACCAAAAAAAAACCAGCGAGAATTATTAGAAATGCTTTTTAAATACTACAGTCTACATCATTTTGATTTATCTAATCTGAAGTCATATGAGATAATTAAATCATTAGAATAATGATNAGGATAGTTATTGTATTAATTATAGCCTTCATCGCAAATAATTTAGAAGCGCAAAGAGTTTATTTTGTAAATCTTGAAAACTCTAAGCCTATCTCAAACGTTAATATATCATCTGGGTCTAAGGGTACAGTAAGTGGTACGGATGGAGCTGCAGATATCAGCCAATTTAATATTAATGAAGAAGTTTTGATTCAACATATTTCATATGTACCAATCCAACTATTAAAAAAAGAAATAAAAGATACTATTTTTCTAAAATCCAATCAGTATATGCTTAAAACAATTAATTTAGAAGAAATAAAATCCCCCTTAATTTNAAGTACAGGTTCATTAAATAAAATTAAAAGAATTGAAATAGAAAAATATCAAATAAAAACAACGGCTGATCTTTTAAAAAAAAGCATGGGGATATATGTTCAAGAAAGCCAAGCAGGAGGAGGAAGCCCCAACTTCAGAGGTATGGAGGCAAATAGGCTTTTAATTGTGGTTGATGGACTTGCTTTAAATAATGCAATATACAGAAGCGGCCATGTTCAGAGTTCTAATATTATAAATCCGTTTTTCATAAATAATTTAAGTGTAGTTACTGGGCCTGCGGCTGTTGTATATGGAGATGGGTCTATGGGGGGAGCGTTAATTATAAATACAATAAGTCCTGAATCCTTTTCATCTAATTCAAATATAATTAAGCAAAAACACGAATCAAGCAGCTCATCAAGTGCCTTAAGCTATATTGGAAAATATAAAAAAAACAATCTACTGTTNATTAATGGTTTTTCTATTGAAAGTAACAATAACATTAGAATGGGTAATAATCGATATCATGGCTATGAAAACTGGGGAAATGAAGAAATAATTACTGAGGGAAATGAGCAGCTAAAGACCGGCTATAATAAATATGATTTAATTCAAAAAACCTATTTTGTTTCTGAAAAGATAACCCTTAATATAAATACGCAATTTGGTACAATATCCAAAATTTCTAGATTTGACAAGCTTAATGATTATGAAGAGAATTTAAGAAAATATAAAAAGTGGTATTACGGACCGCAGCAGAGAGTAAGCCAGTCCTTTAAGATTAATAAAAAAGTACAAACAAATTTCCTTGACGAACTTTCCATTCTCAGTGGCTGGCAAACAACTAATGAATCAAGACATAAACAAAAAAGAAGTGAAAATTTAAGGTCAAATAGATTTGAAGATATAGTGGTTTATGATTTTGTTCTAGATGCAAAAAAAAGTTTTGATAAAGTAAAAATTAATTACGGCGCTGCATTAAGACANCAGTCCATTAAATCAACAGCTAATTTATCAGATACAAATGGCATTACGTTTTTCAATACAACAAGATATCCTGACGGGGGTAGTAGCGTTACAGATGGTTCTATATATTTTCAAACAAAATTAGAGCTATTCAAAAATACAAACATTTTCATTGGAGAAAGATATAATGCAAATTCACTNAAGTCAAATTTTAACAACAACGAAGTTTTTTCCTTGCCTTTTTCTAAAATAGAAACNAATAATAATTCCCTCGTTTCTTCATTTCTTATTTACCAAAAAATAANTGNCAATATTACTGCTAGCGCTTCATTTTTTATGGGTTACAGAAATCCAAATGTAGATGATNTTGGTAAAGTTTTTTCAAAAAATGACGTTTCAGTTGTATTACCTAATGATAAGTTAAGACCAGAAAAAACAAACAACTTTGAATATGGTGTAATTTACGATAAAAATAAATTGTCATTACAATTGCAATACTTCAAAACCAACATAGTTGATGCAATTCAAAGAACTTACAGTACTCTTAACGGTTTAGACTCAATTGTTTATGATGGAGAAATGATGAGAATTCAAATGAATCAAAATATTGAATCTGCACAAATAAATGGACTTAATTTTAAGGCCTCTATCAGAGAAATAAATTCGTTCAGTTTAGATATGGTGTTCAATTATATTAAAGGAAAAACCAATAATGATCGACCTCTATCGCATATACCTCCTGCTAATTTAAAAATTGACATTGCAAAAAGCATAAATGGAAATAAAATAGGTTTGACTTATTGTTACAATTCAAAAAAAGATGCAAGTGATTTTGATGATAATGGAGTAGATAATTTAGACGAGGCTACTTTAGATGGATCTCCATCGTGGCAAATTTTAAACTTTAATTTTGCAAAAAACATTAGTAGAAATCTTAGCACAACATTTTCAATAGAAAATATTTTTGATGCTCATTACAAAGTTTTTGGCTCTGGAATTAGCTCAAATGGAAGAAATTTTGTCGTATCTTTGACAAGTAAATTTTAATAGCATGAAAAACACAATACTCNTCCTTCTTCTTTTTGTTTTTGCCACTTCTAATGCCCAACAGTGGGAAGACAATTTACTTGAAAAAAATCCAAATGCAAATTACTTAGATAAAAAAGAGGCATTTGATAANTATAGAAAAAAAGTTGAGTATACAAAAGGAAATGGATATAAACCATATGCAAGAAATCTTGATTTTATTTTAAAACGTTCGTCAANTGGAGANGGTATTCCAAACGAACAATTATATAGAGAGTGGTTGAAAGAAAAAGAAAAAATAAATAATTTAAAATCTACNTCAAATAGNAATTGGATAGAGCTAGGGCCTNTTAATACACCAATAATTCTTTCAAACGGTAAAAAAAGAGGTAATGGAAGGATTAATTGCATTGCATTTGATCCATTTGATAAAAATATTATTTGGGTTGGCTCTCCTGGTGGTGGGCTNTGGAAGTCTACTGACGGTGGAAATAGTTGGTCTACTAATACTGATAACCTTCCAGTAATTGGTGTTTCCTACATAGCAATAAACCCAACAAATCCTCAAGAAATGTATATCACAACAGGAGATGCACATGCAAGCGACACCTATTCAATCGGAATTTTAAAATCAATTGATGGGGGAGTTACATGGGATACAACAGGAATACAGTTTCCTGTTCCATCTAACAAAATGGTTAATAAATTATTAATTCATCCAACACATACTGATAGTCTTTTTGCGGCAACTGACGAGCGAATAATGATAAGTCCTGATGGAGGACAAAGTTGGTCTNTTGCTCAAAATAGCAGTGGATCTAATCTAATTGGGCGTTTTAGAGATATTGAATTTAAACCAAATAATCCAAATGTTCTTTATGCAGTTAAACAAACAACAGGTTCATCTGAAGTATTTAAGTCCACCGATAGGGGGCTTTCCTGGTTTTCGTCAAGTAACGGAATATCAATAGTCAATAGAAATCGTCCNCTTATCGCAGTAACTCCAGCAAATCCAGATGCAGTTTATGTTTTATTTTGCAAAAATGATTATAGCTTCCACGGATTATACAAATCTGTAGATAATGCAAACAGCTGGACATTACAGTCAGATAGTCCAAATATTCTTGGTAGAGCNACTGATGGAACTGGTACTGGTGGTCAGTCCTGGTATGACCTGAGTCTAGGTGTTTCAACAGAAGATGAAAATCTGTTATATGTTGGGGGAATAAACTTATGGAGATCAACAGATGGGGGGGTTAATTGGAACATTAGTGGAAGTAGCGGTAATGGATCAAACTATTCGTATATGCATGTAGATCAACATTGTGTTGAATTTAATCCATTAAATGGAATAGCTTATGCTGGAAATGACGGGGGATTATATGAGTATATGGACACATTAAATAGCTGGGTTGATATTAGTGATGGATTAGCTATATCACAGTTCTATAAACTTGGTCTTTCCAATACTGTTAATTCTAGAGTTGTTGCTGGAGCACAAGATAATGGAACCGAAATGACTACCAATGGTGTTTGGGATGCAATCAGAGGCGCTGATGGAATGGAGTGTGCCATAGATATATACGACGAAGATATAATATATTCAACCTCGCAATATGGTGGATTAAGAAAAAGCTATAATGGCGGAAATAATTGGGATGATATTAAGCCGGTAAATTATTCTGGGGCATGGGTTACACCATGGAAAATACATCCTGTAAATAATAATATAATTGTCGCTGGCTATGACGAAATATACAGATCACAAACTGGTGGTGGGCAATGGGATTCTATTTCTTACAATGTGAGTAATGGAGCTTCTGTAAGAACAATTGCTCTAGCTGCCTCAGATGAGGACTACATTTACAGCGCATCACTAAATAAAATAAAAAGAACTAAAGATGCAGGAGCAACTTGGGTTAGTATAAAGCAAGGTCTGGCAAATTTCAACTTTTCTGATATTGCTGTTGACTATTTTGATGCAGACCATATATTTGTAACTTACTCAGAATTTCAAGCAAATCATAAAGTATATGAATCTTTTGACGGAGGTGATTCCTGGACAAATATTACTGGTAATGGATTGCCAAATCTTCCAGTAAATTGTATTGTGCATCAAAGGCAAGCAAACGGTGATATATATATTGGAACAGATGTTGGTGTATATCATAAAGATAATAGCATGACTGATTGGGTGCCATATATGAACGGCCTTCCAAATGTTGTTGTAAATGAGTTAGAGATAAATTATAATACCCAAAAAATTGTTGCTGCAACATTTGGTAGGGGTATATGGGAGAGTGACTTAAACACTAATTCTGTTAACACAAGTAATGTTGCTCTTAATGATATTAAAATTTTTCCAAACCCAGCTAGTGATCATATTACCATTCATGGTATTTTTGATGAAGAATGTACAATTAATATTTACAGTATGACCGGGCAAAAAGTTTATTCAACTAAATCTAAAAAGATTTCTACAAAAGAGCTTAAATCTGGTTGCTACTCCATTGAAATAAAAGGAGAAAATATTTATCCAGTTGTAAAAAAGTTAATTATAGAATAGCTTCAAATTCTTTTAANTGTTGTCGCTTAGTGCTAGCTGGATCAAAAACTAAAGCNCTTACCAGTACTATATCTGTGCCATTAAAGTAGGGCTTTATAATAATTGGACCTCCCATAAAACCATTCTCTAGNTTCCAGAGTGTTCTGTATGAACCATTGTATGTTTCAGNAGGAAATTCATCTTCTATAACAACATATGAGTTTTTAGATTTTCCCAACAAATGCTGAGAAAGCATCTGATTAGTTTTTTTAAAAATAGACATTTGGTTGGAGTTTTCACCATTATATGTGTAAATCAGTATGTGTTTTATTACGTCCAAATTTTGGGGATTATATGAAAATTGTAAAAAATCAGCCTTGTCATCAGTTAAAGTATATTTTTCAGGAACAATTAAATCTATATTGAAGCGAGCTTTCACAAGTTTATTATAATCTGAATTTGATTTTTGATNCATNGNTNTTCTTAAAGAACTTATTTCTTTGTCGTAATAGATTTTATAAATATTACTACAATCAACATTAAATTTTTTTATATCATTTTGATAATTNAAATANGTTACCAGTTGATTATTTGCCCATAGNTTATTTTTAAAACTANTGAGAGAGTCACTGCTAATAATAATTATGTTAGTATGAGATTTTAAAAGTGAATTTAGCTCCTTTGAATTTACTTGCATTAGCTTAAAGGCAGGCTCTTTCGATGCAATCCCCGGTATTTGTTGTGAGAAAATATCTAATACTGGTTTTGAAAGTTCATTTTCCCATAAATAATCAGGACAAACAAATAGTATTTCTGAATTTGAACCAGTCGAATTAGGTANTGTTTTTAAGCTGTCACTACAAGATAATGTAAAACACAAAACAAAATAAAAAATTGTGCGCATATTTAAACTTTAGGTATTAAAAGCCTTGACCCTGGTTTTAAATTATTATTATCTAATTTATTTAGCTTTTTAATTTTTTCTATACTAACTCCTGAGTANATTTTTGCTATGTCCCATAGTGTGTCTCCTTTTTGAACAATATGTAATATTTTAGATGGTTCAACATTATTAATATCATTTAACACATCATCTGCAACATATAAAACTAATTTGTCTCCAATATTTAGCTTTGTTGTTTTTAGGCCATTCCACTTCTGAATCTGAAATATTTTTACATTATGGTTTTTTGCAATCTTTCCCAAATAGTCTCCAGAAACAACNGAATAAACTATTCTTGTNTCATCAATAAGTATCTCTTTTTTGTGTACTTTTTCGGTAAATTCTTTGTAAGACTNATAGTTATAGAAAAAATCATCAATTGAATTTTTTGGTAGAGAAATAATAGAGTTTATTGGAAAGATGTCATTTTTAAAAGCNGGGTTATANTNNCTTATTTCCTCTTTAGAAATGCAGGTTAGCTCAGATAATACTTTGGAGCTAATCTGAAAATCAATGAGAAGAGTATCGGTGTTTAATAAATTTATAGTTGTTGTATCTGGGTATATATCATATTTTTCNTGATATGTCATTAAATAAGTTATCGCAATGAACTTTGGNACATAATTTTTTGTTTCNGATCTCAAATCATTTCTTAAGTCCCAGTAATTTTCGNNTCCNGTTTTNAGCATTAGCCTCTGTACNTATCCAGGNCCACCNTTNTATGCGGCTAATACTAAACTCCAATCACCAAAAATGTCATAAAGCTTTAAAA
>PBAG01000013.1 GCA_002715885.1 Flavobacteriales bacterium | reverse complement strand
TCATAAAGCCAAAAAGAATGTTATTGGATTTTAATTCTATAGCACAAGGTTTTACAGTAGACTTAATTTCAAAAATGTTAGAACAAAAAAAAATTAAAAATTATTTAGTTGAGGTTGGTGGAGAGATTAAATCAAGAGGGAAAAATATTCAAAATAAAGTTTGGACTGTCGGAGTTGATAAGCCAATTGAACAAATTAATTATGATGACAGATTTCAATTTGTTATTAAGTTGGATAATAAATCTTTAGCTACTTCTGGAAATTATCGAAAATATATAATTGAAGATGGAAATAAATATTCTCATGTAATTAATCCAAAAACAGGTTTTCCTGCAAAAAATAATTTATTGAGTGTTACAGTTATTCATAATGACTGCATGATAGCGGACGCTTATGCAACTGCCTTTATGGTNATGGGATTGGAGAAGTCAAAAAANTTTCTGAAAGACAATAAAGACTTAGAAGCATATTTGGTTTTTTCAGNTGATGGTGAAGCTTTAAATACTTATGTTACCGANAATTTTGAAAAAAGTATAGTTAAATACTAGTCGTTNGGGCATATTTCCTCAGCNGTTTTACCACAAAAGCTGCATGTCTCTTCNCCGTTGTTCAAAAAAGGATTTTGACTTGCGCATGTGCCAGCAAACTTACCATCTTTTTTAAGGATAATTTTAATACCAATTCCTACAAAAACAAATGCAAGCATTAAAATAGTTATAACGAACAATTTCATGAGACAAAATTAAATAAAATTTCTTTTAACTTTATCTATTTACTTATTATTATGGAAGATAAAATTTATAAGTTTGTTTAAAGAACTACACTTTATGCAAGAAAGGGCTGAAGCATTTATTAGACTAATAGAAATAATGGACAAATTGAGAGTTGAATGTCCATGGGATAAAAAGCAAACTATAGCATCATTACGTTATTTAACCATAGAAGAAGTGTATGAACTNTCTGATGCTATTTTGGATGAAAATTTTGAGGAAATAAAAAAAGAATTAGGCGATCTTTTATTNCATATTGTTTTTTACTCAAGAATTGCTTCNGAAAAAAAAGCNTTTGATATTTCTGATGTCTTAAATACTATCTCAGATAAATTAATTCATAGACATCCACATATTTACTCAGATGTGAAGGTGAAAGATGAAAAGGAGGTTAAGGTAAATTGGGAAAAATTAAAGNTAAAAGAAGGTAAGAAGTCAGTACTTGAGGGAGTTCCAAAATCTTTGCCTGCAATTGTTAAAGCATATAGAATTCAAGAAAAAGTTAGGGGTATTGGTTTTGACTGGCAAAATAAAAATCAGGTTTGGGATAAGGTTNTAGAAGAAATACAAGAACTAAAGTTTGAGGAAAAGAAAAGTTCTAATAAAATTGAAGATGAGTTTGGAGATGTTCTATTTTCACTNGTTAATTATTCAAGNTTTATNAGTGTTAANCCGGAAGATGCTTTAGAAAAAACCAATAAAAAATTTATTAAAAGATTTCAGTTTTTAGAAGAAAAAATAAAAAATGATGGAAAAGAATTNTCTGATTTATCTTTTGATGAAATGAATGAGTATTGGGATNCAGCAAAAAAGGAATTAGAGTAGTAGTTTTTTTAATATGTTATATTTGTGTTATTAAACTTTTAAATCTTTTATGAGTAGNATTATAACANTTCTTTTAGTTGTATTTTTTGTATCATCTTGCGAAAAGGAAGCAGGAGAAGGAGGCACTTCTACGATTCAAGGCTCTGTTTATAAATTATCTACTTATTATAATGTTTTAACTCAACAAGTAGACACNATTTCTTATCAGCTAGACTCTAAAAAAGATGTTTANATTATCTATTCTGATAATGAAAATGATTTTTACGATGATAATGTAGAAACGAATTGGAATGGCCAATATCGGTTTGAATATTTAAGAAAAGGCAATTATACACTCTTTGTGTATTCAGATAGTACAGATGCTTTAAATTTGAATTATGAGTANCCAATTTTTAAACATGTGAAAATTGATGCAAATAACTCAACTTTCAATTTATCAGACTTTGTAATCAATGACTAAATTTAATTTAGAAAATACTTCCAATTTTTCTCCAATTTCCCTAAATCAAATGGATGGTGTTAAATTGATGAACAGATCTGATACTAAATTTACATTTNGTTCTGAAAAACTACCTGCCCTTTTTGAAAATCTAATTCCATTTTATAATGTTTTGGAAATTGATGGTAAAAGNATTCACTCATATANATCTTTATATTTTGACACCGANGATAGGAAGTTTTATAATGATCATCANAATAGAAGAGTAAACAGACATAAAATCAGATTTAGAGAATATGAAGATTCTGGCCTAGTTTTTCTTGAAGTAAAATGTAAAAACAATAAAGGGAAGACNATTAAAAAAAGATTAAAAGTTGATAGAATTCCAACAAAACTCTCAAATGATCAAAAAAGTTATATTGAAAAAATCATGGGATATTCTNTATCTGTTTTGCCAAAACAATGGATAAATTTTAGAAGAATAACTTTGGTTCATAAAATTTTGAAAGAAAGATTAACNATTGATGTTAACCTAAATTTTTCTGAAAATGAAGCAAATGGAGATTTAAGTAAGNTNGCTATAGCAGAGGTTAAGCAAGAAAGANTGAGTAGAACATCTGACTTTATAAGAATTGCTAAGGAAATGAAAATTTANCCTATGAGACTTAGTAAGTACTGTTTTACAACTATGNAGTTAGAAAGCNCAATTAAAAAAAATAGATTTAAAGAAAAACAAATTTTCATTAACAAAATAATAAACGAATAATGTCACTAATTTTAATTTTACTAGACGGATTGGAGTTTTTAGGTACTCCNTTATTTGACTCAAAAGACTTTTTAAAGCTANTTGTTAAAACTGTTTTTAACCTGTCAATAATTTTACTTATTGTAAGATATATNTATTATCCNATAACAAAAAACAAAGACTATTTATTTACNTACCTATTAATTAGTCTCACAGTTTTTTTACTNTGTATCTTATTAGATAGTGTTAAGATTGAGCTAGCTTTTGCACTTGGTCTATTTGCAATTTTTGGTATCATAAGATATAGAACTGATCCTATTCCTATTAAAGAAATGACATATCTTTTTCTTGTTATTGGNGTTTCGGTTATAAACGCGCTTGCCAATAAAAAAATTAGTTATTCTGAGCTTATTTTCGCAAATCTTATGATTGTAGCAGTAACGTATGGATTGGAAAAAGTATGGCTCCTAAGACACGAGACAAGAAAAAATATAATCTATGAAAAAATTGACTTAATAGGCCCGNAGAAAAGACAAGAGCTTCTAGCAGATCTTAAAGAAAGAACTGGGATTGATGTTGTAAGAGTAGAAATCAGAAGAGTAGATTTTCTGAAAGACATTGCTTACCTTCGAATTTTCTATTATGAGAACGATTAGGNANAGCTTAATTTTTCTACTTCTTTTCAGCTTTTCCTCATATGGCCAAGAAAACGATTTTCAACTTTGGAATACATTAAATTTCAAAAAAAAAATNAGCAAGTCTTATTATACAGATTTTAAATATGGTTTGCGNTANAGAGAGAACGCTTCCATAATTTCAAATCAGTTTTTTGATTTTAGAATAAAGTATAGGCAAAATAAAAAATGGAGTTATGCTTTAGGTTATAGAAATATTTTAGATTATTNAGTTTCNTCAGAAATTGATTATAAAAATAGATATTATCTAGATTTATACTATTCAAAAAAAATAGATAGGTACTTCATTGATTTAAGAAACAGAATTTTAACTCAAAATAATAGATTTTCCTCTAAACAAGTTTTTAGACAAAAAATCAAACTTTCATATAACATAAGAAAAACAAAGCTAGANCCTTCTTTGGCTTTTGAAATNTTTTATGATTTNTCNTCTTCTTTTTATAAGTTNAGAAATTCAATTGCTCTTTCTTATCCGATTAATAAAAAAACTGATTTTAGTTTAGTTTACAAAACNGAAAATGAATTTAACGTAGCTGAACCAAACACTCTTTATATCTTTGAACCAAAGATTAGTTATAGATTTTAGATGATTGAAAAAAAAATTAGTACCTCATTTTTCATTGCTGATTTCAGCGAATTACAACAAGATGAAAGAAATCTTATTAATAAAGCAATTAAAGCGCTTGATTCTTCATACTCTTCCTATTCTGGTTTTTCAGTTGGAGCATCAGTTTTATTGGAAGANAATATTACTGTAGAGGGATCAAATCAAGAAAATGTTGCTTATCCNTCTGGNCTTTGTGCTGAAAGAGTAGCTTTGTTTTATGCTGGATCAAAATACCCNAAAAAACGTATNAAAACAATTGCAATTTCTGCAAAATCTGATGATTTTGAGATAAATGATTACATAAGTCCATGTGGTGCATGCAGACAGGTGATGGCTGAGTATGAGGAGAAACAAAAATCAAATATTAAAATTTTACTTCATTCTCCCAACAATCAGGTTTTGATTTCAAATTCTGTTGAAGATTTACTCCCTTTTGTATTTAAAAATCCATTTTTAAAAAGATTCTAATTCACAATGCATATTCTTTCTACNCCAATTGAATATCTAAAAGGTGTTGGACCTGTACGATCAGAGTTATTGAAAAAAGAATTAAGAATTTTTACTTATGAGGATCTACTTATGCACTTTCCGTTTAGATATGTAGACAAAAGTAATATTTACAAAATATCGGAAATCAATGATTCAATGTCTCAGATNCAATTTAGAGGAAAAATTATAAGAATTGAAGAAAAAGGACTTAAAAAATCAAAGAGATTAATAGCCTATTTTCAAGACTCCTCAGGTACTATTGAACTTATCTGGTTTAAATCCATTAAGTGGATTAAACAAAACTTAAGTCTAGAAAAAGACTATATTGTNTTTGGAAAGCCTTCTTTTTACTCTGGTAAACCAAGCTTAGTTCATCCTGAACTCGATGCTTTAGACGATAATATAAATGATTTAAAAGGATTATATGGTGTCTATTCATCAACTGAAAAATTAGTGAACAAAGGATTGAACAGTAGAGCAATTTCTAAGCTTATTAAAAATCTAATNCCATTAATAAAAAATAACATTGAGGAAAACCTGTCAGATGAAATATTAGAAAAATTTAAGTTGCCAAAAAAAGAAAATGCTTTGATAAATGTTCATATTTCAAAAGATTTAAAGGTTTTAGAAAGAGCTCAAAAGAGATTAAAATTTGAAGAATTATTTTTTTTACAACTACATTTATTGAAATCAAAACTTATTAGAAAGACGAAGTCCAAAGGATACTCATTTGCTGAAATTGGAGATTTTTTTAATAATTATTACAATAATTATCTTGATTTTCCTTTAACCAATGCCCAAAAAAGAGTATTGAAAGAGATAAGAAAGGACGTCAGGGGAAATCAACAAATGAATAGATTGTTGCAAGGAGATGTTGGAAGTGGTAAAACAATTGTTGCTATTTTAAGTATGTTAATTGCAATTGATAATGGATTTCAAGCTTGTATTATGGCCCCAACTGAAATACTTGCTCAACAACATTTTAAAACTATTTCTGATGAACTATCTAAATTAGATATTGAAATAGATATTTTAACAGGCTCAAAAAAAACTAAGGAAAGAAGAATTTTATTAGAAAAATTAGAAGGTGGACAAATAAATTTGTTGATAGGCACGCATGCGCTTCTTGAAGATAATGTTAAGTTCTCTAACTTGGGATTTGTAGTAATTGATGAACAGCATCGTTTTGGTGTTGCACAAAGAGCCAAACTTTGGAAAAAAAATATTAATCCTCCTCATGTTTTGGTTATGACCGCTACTCCAATACCCAGAACATTATCAATGACATTATATGGTGATTTGGATGTATCTATCATTGATGAATTACCACCTGGTAGAAAAGAGATTAAAACTTTGTGGAGGTCCGATTCAAATAGGCTAAAGATTTTGAGGTTCATGCGAGAACAAATTAGCCTTGGAAGACAAATTTATATTGTATTTCCACTAATTGATGAAAGTGCAAAACTGGACTATAAAAATTTAATTGAAGGATTTGATTCAATAGTTAGAGAGTTTCCACTTCCTGATTTCCAAGTTAGTGTTGTACANGGACAAATGAAGGCTGAAGACAAAGAATATGAAATGAAAAGGTTTGTTGAAGGAAAAACAGATATTTTAGTTGCAACCACTGTAATAGAGGTTGGTGTTAATGTACCTAATGCATCAGTTATGATTATTGAAAGCGCAGAAAGATTCGGATTATCTCAACTTCATCAACTAAGAGGACGTGTAGGAAGGGGTGCNAATCAATCNTATTGTATNTTAATGAGTGGTCACAAGATTAGNGCAGATGGTAAAACAAGATTACAAACTATGATTGATACAAACGATGGTTTTAAGCTTGCAGAAGTTGATTTGAAACTTAGAGGCCCAGGTGACATGATGGGAACTAGACAAAGCGGTATGTTAAATTTTAAAATAGCTGATTTAGTTAAAGACAACAAGATTTTANTTCATGCAAGAGAACAAGCACTNNAGNTAGTAAATGATGATTTTGATTTGTTGAAATCAGAAAATATAAATATTGCTAGATTTTACAGACCGTATGCAAGAGAAAGAATGGGATGGAGTAGAATAAGCTAAAAATAAAGGGTAAGCTATTTGTATCGCACCGCTACAACCTATTACCCTTGCTACATTCCTGTCCTGGGGGAGTTCATAAGGAGCTGGTCGTACAAGACTTACCCTTCGGAGCAAAAATAATATAATCTAGCATACATCAAAATTTTTCTTAGTATCTATTTTCTATATTTGTAAAAAATTAAAATATGGATACCAGGAAATTTTCAATGAATTATGGGGCTTATCTTGGGATTGGGCCTAATTGTCATATCATTTATTGTTTATTTACTNGGACTTGAAGAGCAAAAATCTATAGTTCCTTCATTACTCAACAACTTTTTAATGATAGGTGCTATTGTTTATTCTGTTAAAGCATATAGAGATAATTTAAATGGGGGATATATTTCTTACAGTCAAAGTCTTAAAATAGGAACTTCTGTTGTTTTTTTTGCATCTGTTATTTTGGCATTTTATACATTTTTATTTGTGACTTTTATTAATCCTGAATATTTAGAAAATATTATTAAAGTTGCAGAGCAGGAAATTTTGTTTTCAAATCCTGAAATTTCTGACGAAGATTTAGATATGGCACTTTCTATGACTCAAAAAATGTTACAACCTCAGTGGATGATAACTTTGTCAGTGCTTGGAGGAACATTTATGGGCTTTTTCTATTCTTTAATCATATCTTTTTTTGTTAAGAAGCAGGATCCAAATTTTATGATATAATTTTTATGGATATTTCAATTGTTATTCCNCTTTTTAACGAAGAAGAATCACTTCCTGAGTTNTGCTCATGGATTGAAAAAGTAATGATTCAAAATAGTTATTCATATGAGGTTTTTTTGATTGATGATGGAAGCAAAGATAATTCTTGGAATGTAATTGAGGATATCTCAACTAAAAATCCTGCAATAAAAGGAGTCAAATTTAGAAGAAACTACGGAAAGTCCGCAGCACTAAATATTGGTTTTCAAAAAGCAAGTGGAGATGTGGTNATAACTATGGANGCTGATCTNCANGANAGCCCAGATGAAATNCCAGCTCTGTATAATAAAATCATGAAAGATGGTTTTGACTTAGTTTCTGGCTGGAAGCAAAAAAGATACGATCCCATATCAAAAACAATNCCAACTAAATTATTTAACTGGGCTGCCAGAAGAGCATCTGGAATTTATTTGCATGACTTTAATTGCGGTCTAAAGTCATATAGAAACACAGTTGTTAAAAGTGTTGAGGTTCATGGTGAAATGCATAGATACATTCCTGTGCTTGCAAAGTGGGCAGGTTTTGCTAAAATAACTGAACAAGTCGTTGAACACCAAAGTCGAAAATATGGTGAGACAAAGTTTGGTTTAGAACGTTTTGTGAATGGTTTTCTTGATTTGTTAACGATAACTTTTGTTACAAGATTTGGTAAGAAACCAATGCATTTTTTTGGGGTTATAGGTACAATCATGTTCATTTTAGGTTTTGGAATTTTTGGATATATTGTTATCGAAAAATTATATGCAATAAGTAACGATGTTGTTGCAAAGAACATTGCAGACATGTCAATATTTTATATTGCTTTAACTTCAATGATTATAGGAGTTCAACTTTTTCTTGCTGGGTTTATTTCTGAGATGATTTCTAGAAATTCAAATGATAGAAATAACTATCAAATCGAAAAGGAGATCTAGATTTTGTCTGAAAAAAAAGTAATTATAATTGGTCCTGCTTATCCCTACAGAGGTGGAATAGCAAATTTTAATAATAGTTTAGCAAAAGCTTTTAAAAAAAGTGGAAACGAAGTAGAAGTTATTTCTTTTAAACTTCAATATCCATCTTTTTTGTTTCCTGGAAAAACCCAGTACGAAAGTTCTGATCCACCAGAAGATATTATAATTACAGATCTCATTAATTCAGTTAATCCATTAAATTGGGTCAGTGTTGCTAAAACAATAAATAAGAAGAAACCAGATTACGTTATTATTCGTTACTGGCTTCCTTTTATGGCACCATGTCTTGGAACAATNGCAAGACTTTTACANAAGAAAATTAAAATTTTAGCAATTACTGATAATATTATACCACATGAAAAAAGATTTGGAGATTTTTACTTAACTAAATATTTTGTTTCTGCATGTGATGCTTTTCTTACATTGTCTGCATCAGTACTAGAAGAACTATCTCAATTTACCAATTCTGAAAAAAAGAAATTTGTTCCTCACCCTATTTATGATACTTTCGGAAAAAANNTAGACAAAGAAAGAGCCAAAAAGAATCTAAAATTAAATNTTGAAGATAATTATTTGCTTTTTTTTGGTTTTGTAAGAAAATACAAGGGTCTAGATTTAATGCTTCAAGCTATGTCTGATAAAAGGATTAANGATTTAGGGGTTAAGCTGATAGTAGCTGGTGAATTTTATGATANTNTTGATTATTATTTAGATCTNATGAAAGAGCTTGACATTGAAAAAAATATNATTTTAAGAAGTGATTTTATTGATGAAAAAGATGTGAAAAATTACTTTTGTGCCTCTGATATGATAACACAAACTTATAGAACAGCTACACAAAGCGGTGTTACTCAAATTGCATACCATTTTGAAAGACCTATGCTTGTGACAGATGTTGGAGGTTTAGCTGAAATAGTTCCCCATAAAAAAGTTGGTTACGTTACCTCTCAAAACCCTACAGAAATTGCTGATGCAATAGAAGATTTTTATGTTAACAAAAGAGAAAAAGAATTTGAAAAAAACACTTCATTTGAAAAAATGAGATTTTCATGGCAATCTCTTGTAAATGCAATTGAAGAACTGGTCAATTAATTAGAAAATTATTCTTTTCTTTTCTTTTTATATTTGCAAAAAAATTAAAGTGAAAATTTTTTTATTCATAATATTTTCTATTTCTATATCATTAAACGCCCAAGACATCAACCAATTTAATGTTGATGGACAAAAACAGGGCATATGGAAAAAAAATTATGAAAATGGTAAACTAAGATATTCAGGTCAGTTTAACAATGATATACCTACAGGTATTTTTTACTACTACTATAAAAGCGGTGAACTTCAACTTGAAAAAGAATTTTTTCACAATGGTTTAGCTGCGGCAACTCATATGTTTTATAAGAATGGTGCTTTAAAGGCTTCAGGATTGTATGTAAATGAGCTTAAGGATAGTACTTGGAATTATTACAATCGCGATAGTGTTTTGATTTTACAAGAAACATACACTGCAGGAATTTTGAATGGAAGTGTAAAAACATTTTATGATGAGGGGTTATTATATGAAGAAAAAACATATGTTAAAAATGTATTAAATGGAAAATGGAAACAGTACTTTTTAAATGGCAATTTAAAGTTGGAGGGAACGTATATAGATGGCAAAAGAAGCGGGAAGCAAATTTATTACTTTCCAGATGGAACAATATATTCTTCAGGATTATATGATAATGATATCAAGGTAGGTAAATGGATTTATAATAATGAGACTGGAGTAAAAGATACAATAATTAATTACGATGAGTAAAGGAAAAGTTTTAATGGCTATGAGCGGTGGAATTGATAGTACAATGGCATCACTTTTATTGCATGAACAGGGGTATGAAGTTATTGGAATTACCATGAAAACTTGGGATTATGCTTCCTCTGGTGGCTCAAAAAAAGAAACTGGTTGCTGTAGTCTAGATTCAATTAATGATGCNCGTCAGCTTGCTGTTGANTGTGGTTTTCCTCATACAATTCTAGATATTAGAGATGAGTTTGGAGATTATATAATTGACAATTTTGTAGATGAATATGTTGCAGGTCGAACACCAAATCCATGTGTTTTATGTAACACTCATATTAAATGGGAAGCTTTATTAAAAAGAGCTGATATGTTAGGTTGTGAATATATAGCAACTGGACATTATGCCCAGATAAGAAAACAAAATGACAGATATGTTGTTTCTAAAGGATTAGATGAAAGTAAAGATCAATCTTATGTTTTGTGGGGTGTGACTCAAGAATGTCTAAAAAGGACTATTTTTCCTATGGGAAAATTCCACAAGAAAGATATAAAACAAATGGCAATTGACAGAGGATATAAAGAGTTAGCCAAAAAAAGTGAAAGTTATGAGATTTGTTTTATACCTGATAATGATTACAGAGGATTTTTAAAAAGAAGAGTAAGTGGTTTGGAAGAAAAAGTCAAAGGAGGAGATTTTGTATCTGTTTCTGGTGAAGTATTGGGAAAGCATGATGGATATCCTTTCTATACAATTGGTCAAAGAAAAATTGGAGTTTCTTTAGGAAGCGAACCTTCATATGTTGTAGGGATAAAAGAAAAAGAAAATATAGTTGTTGTTGGAACCAAAGAAGATTTGAAAAAGCAAGAAATGTTTGTGAGAAACATAAATTATGTAAAGAGTTCAAGTATCGAGGATGGAACAGAATTGCTAGTAAAAATAAGGTATAAACATGTTGGTGAGATTGCAACTATACATAATGAAAATGGTAATTTAAAAGTCCTTTTTCACAATAAAGTTCAAGGAATAGCGCCGGGACANTCAGCAGCTTTTTATGATGGTAACGATTTAGTTGCTGGAGGCTTTATTATGAAAACCTAATTTTGAAAACATCAAAAATATCATACAAGGATACTAATAGGTTTAATCAATTAGTTCTTGATTTCATAAGCCAAAATCTTGAGGTTTCAGATTTGAANTGTAATTTTCCAAATCTTGATGAATTTGAAAAAAAAATTAATGAAAATAGTTATAGTGATGTCGACAGAGAACTATTGTATGAAGTATTAAAAGATCAAAATACTAACATTAATTTATCAGAATTATCTTCTTCAAATTTAGAATCAGTTAAAAATAAAAAAACATTTACTATAACTACTGGTCATCAGCTGTGTTTATTTACTGGTCCATTATATTTTATATACAAAATTGTTAGTGCGATAAACTTAAGTAACAAATTAAATAAGACTTATCCATCATATAATTTTGTTCCACTTTTTTGGCTAGCTAGTGAAGATCATGATTTTGAGGAAGTAAGTTCTATTAATCTTTTTCAGAATAATATAAAATGGAATGCATCAAGTGGTGGTCCAGTNGGAAGAATGAGTTTAANTGGANTTGAGGNATTAATTTCTCAAATAACAGATTTAATATCACCAAATGATAATTCATCAAAAATAATTGATNTATTAAAAAGTTCATANAGGCCAGAATTTANCTTAGCCGAAGCAACTCGNAATATTATAAANTCTNTNTTTGGNAAATATGGTATTTTGATAATCGACGGTGATGATAAAAGACTGAAAGAAAAAATTGTTGACATAATAGATGAAGATATTAATCAAAATACTTTTTTAAAAATTATTGAAAAAACCAATGCTAAAATTTTAGAAAAATATCATATACAAGCTCATGTACGTCCAATTAATTTTTTTAAAATAGATAATAAAAGTCGTAATAGAATAACATCTAGTATAAGCAAAGAAGAAATCAAAAATAAGCCAGAGGTTTTTAGTCCAAATGTTTTGTTAAGACCGATATATCAACAAAAAATAATTCCAAATATAGCATATATTGGGGGAGGTGCTGAAATATCATATTGGTTACAATTGGTTGATGTTTTTAAGTATCTAGATCTTACAATGCCCTCTTTAGTTATTAGAAACTCAGTATTAATATTAGATTCGAATCAAAAAATACTAATTGACAAACTAAATATATCCATCAATGATTTCTTTGAAAANATTGATTTAGTAAATAAAAAATATCTAAAGAATTTAAATGAAGATATAGATCTAGCCAATGAACTTTCAAATTTGAATACCTTATTTTCTTCAATAGAAGGAAAATTAAAAGATCAAAATCTAATTTCTTCACTTAAGGCTTTTGAAAAGAAAACAAAAAATTCATTTGAAGAATTTGATAAAAAAGTTTTAAGAAGTTTAAAAAAACAAAAAGAAAATGAAATTTTAAAAATTAAAAAATTACATAAAATTTTATTTCCCAATAATAAACTTCAGGAGAGACACGAAAATCTAATATCAATGTATTTAAAATATGGGGATAACTTTATAAAAAGTTTAATTTCAACATTAAACCCTCTAGACGCTAATTTTGTAATTTTAGAAATGGATAGTAATCAAAATGGATAACGAGAAAGTCATAATTCTAGATTTTGGATCTCAATACACTCAACTCATTGCAAGAAGAGTTAGAGAATTAAATATTTACTCAGAAATCCATCCATACAATAAAGATATTAATTTGGACAATAGCGTAAAGGCTATTATTCTTTCTGGATCACCTTTTTCAGTNAGAGATAAAAATTGTCCAAAACCATTATTTGATATTTTAAAATTGCATATTCCTGTTCTTGCCATTTGCTATGGTGCACAATTTTTAGCAAATTTCAATGGTGGAGAAGTTTTGCCTTCAAAGATTAGAGAATACGGAAGAGCTAATTTATCTTCATTAAGTGCAAGATCAATTCTTTTTAAGAATTTTTCTCAAAATTCACAGGTTTGGATGAGTCATGGAGATACAATCACAAAACTTCCAGAAAAATTTGAATTACTTGCTTCAACTAAAGAAGTTAACATTGCAGCATATAAAGTTAAAGAAAGAGATATTTATGGATTGCAGTTTCACCCAGAGGTATATCATTCAAAAGATGGCCAAAAATTAATTTCGAATTTTTTAATTGATATATGTAAATTTAGTCAGGATTGGACTCCGGACTCTTTTGTTGAAAGTACAATTAACAAGTTAAAACAAAAGATTGGAAAAGATAAAGTTGTATTAGGACTCTCNGGAGGAGTNGACTCATCTGTTGCTGCGGTTTTATTAGACAAGGCTATTGGAAGCAATCTATATTGCATTTTTGTTGATAATGGTTTGCTTAGAAAAAACGAATTTGAAAATGTTTTGAATCAATATAAAGGGATGGGACTAAATGTAAAAGGTGTTGATGCAAAAGATGAATTTTACAATGTTTTAAAAAATATCAGTGAACCAGAAAAGAAAAGAAAAGCAATTGGAGCTAAGTTTATTGATGTTTTTGATAGTGAGGCTGGTCTTATAAATGATGTTAAATGGTTAGCTCAGGGAACAATTTATCCAGATGTTATTGAATCTGTTTCTGCAACAGGTGGACCATCTGCAACAATCAAGTCTCATCATAATGTTGGAGGATTGCCGGATTTTATGAAGCTTAAAATAGTGGAGCCTTTGAATTTACTTTTTAAAGATGAAGTTAGAAGAATAGGTAAGGCACTAAAAATAGATGATAGTATTTTGTCAAGGCATCCTTTTCCTGGCCCAGGTCTGGCAATTAGAATTCTTGGTGAAATAACAGAAGAAAAAGTAAAGATTTTACAAGAAGTAGATCATATTTTTATTTCATCACTCAAGGAGGAAAATCTCTATGACAAAGTATGGCAGGCGGGAGCCATGTTTTTGCCCGTTCAATCAGTTGGAGTCATGGGTGATGAAAGAACATATGAAAATGTTGTTTCACTTCGAGCGGTTGAATCAACTGATGGTATGACAGCAGATTGGGTTCATTTACCCTATGATTTTTTATCCAATGTATCAAATGACATAATCAATAAAGTTCATGGAGTCAACCGAGTAGTATATGATATAAGTTCAAAACCTCCAGCAACAATAGAATGGGAATAAAAAAATATTTCATTTTTTTTATTATTTTTTTAGTTGGCAAATTTTCTATTGCACAGCAAAATGGTGATACCATTTTTATAAATAACAATTTTTATGTTAAACATATCGTCGAATTTGGAGAAACGATTGATATAATTTCAAAAATTTATGATGTGTCGGTAAACAAAATACTAGAAACTAATGAAACTAGTACTAAGCTTTANAGCGGACAATCTTTATTTATTCCAATCAATATTAATGTTGAATCTTCTGATATCAAAAAAACTAATAAAAAGTTTAAAATTGCCTTGTTACTTCCTTTTTATATAAATCTAAATGATACTCTTGTGGCCTCATTTGAGGATAGAGAAGAGGCCTCAGAGGTTGTATTAGGAAAATCAAAAATGGCATTAGAATTTATGCAAGGAATTAATCTTTCACTAGATACAATTAAAAAATTAGGTATTGGGATTGATATGATTGTTTTGGATACAAGAAACGATTCTTCCAAAACAGTTGAGATAATAAAATCTAAGGTTTTAGATACAGTAGATATTGTTATAGGCCCAATTTATTCGAGAAATATGGATTTGGTGAGTAAAAAATACGGAAATGACAAAAATAAAATTATTATATCACCACTTTCAAAATCTACTGAATTTTTAAAAAATCATTCCAATTCTTTTATGATAAATACTCCATTTAAGAATCAAACAAAAATAATCAGTGATTTTATTGATAAAAAATATATTTCAAAAAATATAATTATTTGTTATGATGAGAAGGAAAAAGGTTTAGCTATGTTCATGGAAAGAAAGCTAGATAAGTCTAAAAATAACATCTCAAAAATGAATATGATTTATACTCACATTGATAGCATAAGACATCAATTTTTAGATACACAAATTGTTATTTTACCATCCAATAATAAATCTTTTGTTTCTAGAATGCTAGGGACACTAGGCGGTATTGACTCTTCTTTTACAGTTTTTGGACTTTCAAATATTAAAAACTATGACCATTTAGACATTGAAAATCTAATGCATTTAGACGTTCATTTTCCTGATCCATACTACTTTAATCAACTTACAAAAAGAGATAGTTTATTTTTAAATAAGTTTGAGGATAAGTATCTTGCCAGCCCAACAAGGTTTTCATATGTAGCGTATAGTATCATGATGCACTTTTGTGTTGAAGAAAGTCTATACAATTTTGAAAATTTCAGAATAAAGTCTGGTAAAGTAAATATTAATTCACCCATAGTTCACTACAAAGACTTCTTTTTAGAAAGAGCAAAGAACTAATTTGGTTTTACAAAAACCTCTTGTGCATTTTTAGAAATAAGAATTCCCAACCCATTTTCAACATTTGTGTATACCGGTACAACCTCGCCACCAAAAATATCAGCATCACCACTGGATCTCTGTTCAGATAATGAATTGTAATATTTGTATGAATCATCACTAAATGTTGCAAATTCAAATTTTATTGTATCACAGTCATCATATTTAAAATCATCAGTAAAGATATCAATAGAAATATTTTTTTGTTGACCATTAAATAACGCATCAGTAAAAATAACTCTCTCACCAGTGAAGGAATATCCTTCAAAAATATTATTTATTGGAAAAGATGGATCATTCGAATTCATTTCCACAAAACCATCATAGGTAAATTCTTCATAACCATATCCCCAATAATCATCCCATGTTTTTGTGCAGCTAACATCTATTGCTAATGAATAAAAATTATCAACATTAGATTTATCATCAAAACTAAACTGAAAGTTAATTCTATCGCCACTGTCGGATGAATCAATAGAAATATTATAAAGATCAATATCATCAGGAACATAAGTTGAAGCTGAAATTGAATTATAGTTTGGATGTTCTACTTCAATTAAATAAGATTTATCTTTTTTTGGAATGTAATTTAATTTATAATAATTCATATTAATGGTGGAGTATGTGCTCCAATCACCATCATTTATTTCAAGTGATAATGTATCATTTAAATCGATTTCTAAATTTCCCAATAAAGTCCCATCTTCATATATAGTAACATTTGCATCATTAACCATTGTTGGTCTAAACAAATCAAATGCTCCAACAGAATTTGATACTAACACTTTAATTTGTTGATCAGTGTCAAGTCTTCCATTAAGAACTAAAACAGATTCATGAGGAGGGATTTCCAAATCAACAATTGTCTCCATGTTACTACATGAAAATGTTATGGCAAGCAAGATTATAATTAATTTTTCTTTTTTCATTTTAAAATTGTATTCTGTACGAAATTGAAGGTATTATAGGAAATAGAGATACCTGCTTTGCTACTCTTCTGCCTCTCTCGTATGTTAAGTAAGCAAAGAATGGATTTTTTCTATTGTATGCATTATAAGCTCCAAACGATAAAATCTTTGTTATTCTTTTTTTCTTTTTTGTTTTATTAAATCCGACATCTAAGCGGTGATAAGCATCAAGTCTTGTAGAATTTCTATTTCCATAATATTCAACATAATCAATCTCTTGAGAATTATTATATGGTAGCCCAAGATATATTGCTTGCGGGAAAGTCGTTGCATTTCCTGTTCCATAAACCCAAGTTACACCAGCATCCCATTTTTCATTAAACTTATGTGAGAGAACAACAGAAAAATCATGACGTCTATCAAACTTGTATGGGTACCATTCTCCAAAATTAATATTTTCAAACTTTCTATTAGTCCATGATAAAGTATAACCAATCCAACCACTTGTTTTACCTTTTTTCTTTTGAATAAGAAGCTCAGCACCATATGANTCTCCTTTACCTCCAGTTTCAACAGAATTCTGCCATGGTTCAGTATTTCTAAGATTTGAATAGCCTGCTTTATATGCTATTAGATTATCCATTGTTTTATAATAACCCTCTAAGCTTAATTCAATATTACCTCCAAAAATTTCTGTTGAAATGTTTCCTGCCCATTGTTTTGATTTTTGTGATGGAACACTATTTATTGCTGGAACCCAAATGTCACTTGGGAAGCCAACAGAAGAATTAGACAATAAGTGAATATTTTGAGTCATTTCAGCATAAGATCCTTTAACTGACCATTTGTCGTTAATTAAATATCTTGCAGAGACTCTTGGTTGAAAAGACCAATTATTGTTGTCATAAATATCACCCAAGGCATTNGTATTTAGTGCATTATTGTTAGTTACGTTATTTGAATTGTANATTCCCATATGCATCCCAATATTTGCTTTCAATCTTGGGGATATACTTAAATTATCTTCTACATAGAAAAATGTTTCATTTGCTCTTACATTATCTGAAAAATTAATAGTTGTATCTAGTGAAAAGTTATCACTCACATTAGGTTGTCTCTCTTCTATAGAAAGTGAGGTTTCACCAGGAAAAAAGTAATGATTAGTGTAAGATGCACCAAATTTAATTTCATGATTTGGGTTTGGGATATAGTCAAAGTCTATTCTGGCACCTAAATCTTCAATACCAGAAATATATCCAAAATCAATATCCCAACTTTCCGCTTCATTATTTTCACGATATATGGAGGAAACTCCAAAATTAGTATTAAATGAGTACCTGCTGTATGTTAGAGTTGTGTTACTGAATAGTTTATCATTAAATAGGTGATTCCATCTTAAAGTAGATGTAATATTTCCGTAACCTAAACCAAAATTTAAGCTAGTTTCTTCTGNAGAAAACTGATCACTGTAATCTTCNGAAAAATCAATNCCTAGCTTATCTTTTCCAGTATAGGCACTAAAAAAGATTCTATTTTTTTTGGAAATTTTATGATTTATTTTTGCGTTCAAATCATAGAAATATAAAATTAGGTCAGTCGANGAACCCGGAGTTGAGGCTGCATTAACAAAAGGTGCAGCTATAAGATCAATATATGTTCTTCTACCGGATATTATAAATGAGGTTTTATCTTTTATTATTGGCCCCTCTAAAGTAAATTTAGATGATACTAGACCTACTGTAAAATCCCCTTTAAATTGCTTGGAATTTCCTTCTTTCATGTCAATCTGAAGAACTGAGGAAAGTCTACCACCAAATCTTGCTGGAAAACCTCCCTTTGTTAATCTCACTGACTTAACTGCATCAGCATTAAAAACTGAAAAAATACCACCAATATGAGATGCATTATAAACTGGAACTCCGTCCAATAAAATTAAATTTTGATCAGGACCGCCACCTCTTACATAAAAACCTGAAGTTCCTTCGCTAGACTGAACTCCTGGAAGAAGTTGTATGGCCTTTATGATATCGACCTCACCTAAAAGTGCAGGTATTGTTTTAATCTGTTCAATNGGAACTTCGATTAACGATGTTTGAGTTTTATTTATAATATTTGCTTCTCCTCTTACTTGTATTTCACCAACCGTAAATGACTCTATGTCAAATGATATATTCTTAGTAATATTTTGATTGAGATTTAATTTGTAACTCTGTGTTTTATATCCAATATATGAGAATGAGATTTCATATTCTCCTCTAGGGAGAGTTAAGCTATAGAATCCATATGTATTAGATGTTACACCTTTTTTAAGATCCAAACAGTAAACATTTACTCCAATTATATTTTCACCATTTCTTTGATCAGAAATATATCCACTTAATGTAAAGCTTTCTTGAGAAAAAGTTTTTGAAAATGAAAAACAAAGAAAAATTAAAAAAAAACTAAACTTTTTCATTTATCTTAAATCGATAATTTCAACATCATTNTAATCTTCTACATTAAANTTAAATAATTCGGAAGCTAAATCATTATTTGTTTCAAATCGAGTAATTACATAGGAAAAACTACCCCCATTTTTNTCAAATAATATTATTTTTTTCAATTGGATTTTATTTATATCAACTTGTATTTGTATATTTTTAAATTCATTACTTTCAATTGGAAATAGATCAATTANATGATTACTCTCTGTCGTTTCAACATAATTGCTTTTGTAACCGTTTTCATATATAGTAAATAACTTATTTGGGCTAAGCATATCATCTTCAGAATCGTACTCCATTATCTGAAGTTCATTTGATTCTTTAAGAAAAATCCACTGTGTGCTGTCATCACTTATAATTAATTGTTGGTTTAGGTTTAGGCGGAATTTATTTTTATGGATTTTAATATTNCCTTTTTGAGCTTCATTAATGTCTTGTGAGAGATTAACAAAATTAAAATCAAAATCTACATCCATTGTTTCATATGATCTAGTGTTTTCACTCAGTTGTTTTAAAATATCATTAGCTTTATCATCTTGTCCAAAAGATATTAATTGGAACATTATAAATATAATTATTAAAATCCTATTCTTCATTATTTAAATTTTTTAGTAAATCATCTAGTTCAAGCATATCTTTAATTAAAACTTGTCTTGCTTTGCTTCCCTCAAATGGCCCTACAATTCCTGCAGCTTCAAGTTGATCAATAATTCGTCCAGCTCTGTTATATCCAAGTCTTAATTTTCTTTGTATTAATGAGGTTGATCCTGATTGTGATTGAACAACTGTTCTTGCCGCCTCATCAAATAGGGCATCTTTATCATCAAGGTCTGCTGTTGTTCCAATAACCTCTCCTTCTCCTTCGTATTCTGGAAGCATATGAGCTTGTGGGTATGCTCTTTGGGAACCAATAAAATCACATATTTTTTCAACTTCTGGTGTATCAATGAATGCACATTGAAGCCTGGTTAAGTCACTTCCTGTGGAAATGAGCATATCACCCATTCCTATTAATTGTTCTGCTCCTTTTGCATCCATTATTGTTCTTGAGTCGGTTGTCGAGGTAACTCTAAAAGCTACACGAGCTGGAAAATTAGCTTTAATTAAGCCAGTAATAACATTTACAGACGGTCTTTGGGTTGCTACTATCAAATGAATTCCAATTGCTCTTGCTAATTGAGCAAGTCTGGCAATAGGAGTTTCAATTTCTTTTCCTGCAGTCATAATTAAATCAGCAAATTCATCAATTACTAAAACAATATATGGTAAAAAACGATGACCTTTATTTGGATTTAATTTTCTAGAAATAAATTTTTTGTTGTACTCAATTATATTTCTGCAATTTGCAGCTTTACATAATTCATATCTTTCATCCATTTCAATGCATAGTGAGTTAACTGTATTGACCACCTGTTTAGTATCAGTTATTATTGCATCCTCTTGATCAGGAAGTTTTGCTAGATAATGTCTTTCTATTTTGTTATATAATGTAAGTTCTACTTTTTTTGGGTCTATTAAGACAAATTTAACTTGGGATGGATGTTTTTTATAAAGTAATGATGCAAGCACCGCATTTAGGCCAACTGATTTTCCTTGACCTGTTGCTCCCGCCATTAAAAGGTGAGGCATTTTGGCTAGATCAACTAAATA
This sequence comes from Flavobacteriales bacterium, assembly GCA_002715885.1. Lineage (GTDB taxonomy): Bacteria > Bacteroidota > Bacteroidia > Flavobacteriales > BACL11. The sequence continues at coordinate 13,623 of PBAG01000013.1, read as the reverse complement.
AGTTTCATTTGAAATTGTTTTCCCAAATGCAATTGGTAAGGCCATTTCATTATTTTGAAATTTTTCAGAGGACAAAACCTCAAGCATAGAAACCGTATTTTTATTTTTATTCGGTACTTCAATACCTATTGTTCCTTTACCTGGAATTGGTGCAATTATCCTAATTCCTTCTGCTGATAGACTTAAAGCAATGTCATCTTCTAGATTTTTAATTTTTGAAATCCTTACTCCCGCTTCTGGAACAATTTCATAAAGTGTTATTGTTGGGCCAACAGTTGCGCTTATTGAAGAAATTCCAATTTTGTAATGTCCTAAGGTTTCAACAATCTTATTTTTTTTATCCTCTAACTCATCTTTGTCAATTTTGATTTCACTGTCTCCGTAATTATTTAATAAATCAATACCGGGCATTTTATATGAAGAAAGTTCAAGTGTTGGATCATAATCACCAAGCTCTTCTAATTTTCTATTTATCTCATCTTCGCTTAGCTTTTCTTCATTATCTGTTTTGTTGATTTCTATGGCAATATTATTTTCTGTTTCATCAACATGTTCGTTTAAATCATTGGAGCTTTCTAAATTTTCATTGACTTTAGAGTCAGTAATATCTTCAGAAACTTGAGGTTCTGTATTAATAACTTTTGTTTCGGATAATTCTTCAACTCGTTTTTCTATTATTTTTTCTGCAGTTTTTTCTGTTCCAATTGAAGAGTTACTTTTTTTCAAAGCAGGTTTGAGTTTTTTAATCTTATTAAAAATAACTTTAAAAAGTTCGATTACCTCACTTGTTTTTATGTTTAATGTTAGAGGTATATATATAAAAAGAATTGTTATTAAAAGTAATGTTGTTCCGATTTCACCAAGTGCATTTTTACATAAATATTGAGTGTTGATTCCAAGGCCTCCAGAAAGTAAGGCACTTTCATAAAAGTGAAAAATGAAGACAGGTATATAAATTAGTCCTAAAATTAAATGAAACAAAATATCTAAAACAGAAATTTTTCTCAGTCCAAAAATTCTAAGCCCAAGAAGTAATGTGAATATGGAAATAAAATATGCTGATATCCCAAAAAATCTATAAATCAATGTATGAGATAAGTATGCACCTAAACCACCAAGAGCATTTTTTACTTCCTCACTTGTTATTATGTTAGAGAAACTATTGTCAAGAACTATGCTGTTATCTGCTTGCCAGTTTATAAAAAATGAGGTAAAGGCTATTAAAAGATAAAGTGATAAAAGAACTAAAAAACTAGCTAACACTATTTGATTATTTCTATTGACAAATGGAGCTTTAAGTTTATCTAGAAAATTATTTTTACTTGTTTTAAGTTTTAGTTTTTTCTTCATATTTTGCTAGTTCAAAAATACAAATAGATAAACACAGCTTACTTTTATATTTCTATTATTTTACCATTAAATTGTTAATAATTTTAATCTAATAGTAAATGGCTTTTTTAAATTTGCAACTCATATGATCTCAGTTAACGTAAATAACGAATTTGGTAAATTAAATACTGTAATTTTAGGAATTGCTCAGAGTTTTGGAGGGACCCCAAAGGTCGAGGAATGTTATGATCCAAAATCAAAAGAACATGTTATTAAAGGTACATTTCCAAAAGAAAATGAACTCATACAAGAGTTAGAAAATTTTTCTAATGTTTTAGAAAAATATGATGTTAAGATTCTTAAACCTTCAATAATTGAAAATTATAATCAAATTTTCACACGAGATTTAGCTTTTGTTATTGGAAATAAAATAGTTGTTTCAAATATCATAGAGGACAGACAAAAAGAGTACAGCGCAATTGAAAAAATAATTTCAAAAATAAATCCCCAAGATGTGATAAGGATGGAAAAAAACTGTAGAATTGAGGGTGGGGACGTAATACCTAATTCAGAAAATATCTTTATTGGATTTTCAAAAGAAGACGATTTTAAAAAATATAAAGTTGCCAGAACAAATGAAGCAGCTATTAAACAAATGAAAACAATATTTCCTCAAAAAAATGTTATTGCTTTTGAACTTAAAAAATCAGATATTGACCCAAAAGAAAATGCTTTGCATTTGGATTGTTGCTTTCAACCAATTGGAAATGGCTTTGTCATTTTGTATGAAGATGGATTCAAAAATAAATCAGATGTAGATTACATTCACGATTTATTTGGAGATAAAAAGTTGATAAAAATTTCAAAAGAGGAAATGTATCAAATGAATTCAAATATTTTTTCTATTTCTGATGATGTAATAGTTTCTGAAACAGGATTTAGTAGACTAAATGATAATTTAAGACAAAAGGGTTTTATTGTGGAGGAAGTGAAATTCAACGAAATTGCTAAAATGGAAGGATTATTGAGATGTACAACTTTACCTCTTATTAGAGAATGAGTCAAATAACTAATAGCATAATGATGATTGAGCCAGTTTTATTTAATTATAATTCTGAAACTGCAGTTAATAATTATTACCAAAAAAATAATCAAAAAATAACTCAGCAAGAAATACAAGATAAAGCCTTAAAAGAATTTAATGATTTTGTGAATCTTTTAAGATCAAAAAAGATTAATGTCATTGTATTTAAGGACACCAAAGAGCCAAAAAAGCCAGATTCTATTTTTCCAAATAACTGGATATCTTTTCATGCCAATGGAGAAATAATTATCTACCCTATGTATGCGCAAAATCGAAGACTAGAAAGAAGACAAGATATAATAGATAAATTGAAAAAAACTTTTGAGGTAGCATCTGTTAAAGATTTTTCTTTTTTTGAAGACAGAGAAANATATTTAGAAGGGACTGGTAGTATGATTCTTGATAGGGAAAACAAATTTTGCTATGCAGCTAAATCTGCAAGAACTAGCGAAGAAGTAATACAAAAATTTTGTAAATCATTTAATTACTCTCCTGTAATTTTTAGCGCCAATCAAGATGTAGATAATAAGAGATTACCAATATATCACACAAATGTTATGATGTGTATAGCTGATGATTTTGCAATTATTTGTTTAGACTCTATTGACTGCAAAGACGAAAGAAAGAATGTTGTTCAAGCTTTAAAACAGTCCAAAAAAGAAATTATTGAGATTACTGAGCAGCAAGTAAATAGATTTGCAGGTAATATGTTACAATTAAAAGGGGATAAAAAATATCTTGTAATGTCAAAATCAGCATATAATATTCTATCAACACAGCAAATTAAAAAGATTAATTCATACTCAGAAATTTTGTATTCTAATCTTCAAACCATCGAAGATTTTGGAGGTGGGAGTGCTAGATGTATGATGGCCGAAATATTTTTACCTTTGAAAAAATGATGGAAAATATTTTAATTGAATTTATAAAAAAAGTTCTATTTGATCTTTACAAAGAAAGTGTTTCAGAAATACAACTTCAGAAAACCAGAAAAGATTTTGAGGGGGATCTTACATTAGTTGTATTCCCTTTTACTCGATTTTCAAAGGAAAGTCCCGAAAATACTGGTGCTGAAATTGGTAATAAATTACTTTCTCACAAGTACATAAAAAAATTTAATGTTGTTAATGGATTCTTAAATCTACAAATTGAAGAAAAGGTATGGTTATCTCAATTTAATGAAATTCTCAAAGAAACAAATTTTGGATTTACCAAAACAAAAGATAGTTCACCAGTTCATATTGTTGAATTTTCTTCTCCAAATACAAACAAACCACTTCATCTTGGTCATTTGAGAAACAACTTTCTAGGAAATTCTATCTCAGAAATTATAAAGGCAAGTGGTGAAAAAGTAAAAAAAGTTCAGATTATCAACGATAGGGGCATTCATATTTGTAAGTCTATGGTAGCTTGGTTAGATTTTGGACATGGCGAAACACCAATGAGCACTAAAACAAAAGGCGACCATTTTGTAGGAAAATACTATGTAAAGTTTGATCAAGAATATAAAAAAGAAGTCTCAAATCTTGTTGAAAGTGGCATGCCAAAAAAAGAGGCTGAGAGAAATGCACCTATTTTCTTAAAAGCTCAGGATATGCTTTTGAAATGGGAGTCAAAAGATAAAGAGGTTTATGATTTATGGAAAAAAATGAATTCATGGGTGTATGAAGGTTTTAATATGACATATAAAAAACTAGGAATTGATTTTGACAAGAATTATTATGAAAGCGATACTTATTTGTTAGGAAAAAAAGTAGTTGAAATAGGATTAAAAAAGAACATTTTTTACACCAAAGATGATGGTTCTGTATGGATTGATTTATCATCTGAAGGTTTAGATGAAAAAATAATTTTAAGATCTGATGGAACTGCTGTATACATGACTCAAGATATTGGAACAGCTATAAACAGACATGAGGATTTTAATTTTTCAAATATGACATATACAGTAGGTAATGAGCAAGATTATCATTTTAAAGTTCTCTTTTTGATTTTAGATAAGTTAGGATTTTCTTGGGCAAAAAATTGTTTTCACCTTTCTTACGGAATGGTTGATCTTCCTACAGGAAAAATGAAGTCAAGGGAAGGAACTGTTGTTGATGCGGATGATCTAGTAAATGAAATGATTAAAAATGCAGCAATTTTATCATCAGAGCTAGGTAAATTAGATGAAGTTAAAAAAGAAGAAAAAGATTTACTGGATGAAACGGTTGCTTTGGGCGCTTTAAAATACTATATTTTAAAAGTAGATCCGAAAAAAAGAATGCTTTTTAATCCTGAAGAAAGCATTGATTTTAATGGAAATACTGGGCCTTTTATTCAATACACATATGCAAGGATTAGATCAATTTTGAGAAAAAATAATCAAGACCTTAATTTTAAAAAAACGATAAAGCTTAGTAAAAGAGAGATTGATTTAATAAAAAGTATTTTAGAATATCCAAAAGTTATTCAAGAATCTGCTAGATCATATAATCCTGCTCTTGTAGCGAACTATATTTATGAATTAGTAAAAGATTATAATAGTTACTATCAAGCCACTCCTATTTTAAAAGCAAAAGATAAAAATGTAATATCTTTTCGAGTCTTATTATCAAAAAAAGTCTCAGAAAATATTAAATCAGCAATGTCTTTATTAGGAATTGATGTTCCAGAGAGAATGTAGTTAAACAATTGTTTATAAAACAATTACCAAATTTTTTTTAAATTTNCCTTTTGAGTTAAAAAAACTATACATTTGCTAATATCATGACAAGAGATCGACTACATCAAATAATTTTTGAGGCTGATACTCCAAAGGGAAAAGCATTTGATATAGCTTTATTAATAGCAATTTTATTATCTGTTTTAGTTGTTATGCTCGAGAGTGTACAATCTATACAAGAAGAATATGGATCACTTCTTCTTGCTCTTGAATGGCTTTTTACTATACTTTTTACTATTGAATATTTTTTAAGAATTTATTCAATTAACAAACCTCTAAAGTATATTTTTTCCTCTATGGGTGTGATTGATTTATTAGCAATTCTTCCTACATATTTGATTTTCACATTTCCTAATTTACATACTCTTACCGTAATTAGATCAATCAGAATTATCAGAATTTTTAGAGTTTTTAAATTAAAAAGATACATTAGAGGAGCATATACTATGCAAATTGCTCTTAGAAATGCGGTTCCCAAAATTATTGTTTTCCTACTTTCTGTTTTGCTTTTGATTGTAATATTAGGAACTATAATGTATATTTTTGAAGGCTTAGGTGGAAAAAATCCAGGTTTCCAGGACATCCCTAATTCAATTTATTGGTCTATAGTAACTTTAACTACTGTTGGTTATGGAACTGTTGTTCCTGTAACTGTAATAGGAAAAATGATTGCATCAGTAATTATGTTGTTGGGATATGGTATTATAGCTGTCCCAACCGGAATAGTAACTGCTGGTATTATGAAAACTAGAAAAAATATCAGCACTCAAGTATGTATTAATTGTTCTCAAGAAGGGCATGATGAAGATGCTTTATTCTGTAAATATTGTGGTTCTAAAATTCATAATGATTAAAATTTAATAGCTCCAATCTAAATACTGCAAGTGAAAAATTTTATTGTTTACAGATCATCTGCAGGTTCAGGAAAGACATACAATTTAGCAGTAAATTATATCTCTTTAGCTTTAGGAAAAAATACTTTTTACAAGAGTTATTTTAGAAAAATATTAGCTATAACTTTCACAAACAAAGCTGCAAAAGAAATGAAGGAAAGGATTCTTCATTATCTATTTAATTTGTCAATTAGTAAAGACATTGACAGTGTTCTTAAAGAAATAAAATTCAAAACTGGACTTTCAAAAGAAGTAATTTTTGAAAGATCAAGCAAGCTATATTCTTATATTATCCATAACTATTCAGATTTAAGTATTCAGACAATAGATAAATTTACCTACAAAATAGTTAAGTCTTTTTCAAGAGAATTAGCAATAAATAGTGATTTTGAGCTTGAACTAGACAGTACAAAAATCATTCAACCTGTTGTTGAATCAATTTTAGAAAAAGTATCAGACGAAAATAAAACCTTTTCTGATATTTTAGTTGATTTTACTATTCAAAAAATAACGGACGGTAACAATTATAATATACATAAAGATTTGGAAGATTTCTCAAAGCATTTTTTTATTGAAGGATCAGAAAATAAGCTACTAGAAAGTAATATTTCAATTAATCAAACAAAAAAAATAAAGGATGAACTTTTTTCAAAAAGAAATTTTCAAATGAAAAAGATTCACTCTTTACAAAATGAAGTAGTTCACTACTTTTCAAAAAAAAACTTGACTGAACAACATTTTATTAGAGGAACATATTATAATTTCTTTACCAAAAAATTATTGAGTGAAAACTACAGGGATTGGATACCTACTGAATCATTTAAAAGAAACATTGAAAATAATATATGGTACAAAAACAGTCTCGAAGAANCTCAAAAATTAAAAATTGATAATTGTAAATTAGATTTAATAAAATATTATGATGAGTTTATAACAATTCTTAAGGACTATTTAACAATTAATTCTGTCTTAAATAATATTTATCCCAGCATAATAATTAATGAGTTATTTTCCGAAATCAATAATTTTAAAAAAGAAAATAATATTGAACATCTTTCTTCATTTAATAGAAAAATTCATGATATAGTTACCTCTCAAGTTTCATCTTTTATTTTTGAAAGGCTAGGAGAAAGGTATAATCATTTCTTAATTGATGAATTTCAAGATACCTCTGTTTTACAGTGGCAAAACTTTCTTCCTCTTTTAGCAGATACACTAGATTTTGGCAAATCAATTGTTGTAGGTGATGGTAAACAATCAATTTACAGATGGCGATCTGGGGAGGTTGAACAATTTTTAAATCTTCCTCAAATATATAAAGGGGCAGGCCTAAGCTATTTTTCTGAATGGCAAGCTAAATTAATTAATCATTATAAAAGCGAAAATTTATCTGAAAACTTTAGAAGCAAGAAAAATATAATAGAGTTTAACAATAATTTTTTTTCAGAGGCAAAAAATATTTTAAGCGACGAACTAATAGAAATTTATAAAAATCACAAACAAGATTTTACTTATGCTGAGGATGGAGGTTATATAAATATCAATTTATTTGATAAAGAAGTTTTTAATAAAGAAATGCTAAAATATATTTTCGCTGAAGTAAATGATTTAGTGCAAAATTATATGTACAGTTTTAAAGATATGGCAATCTTGTGCAATACAAATAAAGAAATTGAAAAAATTGCAGACTATCTATCAATTAATAATATTCCTTTTGTTTCAAATGAAGGCTTACTGATTTCTAAATCTTTAAAGGTTAAACTGATTGTTTCTGTTTTAAAATATTTACAAAATAATGATGATGATTTAATAAAGGTGTCTGTTTTAGCCAAATTACACAAAATACATGCTTTTAAAATTAGTTCTCATCAGCTTTTTTTAAAAGTCAAACAAGAAATTTCATTAGTTGAAATTTTAAATGAGCTTGGTTTTAATTTAAACACAAATAAAATTTTACAAAAATCTTTATTAGAGATTGTATATGATATTACCGATTCATTAAAAATAACTAAAGATATATTTGTTGATTTCTTTCTTGATACGGTTCATTCATATACTCAAAAAAAATTAAGTAATATTTCTGCATTTTTAGACTATTGGTCAGAAATATCTCAAACAAAGTCAATTACAATTTCTGAAGAAATTAACGCTGTAAATTTAATGACGATTCATAAGTCAAAAGGACTTGCCTTTCCAGTAGTTTTTATTCCATTTAACTGGATATCCTCGCCAAAAAAAGAAATGTGGGTTAAAAACGACTCAAAAATTTCCGAACAACTGCCGTATTCATTAATTAGTCAAAACAAAAATTTATCTCTTTCTTACTATGCTTCACAATACAACAAAGAAAAAGATCTAACAGTTCTAGATAATTTAAATAAGTTGTATGTAGCTTGTACTAGAGCCAAAGATGTACTTTATATTTTTTCTGAAAGAAGTGAAAAAAAATCTTTAAACAATTTTAATATAAACTCTTTAACAAGTAATTACATAAAAAAAGAACCTTTTGTTCAAGGCTCAAAAGCAGTGAAGAAAAGCCTAAGTTCCAAAAGTAAAAAAATCATAAATAAGCAAGAAATACTTGTAAATGATTGGGAAGACAGATTAACTCTCAAAAATTCTTCTGTTGATTTTTGGGATAATGAAAATCCTCAAGAAAAAAAGGATTGGGGAAAACTACTTCATTTTGTATTATCTAAAATATATTCTTTAGAAGAAAAGGATAAAATAATTGAGGATATTTATTTGAGAGGTATCTGTAATAAAACAGAATATGATAAATTAATTTTTGAAATTAATACTCTTTTTGAATGCCCGGAAATTTTATTCTTTTTTAACAAAGAATGGCAAGTAAAAACAGAAAAAGAAATTTTGTTGCCAAATGGAAAAACATATATACCAGACAGGATTCTATTCAAAGAAAATGAAGTGGTTGTTATCGATTATAAAACGGGAAAAAAAGATAAATCTCATCATCAACAAATTGTAAAATATTCAAATGCTCTTAAAAACATGGGGTATAAAAATATTAGTTTATACTTGATTTACACTTCTCAAAAAAATAAAGTAGAAAAGATATGATCCCATTTTTAGAAAAAATTGCTNAAAGGTTATTGAAAAAATATCCAAAAAATATGGATAAAATAGCCGTGGTCCTCCCAAGTAAAAGATCTGTTGTTTTTTTAAAAAATTATCTTTCAAAAAAAATAACTAAACCAATTTTTTTGCCTGAATTTTTTTCAATTGAAGAATTTATTGAAAATATTTCGGGTTTAAGGGTAATTGATAATGTCTCTCTTCAATTTTACTTATATAACAGTTATTTAAAAGTATCTAATTCAAATTCCGACAAGTTTCTTGATTTTTTGAATTGGAGTAATATTATGCTTCAAGATTTTAATGACATTGATACCAACATGGTTGATGCCAAATCTTTGTTTACGAATATTAAAAATGTTAAAGAATTAGAAAATTGGGAGGTGAATCAGTGGAGTCTTTCCAACGAAAATTTAACAAAAAATCAAATTGATTACATTGAATTTTTTAATTCTTTATTTTATATATATGAAAATTTTAAGTCTAGTTTGTCTGAGTATAATTATGCTTTTCAAGGAATGGCAAATCTAGCTGCAGCAAAAAAAATTGCTGATTTGAAGATTGAATGGGAAAGGGTGTGGTTTGTTGGTCTAAATGCTTTAACCAAGTCTCAGCATCTAATTATTGATGATTTGAAGCAAAGAAATATAGCTAGAGTTTTTTGGGATGCTGATAAATATTATTTTGATAATGAGGAACACGAGGCATCTTTCTTTTTAAAAGAGCAAAGGGATAAATGGAAAGAGATAGATTTTGAGGGAATTGGAGATTATCTTTCTAAACCTAAAGAAAAGTTTCAAATTATTTCTTGTCCTCAAAATATTGCTCAAGCACAAGCCCTTTCATTAGTTTTATCAAACTTGGATGCAGAAGATCTTTTAAATAGTAAAACAGCAATAATTCTTGCTGATGAGGGGTTACTATTACCCGTTCTAAAAAATATTCCAGAGAAAGTAGGGGACTTAAATATTACTATGGGGACTCAATTTAAAAAAACCCCGTTTTTTTCTTTCATTTCATCCTTTTTAAATTTGGTAATAAATTCAGTCAAAAATAAAAATGAAGGGTGTTATTATAAAGACTTGTTTTTATTTTTAGAAGATCCTTATTTTAAAAAGATTAGTTCAACAATTAACATTAATAATTTAAAAAAATTTGTATTTGAAAACAACTTGATTTTTATTACATACGATCAAATTATGCAGTTTCTCTCAAAAGAAAAATTTAAAGGTTTCTTTAAATTTAGTTCAGATACACAAATAGTTTTAGAAAAGATCAAAAGCTTATCATCGCTAATAAAAAAATCAAGTATTGAAAATAATAATAAGTTAGACATAGAGATTTCAATTACTTTTGATAAATCTATTGAAGTTGTAGAAAGATTATTAAATGATTTTCCATTTGCTACAAATATTAAAACACTTTCAGCACTAATTGAAAAAGTAATTTCAAATGAAATTATTCCATTTAAAGGAGAGCCATTACAAGGATTACAGTTGATGGGTATTCTAGAGAGTAGGGCCTTGGACTTTAAAAATGTTATTATTTTGGGAGTAAATGAAGGCATTTTACCAAAGGGAAAAGAATCTAATTCTTTAATTCCCTTTGACCTTAAAAAATATTACAAAATACCAACATACTCTGAGAGAGATGCGATTTTTTCGTATCATTTTTATCGAATTTTGCAGAGGGCCAAAAATGTTACTTTAATTTACAACTCAAGCATTAATGATTTTGGTGTTGGAGAAAAAAGTAGATTTATTACTCAATTAATTTCTGAATATAAATCAAATACAGTAGAGGAATATGTTTTTCATGATAATAATTTTAAAATTCAAGAGAAAGAATTAAACATTATTTCTAATTTAAACTTTGATAACGAAATACATCATTGGGGAAAAAAAGGTGTATCTCCAACTTCATTAAACATGTATAAAAAATGTAGCCTTGAGTTTTATTTTAGTTATTTATTAAACATTAGAGAGGGAAATCAAATAGATGAATTTGCAGATAGTGGTTTAATGGGAAGTGCTGTACATTTTGCNATGCAAAAATTTTACAAGGAAAACACATTGCAATTATCAAATTTTCANAATTCAAAAAAACGAATTCAAAATCTTTTAGAGGATTTTTATAAAGATTCCCTATCTTCAAAAAACTATAATAAAGGTAAAAATTATTTATCCCTGAAAGTAGCTGAAAGTTTAGTTTTTGATGCAATAAGTTATGAAGAAAAACTTATAAGAGATGGAAATAAAATTCAAATTCTTTACAAAGAAAAGCAATTNGAATATAATTTTCCNATCGACAATTTTAATTTTAAATTANTTGGGAATATTGATAGAATAGATTTATTTAACGATGAGTTAAGAATAATAGATTATAAAACTGGAAAAACAACAACTAAAAATGAGTTAGAATTTTCTGATTGGAGTGAAATTATAGANAATCCAAAAAAAGATAAGCTTTTCCAACTNCTNATGTATACATATCTTTTTCTAAAAAATAATAATGAGTATTTAAATAAAGACATAATTACTGGTATTTATTTTTTAAGAAAAATACATAAGGGACTTACTACAATACAAAAAAAGGATGGACTGATTTTAGATGATGTTTTTATNTCTGAATTTGAGANTCAATTAAAAATATTNTTTAGAAGAATAATTAACGATGACTTTAAAGAAAATGAAGACAATAAACTCTGTCAATTTTGTAATCATCTGGAAATTTTTAATTAATTATAGTTTTTTATTTAAATAANTATCCTTCAGAATTGTCATATATTTGTAAGAAATGGTTCATATGCGATTTATAATACTATTTATATGTTTTTTGATTTCAACAAGTAGTAGTTTGTTCTGCAAACAAATTATACTTTCTGATCAAAATAATAGATTTAATGTAATTGAAAAAACATCAACAGGTTTTAAGATCATTAATCAATTACATAATCTAAATGCAACTAAAGTAAAAACTGATCTAGGTGATTTTGTCAAATTGCATGTTTCGAACTACTCAACTAATTCGAATGTTGGTGCCCCTGAGTTACCTTCTTTATCTAAATTAATTTCTATTCCACACGAATCAAANGTNGAAATTAAAATTTTAAGNAAAATTTCTAAAAAAATAAAACTTTCTGATTNNGCCATTGATGATAAGATATTTCCTCATCAGCCATCAATTTCAAAAAGTGAAAANGCAGACGACATTAAATTTTATTTTAATANTTCAGATTATAATAAAGATGGTTTCAGTGGTGATAATATTGTTATCACAGAACCCTTAGGAAAAATGAGGGATGTTCAATTAGCTCGCTTGGTTGTTTCGCCATTTTCTTATAACCCAACTAAAAATGAGCTTGAAATAATAACAAATTTAGAAGTTTCAATAAACTTTAATAAAGAAATTAAAACTCATTCAAACAATAAATATTTTTCCTACGAATTTGAACATCTTTATAAAAAATGCATTAATTATTTACCACCATCTCCTGAAGATATTATTACTACATACCCAACTAAATTTTTAATTGTTTCTGATCCACTTTTCCAAACCGCCCTACAGCCACTAATTGAATGGAAAACAAAAAAAGGATTTAATGTTGTTGAAGCTTACACTAGTGATCCCAATGTTGGATCTACTACTACATCAATTAAATCATACATACAAAATTTGTATAACAATGCNACTTTAAATGATCCACCACCAACTTATTTNCTGATTGTTGGAGATATTGCTCAANTNCCCTCNTTTAGTGGTAATTCAGGATCACATGTTTCTGATCTATATTACTGTGAATTTGATGGAAACGGAGATTTTTATCCAGAAATGTATTATGGAAGATTTTCGGGGAATACCATTCTTGAAATAGAAAATCAAGTGGATAAAACTTTAAATTATGAAAAGTATCTTTTTCCAAATACAAGTTTTTTAAATGACATGGTTTTAGTTGCTGGAGTTGATGCTGCTTATGCCCCTACATANGGNAATGGGCAAATTAATTATGCAACTGATAATTATTTTAANTTAGCTCATAACCTCAANATTAATAATTATTTGTACGGGTCAGGAACACCCATAACTTCCAACATGCCCCAAGCATCTGCNAATATNATTAGTAANGTCAGCGAAGGNACAAGNTTAGCCAATTACACTGCACATTGTGGGTCAAATGGTTGGGCTGATCCAGANTTTAACACNAATGATGTTGCTACTTTACAGAACTATGANGAATATGGCTTAGTAATNAGTAATTGCTGTCTTCCTAATAAGTTTGANGAACCNACTTGCTTTGGAGAGGCNCTNTTGAGAGCNGANGATAAGGGNGCTGTAGGNCATATTGGTGCAAGTAATAATACCTATTGGGATGAAGATTATTGGTGGTCAGTTGGAAATACATCAAACATATCTGCTAACCCAACTTATTCTGCAACAGGACTAGGAGCTTACGATTGTTGGATGCATGAAAATGGAGAGCATAAAGACGATTGGTTTATTACTCAAGCTCAGATATT
>PBAG01000002.1 GCA_002715885.1 Flavobacteriales bacterium | reverse complement strand
GAACATCCACCTGTAAAGTTTATTGATTCATCTAATCCAATTATCAAAAATCTATTTTCTAAAATTTTTAAAGAACATCTTAGCGGTTTACCATGATGCGACCACTTATCCAAAAAAGCCTGCAAAGTTGAGGTAATTTTTAGCTGAATATCATTTGATAATTCTTTTTCAGAGCCATATACCCAAATTCTTGAGTTGTCAGGAAGTGAGTCAAAATCTACAAACATTCTGCTATTAATTCGGCTAAATCCATAACATCTGCCTTTCCTTCATCAATGTTTTTAACACCGTCTGTCATCATTGTATTGCAAAAAGGACAACTTGTTGCAATAACATTTGCATTTGTTTTTAATGCCTCCTCAGTTCTAACAATATTTATTTCAAACTCTCCATTTTCAGACTCCTTGAACATTTGAGCACCTCCTGCCCCACAACAAAAAGATTTTCTTTTGTTTCTTGGCATTTCAGTAAATTCTATATTTAAGGAATCTATTAATTTTCTAGGAGCATCATATATATCATTAGCTCTTCCTAAATAACAAGGGTCATGGTAAGTTAATTTTTTATAATCTAAACTCGAACTTAAGGATAGTTTCTGTTCGTCCAATAAATTTGAAATATATTCTGTATGGTGCAAAACATCATATTTTCCTCCAAGGTCGGAATATTCATTTTTTAAGGTATTGTATGCATGAGGACAAGTAGTCACGATATTTTTAACTTCGTATGCATTTAAAATTTCAATATTCATAAGAGCTTGCATTTGAAATAAAAATTCATTTCCTGCCCTTTTTGCAGCATCACCAGACGAACTCTCTTCTTCACCTAAGACTGCAAATTTTACATTTGCTCTGTTTAAAATTTTTACAAAAGCTCTTGTGATTTTTTTGGCTCTATCATCAAAACTTCCTGCAGAACCAACCCAAAACAAAATATCAGGTTTTTCACCATTATTAAAATAATCTGCATATGTTCTAACCTTTAAGTTATCCATCTTATTTTTTAAAAACCTGTATTTTAACTTCCTCTTCTACAAGTTCAGTAAATTTTCCTGTAAATCTTGTAGCTCTTACAATATGATTATCTACCCAATGATAATTTCCACCTCTTGGTTTATTCATCAATAAGCCGTGATATTTAAAACCATTTTTATCTAACCATTGTTCAGTTATTTTTCTATGCTCTTCCAGCCTTGATGTAAAAAAAGTTATTATGTGACCTTCATCGTACCACCGATTTAATGTTTCTAATGCATCATCATATAAATTGGCTGTTATCATTCTTTCTGGTTGTTCATTTGGAATATCATCGCAGATTGTACCATCAATATCAATCAAATAATTCTTAATATTATTATCAAAAACAGGGCTAATATCATTACCAAATTTATCTTTGTTTACCTTTTTGTACATATTATTTATTTTCTTCAATCCAATTAAGTCTATCAGCCGCAGAGAATTGCCATGGAGCACCATTGTTTTCAACATTAGAAAACATGTTGTTTAGCTCAGTTGGGGCCGCTGATTCTTCCATTACTAAATATCTTCTTAGGTCAACAATAATTGATAAAGGATCTAAATTAATTGGACATGCATCTGTACAAGCATTACATGTAGTACAAGCCCATAATTCTTCTTTACTAATATAATTTCCTAATAAATAGTTAGTGTTATTTTCTTTTAGTCTTCCAATCTCTTCNATTCTATCTCTTGTATCCATCATTATTTTTCTTGGAGATAATTCTTTNCCTGTTTGATTTGCAGGGCAAACTGAGCTACATCTACCACATTCAGTACAACTGTAGGCATTTAGTAGTTGAACCCAATTAAGATCAGTTGCATCTCTAGCACCAAANAGAGAAACAGGTTTTTGATCTTGATTTTGAGGAACAGCAAAAGGATCTGCATTAGGATCAAGCATTAGTTTCACTTCGTTAGTTACAGATTTCAAATTATCAAATTTTCCTAGCTTTTCAATATTTGCATAATAAGTACTAGGAAATGCAAAAAATATGTGAAGGTGTTTGGATATTAGTACATAATTAAGAAATGCCAATATCCCTAATATATGAAACCACCAAGTAAAACGTTCAATTATAATCAAATTAGTTGAAGAAAATGAGTCAAAAAGCGGTACAAAAAAAGAGGAAATTGGAAATGATCCAGCTATAATGTAATGATCAACTCCTCTTTCTTGCAAAATTTGATCGGAACAGTTCATNACTATAAANGCTGTCATTAAAAAAATTTCAAAAATCAAAATTAAGTTTGCATCTGTTTTAGGCCATGTAGTCATTTCTTTACTCCAAAACCTTTTAATTTTTATAATATTTCTNCTAATAAAGAAAACAACACANGAAAAAAGNACAAGAAAAGCTAATATCTCAAAAGAGCCAATTAAAAATGAATAAAGTTGAGGATATAATATATGCGCTANAAACCTGTGNGTGCCAAANACNCCATCAATAATAATTTCAATAACTTCTATATTTATGATTACAAAACCAACATAAATGAGAAGATGTAAAAAGGCAGCAATAGGTCGATCAAACATTTTAGACTGACCTAAAGCAACCCTGAACATATTTTTTAGTCTTAAGCTTTTGTTATCTGATCTATCTATGTCTCTACCAAGTTTGATATTTGATATGATCTTTCTTAGATTAATAACAAATACAGTTACAGAAAAAACAAAAACTAAGACAAATATTAAGTTTGCTAATTGCATTNAAAATTTAATTCTTTTTCTTTTCGAATGATTTGTTTGTTCCTCCAAGAATTGAAAAATTCACATATCTTTTAGGATTGTTTTTTATATCTTCGATTAACTCAGCCAATTCAGAAGTAGATTTTTCAAAATTATTATAAAGTTTTTCATCATTCATTAACTTAGATAAACTACCAGAACCTGAATTAATNTTTTCTGATATCTTATTTATGTTTGTAACTAAAGATCCTAAATTTGATTTAGATAAAGAATCAGAAATGGATGTTAAGTTATATAATATAGGCTTAATTCCAGAAGCACTATCATTCAGATTTGAAGTAATTGTCTCCAAATTTGATAATACCTTGGAAACTCTGGCNTCATTGTCATAAACCATACTATCTATTTTTACCATAGTTTTTGAAAGTATTGCAAATGTTTCATCTAAACTTTTAATACTATTTGATAAGCTATTTCTTGTATTTTTATTTAAAACAGCAGCAACTATCGTTAAAAGTGAGTCAACAGAACCAATAAGTTCTTCTGCTTTGTTCTTTAAAGGAAGTATTTGTGCATTTACNTCATCTTGAAGGCTATTTTCTATACCTCCTATTAATGTATCTCCTGGAGATGCAAAATCTTTTGATTTTCCTAAAATCAAAGAAACACCTTTAGTTCCCATTAAATCTTGATTTACAATTTTACATACNCTATTATTTGGAATACTATCNAGTGCAGTGATATTTANTGTTACTACAAGATTATTGTTTTTATTTAAAAATATATTATTAACCATTCCAACATTAAACCCATTCAATCTGACAGCACTACCTANCTGTAAACCATCTATATCATCATAAACAGCATAATANGGACTATTTGATTGAAAAACATTNAGTCCTTTTAAATATTTGAGACCATAAATTAAAAAAACAACGGCCAACAAAAAAATGAAACCAGACTTGAATTCTTTTGATAATTTACTCATCTTGTTTTGTTTTATACTGCAAATTTAATGCTTCTTTTGTAGAAATCTGCTTCCCATCTAGAAATGCTACTAAAAAAGCNCCTTTAAATCCAATATCTTGTAAATAAANTTTAAGTTTTTCGGCCTTCTGTTTATCCTTTCCTGAGCTTACATAATATTTATAAGTTCCATTAACTTTAATTTCCTCAGCATCTAATTCAATAAATTGCTTTTGATTAAGCATTGATTTTAAAAAAGTTCCTATTTGAACTTTAAACAAAAGTTGTGGTTCATTAAAAATTTCTTCACTCACATTTTCATTTTTNGAAATAAANACAGAATCATTTTTAACTTCTTTTTGACTAGCTTTAGTGTCCTCAATTTCAATACTTTCTTTATATGATCTAAAAGCTCTAAAAATAGCTGAAGCTATATAATCTTGCCCAATATCAGAATGTAAAAACTCTTCCTCCTTTGGATTTGTTAAAAATCCACACTCAACTAAAATACTTGGCATATTAGTTCTAGATATTACATAAAAAGGAGCTTGTTTAACTCCTCGACTTTTTCTGTTTGCTCTAGTTGAAAACTGATTTTCAACTTCCTCTGCAAAACTCAAACTTTGATTTAAATAAGTATTTTGCATTAAACTAAAAACAATATAACTTTCCGGGGACTTTGGATCAAAACCATCATATTTTTGCTGATAATTATCTTCTAAATAAATAGCAGCATTTTCTCTCATAGCAACATCCATATTAGCTTTTAATTTGCTCATTCCCATCACAAAAACACTAGCGCCAGATGGTTTTGGATTAGTAAAACCATCACAGTGTATGGAAATAAAAAGATCAGCATTCGCATTATTTGCAATTTCAGTTCTTTCATTTAGCTCTAAAAAAACATCAGAATTTCTAGTGTAAATAACTTCCACATCAGGAAAATTTTCTGAGATGTATTTTCCTAATTTTAATGATACGGATAGTGCAACATGTTTTTCATATATTTTAAACCTTTTGGTACCCATGGTTCCAGAGTCTTTACCCCCATGCCCAGGATCGATCACAATAGTTTTAATTTTGTTTGAACTTGACTGACCAAAAACAAAATTATTAGACACAACAAATGCAAA
Source organism: Flavobacteriales bacterium (assembly GCA_002715885.1). GTDB lineage: Bacteria > Bacteroidota > Bacteroidia > Flavobacteriales > BACL11. Next base: position 21,749 of record PBAG01000002.1, on the reverse strand, counting down.
TAAGAAAAAGATCAGTTTTACGTTATTCACTTTTAAATGGCATAAATTAGTTAGTTTTGACTCGCATTTTTAAGCTTCATTACAAATATATTTAACTTGAAAGTCCAATATTTTATACTCATTAGTTTGTTATTAACAGGAATATTTGAAAAAACATTCGCACAAAATAATATCAAAACAGATTCGCTTCCAATAAAAAAAGATACTCAAGACACAGTATTTGAAGACATTATTAATAAGGACGCAAATGATTCTATTAATATTGATATTATAAATAAAAAGATCTTTCTTTATGGAAAAGCAAAAATTGAATATAAGGACATAAAAATTGAATCTGGCTTTATTGAGATTGATTGGAACACAAACATTATAACAGCTAAACCCTTACTTGATTCAATTGGAAAAAGTATACAAATTCCTTATTTTGTTGAAGGTGAAGAAAGTTTTCATGCACAAGAAATAAGGTATAATCTAAAAACAAAAAAAGGAGTAATTAAAGAAATTAAAACAAAAGAGGGAGAAGGTTTTATTTTAGGTGAAAAAGTTAAAAAAACTACTGATGATATCTTTTATTTGCATAAAGGCGATTTTACAACCTGTAATCATGATAAACCTCATTTTTCAATAAGAGCAAAAAAAATAAAAGTTATCCCTGGTGATAAAATAGTAACAGGGCCTGCATATTTAAGAATATTTAATCTCCCAACACCTCTTGCTCTTCCATTTGGATTTTTTCCAAATAATCAGAAAAAAAGTTCTGGACTAATTTTCCCATCTTATGGTGAATCTGCGACTCTTGGTTTTTTTCTTAAAGAAGGAGGATATTATTTTACTCTCTCCGAAAAGGCTGATTTAGCTCTAAAAGGAGATATATATAGCAAAGGAAGTTGGGGACTTAAATCTATCTTTAGATATAAAGAAAGATATAAGTTTTCAGGTAATTTAGATTTAAGTTATGGAAATATTATTAATAGTGAAAAAGATTTTCCAGATTATAGTGTAAAAAAAGATTTTTTTGTGAGATGGAATCACAGGCAAGATGCAAAAGCAAACCCAACTTTACAGTTTTCTGCAAATGTTAATGCTGGAAGTAGTACATACCACAGAAACAACACATTTAATACTAATGATTATCTAAATAATACATTTCAATCAAGTATAAACCTTTCAAAAAGATGGGATGGAACTCCATATTCGCTTTCAACAAATTTAAGACACAATCAAAATACTCAAACTAAAATTGTCAACCTTTCTTTACCAGATGTATCATTCAATATGAATAGAATATTTCCTTTTAAAAAGCTTGGCAACAAATCAAAGGAGAGTTGGTATCATAAAATTGGGGTAAGTTATTCAAGTAATCTAAAAAATGATATTTCAATTGCAGATTCACTTCTGTTCACAAATAAATCTTTAAAATCATTTAGAAACGGAATAAGACATACTATACCAATAAGCACATCAATAAAAGTATTAAAATATTTCACTTTTAGTCCAAGATTAAACTACACTGAAAGATGGTATACAAACCAAATAAATAAAAGTTGGAATAATGCTGACTCAACAATAATTACAGACACAATAAATAAATTTACTAGAGCTGGTGAATACAATATTTCTGCTGGACTAAATACAAAAGTTTATGGTTTAGTTCAATTTAGAAAAGGTAAAATAAAAGCTATAAGACATGTTTTGACTCCAAACATAAGTTTTTCATATAAACCTGATTTTTCAAATAATAAATATGGTTATTACAAAAATATTGAATTTGATGATGGTACCACGCAAGAATATTCAATCATGCAAAACGGAATATTTGGTTCTCCATCAAAAGGAAAACAAGGAAATATTATTTTAAGTATTTCTAATATTTTAGAAGCAAAAGTTAATTCTAAAAAAGATACAGTTAATTCAATTAAAAAAATTAAAATTTTAGAAAACTTAAATTTTGGAACATCATATAATATCTTTTCTGATTCACTAAATTTTAATGACATAAATTTAAATGCAAGAACAAGATTTTTAGATGTTATTGATTTAAACTTTTCAAGTAGATATGACCCCTACATTGTCAATCAAAACTTTAATAATAATTTAAATAAATTAGAATTATTTGAAAATGGTAGGTTGGCACGTTTCACAAATGCAAATGCAACGGTTGGACTATCTATTTCTAACAATACATTTACAAAAAAGAAAGACAAAGAAGATGAGAAAAAATCTAAAGTCAACTGGAACTTTAATGCAAATTATTCAATAAATTATAATAAGGGTTATAGATCATCAGAATTTTCAGATACAACTCAATCACTTAATTTTTCAGGAGATATTAAAATAACTGATAAATGGAAATTTAACTTTCAATCAGGATATGATTTCGATACAAAAAAATTGACATACAGTTCTATTAATGTCTATAGGGACTTACATTGCTGGGAAATGATTTTAAATTTAATTCCAATCGGATATCACAGAAGTTATACATTCACAATCAGAGTTAAAGCTGCAATATTACAAGATCTAAAATTAGAAAGAAAAAGAGACTGGATAAATACTGATTTTAATTAAGTTTAATCCAATTCTCTATCATTTTTAATCCATTTTCTGTCATGATAGACTCTGGATGAAATTGAACACCTCTAATATCAAGTTTCGAGTGTTTTAGAGAATATATATTACCTTTTTCATTAACTGAAGTTATTATAAGGTCTCTTGGCAGTTTTTCTTTATCAACAAACCATGAATGATATAAGCCAACATTAATCTTTTTAGGAATCGAATTAAACATATTATCAGACTCAACTATAGAAATTTCAGTTGAAATACCATGATTTACATTATCTAAATTCAAAAGCCTGGCTCCAAAATATTCTGCTATTGCTTGATGACCAAGACAAACACCTAATACTGATTTAGTTAATGAATATTCAATAATTTTAAATAAATTTTCATGCTCGCTAGGTAAGCCAGGACCAGGAGACAAAATTATTTTATCAAATTGTCTTATTTGAGATAAGTCAACATGATCATTTTTTACAACAATAACATCATCTACAAACTGATTAACATAGTGAAATAAATTATATGTAAAGGAATCATAGTTATCAACGATAAGCAAACGCATATTTATTGCAAATAAAGTTCAGCAAATTCTCTAAATGCCCCCTCTCCGCCTTTAGAATTTAATTTAATTATGCCATTAATTGACATTACTTTTTGAACTGCGTTTTTTGGGCAAGCACTTACTCCAACGTTTGATAGTAAATCAAAACAATTTATATCGTCTCCAACATATGCAATCTCGGACAATTTGAGATTATTCTTTGAACAAAATTCTTTTATAAACTCTAACTTATTTTTAATTCCATGAAAATCATAGTCAAGTTCTAGCTTTTTGGCTCTATTTCTATTTATTTCTTTATCNTCTGAAGTTATTATTCCCACCTTATATCCCATTTTTTGTAATAATTTCATGCCCATACCATCATAACAATTAAACTTCTTAAATTCATCTCCAGATTCAGTATAATACATGCCACCGTCTGTTAAAACACCGTCAACGTCACTTAAAAATACTTTTATAGGCATAATTAGATAATATTAATAGTTAATTAATTGAATAATTTTTTGTTTGAGCCTAGATTTGGCAAGAAAATTAATTTCCAAATTATTTGAAAAAGGAACCGGAGTATCCAAGCTAGAACATCTTAAAACAGGAGCGTCTAAATGTTCGAAACAATATTCTGAGATTAATGATGAAATATCTGCACCAAATCCACCTGTCATACAATCTTCATGCAAAACAATTGCTTTACCAGTTTTTTTAACAGATTTAAAAATAATTTCTTTATCAAGAGGAATTAAAGTTCGCAAATCAAGTATTTCAATTGAGTATTCAATCTCATTAGAAATCTCTGATGCCCAATGAACACCCATACCATATGTTACTATAGTTAAATCTTCGCCTTCTTTTATAATATTTCCNTTGCCTAGCTCAATTGTGTAGTAATTGTCCGGTACGTCCTGTGTNATACTTCTATATAGTGCTTTGTGCTCAAAAAACATTACCGGATTGGGATCGTTTATTGATGAATTTAGTAAACCTTTAGCATCAAAAGGGAAAGCTGGGTAAACTACTTTTAGTCCTGGAGTGTGAGTAAACCATGCCTCATTTGATTGAGAATGGAAAGGACCCGCACCAACACCGGCTCCTGTTGGCATTCTAACAACAACATCTGCATTTTCACTCCATCTGTAATAGGATTTTGCAAGCAAATTTACAATTGGATTAAAACCTGTACTCACAAAGTCTGCAAATTGCATTTCAACAATTGATTTAAAACCATTAATAGACAAACCATATGCAGCACTTACAATGGCAGATTCACAAATTGGAGTATTTCTAATTCTTCCTTTTCCAAATTTTTCTACAAAACCGTCAGTTATTTTGAANACACCACCATATTCTGCAATATCTTGNCCCATTATTATTAAATTATCGTGTTTTTCAAAACTTTGTTTTAATGAATCGGAGATGGAGTCAATTAANCTTTTGTTAGTTAAATTATTTCCAGGATTTATTTGTTCTGATTTTGAGAGTTTATAAATATCATTTATCTCTGTATCCAAATTAGCTGACAATATATTCTCATCATCGGCTACTTGCCATGATTTGTTTATCTCTTCTTTGATTTCTGATTTTAAAGAATTAATTTCCTCAATACTTAAAACATTTGATTCAATTAAAAAGTTTTCATAATTTGAAATTGGATCTTTTTGTGCCCATTTTTCCATTAATTCATCAGGAACATATTTAGTGCCTGATGCCTCTTCATGCCCCCTCATTCTAAAAGTCAAGCATTCTAACAATACAGGCCTAGGGTTTTTTATTATATCTTTTTTTATCTCAGATACTGAGTTATAAACTTCTAAAATATTATTTCCATCAATTGTGTAGGCATCCATTCCATAACCAACTCCCTTGTCAGCAAAACTTTTACAATTATATTGTTCAGAGTTTGGTGTAGATAACCCATAGCCATTATTCTCAATAATAAAAATTACTGGTAAATTCCAAACAGATGCAATATTTAAAGATTCATGAAAATCACCTTCACTTGTACCTCCATCNCCTGTAAAAACAATAGTTACTTTATCATTTTCTTTTAGCTTATTTGCTAATGCAATGCCATCAGCTACTCCCATTTGAGGACCTAAATGTGAAATCATTCCAATGATGTGATGCTCTTTTGATCCAAAGTGAAATGATCTATCTCTTCCTTTNGTAAAACCNTTTAATTTTCCTTGAAATTGAGAAAATAAACGATTTAACGGAACTCCTTTTGAAGTAAAAACACCAAGGTTTCTGTGCATTGGAAGAATGTATTCATCTTGGTCTAATGCCATTGTTGAGCCCACCGAAATGGCCTCTTGNCCAATTCCCGAAAACCATTTTGATATTTTTCCTTGTCTGAGAAGAATTAACATCTTCTCCTCAACCATTCTTGGCTTTAAAATACCCTTGTAAAGATCTAAAAGTATTTCATCACTAAATTTTTTTCTGTTAAATTTCATATTGTAAAATAACAATTCAAAAGTATTGAATAATTCTTTACTTTGTACTACAAAACTAATCTAATGATCGGAATAATTTTTTAAGTATATTCAATTAATAATTGATAAAATTGAAAACCAAATTTATAATAAATCCCATTTCTGGAACTGGCAAACAAATTGAAATTGAAAGAAATATTTCTAGTCTAGTTGATAAAAATATTTTTAATTATGACATAGAGTATACAAAAAAACCGAATCATGCAACAGAAATATCTTCAAATGCTGTTAAAGAAAATTATGATTTAATTGTTGCAGTTGGAGGAGACGGAACTGTTAGTGAATGTGCAACNGCATTAATCGGTAGTCAAACTGCATTAGCTATTGTTCCCTGCGGATCTGGAAATGGTTTTGCTTATCATTTCAATATAAAGCGTGAAGTTACTGAGGCCCTCATACAACTCAATAAAAATAAAATTAGATACATTGATAGCTGTACAGCTAATAATCTTTCTTTTGTAAATGTTTCAGGAATTGGATTTGATGCCCACATTGCAAGTCTTTTTGCAAATACTAAAAAAAGAGGTTTTTTCTCCTACATAAAATTAACTATTAAAGAGTTGTTTTATAAACCTAAAAAATATAAAATTCATTATGAAAATAAAATCAGAGAAATTGATGCATTTGCAATAGTTTTTGCCAATGCCAGTCAATATGGAAATGACGCTAAAATTGCTCCCTTAGCTAAAGTAGACGATGGATTAATAGATTTTGTAATTATTAAAAGTTTTCCAAATTGGCAAGTTCCACTATTTCTTCTTGATGTTTTGAGAGGAAAAACTCATTTAAATAAAAATGTTGAAATAATTAAAACGAAAAAAATGTTAATTGAAAGTGATTTGCCTAAAGTTCATTTAGATGGTGAGATAAAAAATCTTAATAACCCAATTGATATACGTATTCACAATCAAAATTTTAAAATTTTTGTTCCCTATGAAAAAGAAAAAAAATAAATTAAATTATTTTTCTACAAATCCAGATTTTAAGCCTCTAGATGATTTTAATGAGGATGAACTAGAAATTATTCAACCCAATGCTCAAAACTTAGAAGTATGTATTGATAAGCACAGAGCTGGTAAAATTGCTGTAATCATAAAAAAATACGTTGGACCAAGTTCTGAAATAAAAGATTTAGCAAAAAAACTAAAAAAAGAATGTGGTGTTGGTGGAAGTGTAAAAAATAATGAAATAATTATTCAAGGTAATGTAAGAGAAAAAATAATGGAAATACTAGAGCGTGAGGGGTATAATTTTAAAAGAGTTGGAGGTTAAAAGTGCCCAGAGCGGGAGTCGAACCCGCACGTTCTTAGAACACATGACCCTCAATCATGCCTGTCTACCAATTTCAGCACCTGGGCAAAATCCAAATATAAAAATAATCCCGCTTTCCAGCGGGATATCTTTTACAGTGACCTGGCTGGGGCTCGAACCCAGGACCCTCTCCTTAAAAGGGAGATGCTCTACCAACTGAGCTACCAGGTCTAACAAATCGGCTGCAAATATATTACTTTTCTAAACTAAAAAATAATGTTTTTATTAAATATTTAAAGACTTGTTTAGGATATGATTTTAAAAGAATATTGGTTTATATTTGGATAAATAATTTGATATAAATGGATAACATTTATCTAGTAGGTTTTATGGGTTCTGGAAAAAGTACTTTAGGAAAAAAGCTTTCCGAAATTAAAAATTATGAATTTATAGATACTGACAAAGAAATTGAAAAAAAAAATTCAATGACTATAAATCAAATTTTTAAAAATTTTGATGAAAGTTTTTTTAGACAAGAAGAACTATCATTACTAAAAACAATATTAAAACAAAAAAAGACTATTATATCAACCGGAGGAGGATTTGTCTGTTTTAACAATATTATGAAAACTATTAAAAAAAATGGAATTTCTATTTATTTAAAATACTCGAGTAAAAATTTATATAAAAGACTTAAAGAAAACTATCAAGGAAGACCTTTAATAAATAAAATTCAAGAGAATAAAAGAGAGGAATTTATATCAGAACTTCTTCAAAAAAGAGAAAAGTTCTACCTAGAAAGTAATTTTGTTATTGATTGCCTTAGCCTAAATGAGGATGATATTTTAAGAAAGATAAACTCCTTGATTTCTACCACTTAATTCAACTCTTATATATTCCTTTAGATTAGTTGAAAGAGATAATCCAACATAGTTAGCTTTAATGGGGTATGTATTATGATTTCTATCAATTAAAACTAAAACGGATAATTTTTTTATCGGTGAATTCAAAAAAACTTTACTAGAGTACATCAGAGTTTTTCCTGAATAAAGAACATCATCAACCAAAATAACGGATTTATATGCAAATTTATCGCTAGATATTGAAAGTAAAATATCCTCGTAAGGTTTTTCTCTGTTAAATGAAATCTGGCATACTTGAACTTTAATTTTAGATATTTTAATCAGGTTTTCATTGATTTTTTTAGCTATTAAATAACCTTTTTCCCCAATACCAAAAAGAAAAATTTCATTTTCTTCATAATTATTCTCATATATTTCCCAAGATAATCTCAATATCTTTTGTGAAATTTCATCTCTATCAAGAATTTTAACTTCATTTTTCATACATACAAATTTAATTAATTAAGTTTCAATTTGNTAAAAATNAATTAAAAAAACTAATNCTTTATATAAATTTTATATAATACTGATTTACAATTATTTATAATTATATTTTGACATTTTGTCATGCGTATTTTTTTTGATTTTTTTAACTAAAATTGGATTATACTTTATTAATTTTGTCATATGAGAATAGATATAATTACTTTATTTCCAAACTTCTTTGAGCAAACATTAAACTATTCAATTCTAAAAATAGCTCAAGAAAAAAAAATTGTAGATATTCAAATTCATAATTTAAGAGACTACTCAGAAAATAAACAAAAAAGTGTCGATGATTATCAATTTGGTGGAGGGGCAGGAATGGTTATTAATATTCAGCCAATATATAATTGTATAAATTTTTTAAAAAAAAGTAGAGATTACGANGAAATAATATATCTAACACCTGACGGNACAAAACTAAATCAATCACNATGCAATAATTTATCCTTGCANAAAAATATTATTTTNTTGTGTGGTCACTATAAAGGAATTGATCACAGGGTAAGAGATCATTTAATAACTAAAGAAATATCTGTCGGAGATTATGTCCTNACTGGTGGAGAATTGGCCTCGTGTATTTTNGTAGACGCTATTGTAAGATTGATTCCAGGAGTAATTTCAGATGAAACATCAGCCCTTAGCGACTCATTTCAAGATAATTTATTAACTCCACCAATATACACAAGACCATCAGAGTTTAATGGATGGAAAGTGCCTGAAATATTGTTATCTGGCAATAAAAAAGAAATAGAAAAATGGAGAGAAGAAAAATCTTTAGAAAGAACAAAAAAACTTCGACCTGATTTATTGAGTTAAATTATTGCTCATTTGATAAAAATACTTGAAAAATAATCATTAATATTGCAAACTATTTTTTTTAAAGACTTAAGCATGGATTTAGTTAAAGAAATTTCAAGTGAATTATTACCATCTTCTGAACTACCAGAATTTAAATCTGGAGACAACATAACTGTTTTTTATAGAATTAAAGAGGGTAACAAAGAGAGAATTCAGTTTTTTAAAGGTGATGTTTTACAAAGAAAAGGAAGTGGAGCAACTGAAACGTTCACAATTAGAAAAATCTCAAACGGAATCGCAGTTGAAAGAATATTTCCTGTAAACTCTCCTGTAATTGAAAAAATAGAAATAAATAAAAAGGGTAAGGTTAGAAGAGCTAGAATTTTCTACTTAAGAAACCTAACTGGTAAAAAAGCCCGAATTAAAGAATCTAGAAAGTAACCACTACTTTTTAACAATAAAGAATTCTGTTCTCCTATTTAGTTTCCTTTCTTCCTCATTACTGTTATTGTTTTTTGGTTGTCTTTCTCCAAAGCCTTGGTATCTTAAACGTTTAGCTTCTACCCCATTTTTTATAAGTTCATTATAAACAGCAAAAGCTCTTTTTTCAGAAAGTTTTTGATTATAGGAAGTTTCTCCGATATCATCTGTAAAACCATTAATAGATATCATTAAACTTTTATTAATTTTTAAATAATCAGCAAACTCCATTACAATTAACGAAGTAACTTTATTAATCTCATATGAATCTAGATCGAAATAAATATTATTTAAGACAAATGATTGCCCCTCTACAATTTCATTAAGTAAAAAATCAACTTTTTGAGGAGAAATAAATGAGCTATCAAAATGACTAACNTATTTTGAATTAAAAGCATATCCTTCTTTTTTGACAGTAATTAAAACATCATCTTTTTTGCCGAGAGTAAGTGACCCAGCATACTTTCCATTATTTACTTTAACTTTTTGAACTTCTTTTGTTCTAATGTTCTTTATTTCAATTTCTAAATCATTAATAATATTTCCACNAATATCTAAAACATCTCCCTTAAGAAAAAATACTCTTTGNGGCTTAGCATCATTGTATAAATCAAANGAATATAAATCCCAACCACCAACACCTTCTAAATTGTTTGATGCAAAAATTGCCTTTTGACCATCTGTGGAAACAAAAAGAGAGATTTCATTTGATGATGTATTAATTGGATAGCCAATGTTGATAGGCTTTTGCCAATTATTTAATGAATCTTTTCTAGAGTAAAAAATATCATACCCTCCAAGAGAAGGAAAATTATCTGAAGCAAAAAANAAAGTTTTTCCATCAACATGTAAAAATGGAGATTTTTCATTCTTTAAACTNTTTATTTTTGGCCCTAAATTTTGTGGTTCTGACCATTCTCCAAATCTATTTTTGCTAATTTGATATAAATCAATACCTCCATACCCNCCTTCTCTGTCACTTGCNAAAATTATTGTATTTCCATCTGATGATATTGAAGGTTGAGACTCCCAGCTGTAAATAGGACAAATGTTTTTATCAAAAGATTGAACAGCACCCCATTTACCATCTACTTTTTTAGAAAAAAAGATATCACAATTNTTATAGTTACCTGAAACTTTAAAACATTTTGTAAACAACAACATATTGTTATCAATACTTAAGCTACCACCTCCCTCATTCGCTTCAATATTAAATGGATTGGGAAGCGCTTTTCCTTTATCATATGTTGTATTTTGTTTTTTACTAATCATAAATTCCTCTTGATAAGAAGGGGTTATGATATCTATACCTTTTTTCAAATACCTTCTTGTAAATAAAATATAATCTTGATCAGGTGAAATTGCAGGAAGATACTCATCAAATTCGGTTGAAATTCCTTCAATTATTCTTGGATTGTACTCAACTGGACTATTCAAAATATCAGCCAAAATTTTTGCTTTTGGTAAAAAAACTTCTGCATTTTGAAGNTATTTACCTGNCAAACCGTAATCCATACNCTTTTTGAGATTTGAATAAGATTCAATAAAGTTTTTTTCCTGATANAAAATTTCAGCTAATAAATAGTAAACCACTGGAAATTGTTCATCACATTGGTAAAGCACTTCATTTGCAATTTTTTTGGCATTTACATAGTCCCCTTCTATCCANAAAATTTCTGCTTTCAGTGCATTAAATACGGGATGATCTTTTGAACTTCTTAGTAATAGTTTTGCATTTAATAAATCATTGTTTTCTATTAACTTGTTAATTTTTTTTGCTGTTCTTTTATTTTTAAAAGATTTTAAACTACAGCTTTGTGAAAAAGAATTAGAAAAAATCAATAATGAAATAAAAAAATATAAAAACTTCATTATTTACCTTTTTTGGGATAATTCAATTGATTATCAGAAGAAGCTACAATAGTCGCTACAGTGGCATCTCCTGTGACATTCACAACTGTTCTTAGCATATCCAGAATCCTATCAACAGCAAAAATTAATGCTATGCCCTCTGGGTCAATTCCAATAGAGCTCAAAACAATTACTAGCATGACCATTCCAGCTCCGGGCACGGCTGCAGCACCAATTGATGCTAAAGTGGCTGTTAAAACAATTGTTAATTGAGAGGAAAGATCAAGATCATATCCAAAAGCTTGTGCAATGAAAACAGCAGCTACTGCTTGATAAAGTGATGTGCCGTCCATATTAATTGTTGCACCCAGAGGTAAAACAAATGATGAAACTTCTTTTGAAACACCAACGTTTTTTTCACACCTATCCATAGTAACTGGAAGAGTTGCAGCTGAAGATGATGTGGAAAATGCCAACATCTGTGCTGGAGATATAGATTTAAAAAAATCAAAGTATTTCACTTTTGTAAAAATTCTTAATAAAATTGGGTAGAAAATAAATATCATTAACAAAAGGCCAAGTGAAACAGTAAAAGAATAATAACCAAGAGCTAAAAACAGATCCATACTTGCCCCAAAATCAACAACAAGAGATGCTAACAATGCAAACACACCATAAGGTGCTGTTCTCATAATTAAATCAACTATATGTAATATAATATCATTTATCCCATCAAAAAAACCTCTAACATACAATGTTTTATCATCGGGTATCATTATTATTGAGATTCCAAAGAGAATAGCAAAAAATATTATTTGAAGCATATTTTTATTTTTTGAGGCAGAATCAATAATATTTACAGGAACAATATCAATAATAAACTGAAGTGGACCGTCTTGTTCAACAGATTTGGCATCATTAATTTTCATATCAGCTTTTGAAGAATACTTTTCTCTTAACTCTGTTTTCTTTTCTTCTGAAAAACTATTTCCAGGTTTAATAAAATTTACCAAGCCAAGCCCAATAGAAACTGAAAGCACTGTTGAGAAAAGATAAAGTAAAACTGTTCTTGAGCCAATCTTAGATAAACGTGAAATGTCAGATAAAGATGCAACGCCCTTAATTAAGGAAGCAAAAACTAGAGGAACGGCAATGAGCTTTAATAAATTAACAAATATGATGCCCCAGGGCTTAATCCAGTCTGTAGTAAAATTATTTAATCCATATGAATTTGCAAAAAGCCCGTAGAAAACACCAAGCAGCATACCAATAATTATTTTCCAATGTAATGCTAATTTTTTCATTTTATTTTGTTTGTTTTTTGTAAAAGGAAATGATCTAATAAAACTATAGAAGTCATAGCTTCAACAACGGGAACAGCTCTAGGTAAAACGCAAGGATCATGACGTCCTTTTGGTTCAACTATTACACTATCTCCGTGTTTGTTAATTGTCATTTGAGGTTTCATCAAAGTAGAAACTGGCTTAAATGTAACTTTAAAAAAAATATCATTTCCATTTGAAATTCCACCAACTATTCCACCAGAATTATTGGTTTTCGTTTTTCCATCTACATTTTCTAATATGTCATTAGATTCACTGCCAAATGATTCAGATGTATCTTTTCCAACAAAAAAACCTTTAGCAGCATTAATTGATAACATTGCGCTAGCCAAATCACTGTCAATTTTATCATAAAGAGGCTCGCCAAATCCAATTGGAACATTTTTGACTACACATGTTATATCACCACCAACTGAATCTCCATTGCTTTTTGCATCTTTTATAAGGGAAATCATCTCCTCAGACTTAGTTTGATCAGGACACTTTACTAAACTTTTATCAATATCATCTAAATTATAGTGCCAGTAATCCTTTTCTAATTTAATTGATTTTACTTTTGAAACAAAAGCTTTTAAAATTATTCCTTGAGAATAAAGTATCTGCTGTGCAATTGAACCCACAACTACCCTAACTGCAGTTTCTCTAGCTGAAGATCTTCCTCCTCCTCTGTAATCTCTNAGNCCATACTTTTTTTCATANACAAAATCTGCATGTGATGGGCGGTATAAAGATTTTATCGCATCATAATCATCTGGATTTGCATCACTATTNTGGATTAAAAATCCAATTGGAGTACCCAGTGTTGTGTTATTATATATTCCAGAAAGGAACTCTATTTTATCTTTTTCATTTCTCTCTGAGGTTAAAATTGAAGCTCCAGGCTTTCTTCTATTTAATTGTTTTTGAACTTCTTTAGAGTTAATTTTAATACCAGCTGGACAGCCATCAATTATTCCACCAATAGCTTTACCGTGTGACTCCCCAAAAGAGGTAAATCTAAATATTTTACCAAAAGTATTAGCCATGAGCAACAAATATAGCAATAATGTTTTGGGTTAATTTTGTAATTTTGTCCTATATGAAAACGGTTATTAAAAATATCTCAAAAATAGTCCAGTGTGATGAAAATAATGTAAAGTTTAGATCTGGAAAAGACATGAGTTATTTAAAAGTTGTCAATAANGGCTTTATTGAGATTGATGATGGTATTATTAGTAATTATGGAGATATGGATGAGTGGAAGGGAATTGATGATTGGAATAATACTAAAATNGTTGATGCGGAAGAAGGAATAGTCTTTCCCTCCTATTGTGATAGTCATACCCATCTAGTTTATGCAGAATCGAGAGAAAAAGAATTTTTTGATAGAATTAATGGACTTTCATATCAAGAAATAGCTAAAAAAGGAGGGGGAATATTAAATTCAGCAAAAAAAATTAGTGAAATAGATGATGATGAATTATTTGAAAGATCCCTTGCTAGATTAAATAAAATAATTTTAAAGGGAACTGGTGCAATTGAAATAAAAAGCGGTTATGGATTAAGTTTAGAGTCAGAGCTGAAAATCTTGAGAGTCATAAAAAAACTTAAAGAAAATTCACCAATTTTTATCAAGTCAACTTTTTTAGGTGCACATGCAGTGCCATTAAATTTTAAAAATAAAAAATCAGAATATGTCGATCATTTAATAAATGACATGCTCCCACTGATAAAGTCCGAAAACTTAGCTGATTATATTGATGTTTTTTGCGAAGATGGGTACTTTAATGTAGAGGATACCATAAAGATTTTAAAAGCTGGAAAAAAATTTGGCTTAAAAGGTAAAACACATGTCAACCAATTCAACAGCATTGGAGGTGTAAAAACAAGTATTGATAATGATTGTATTTCTGTAGATCATTTGGAAGTAATGAAAGATGAAGACTTTTTAGCCTTTAAAGATTCAAATTGCATTGCTACTTTACTTCCTTCGTGTTCTTTTTTTCTTGGAATTCCATATAGTCCAGCAAAAGAATTTATAGAGAAAAATATTCCATTTAATCTAGCGACTGACTATAATCCTGGCTCATCCCCAAGTGGAAATATGAATTTTGTATCTTCTCTAGGTAGTATTAAATTAAAGCTTAGTTCAGAACAAGTAATAAATGCAACTACAATTAATGGTGCATATGCAATGGAATTACATAAAGAAATTGGAACTATATCAATTGGAAAAAAAGCTAATTTCTTTATAACAAAGCAAATACCATCTTATCAGTATCTCAATTATTCTTTTGGTGAAAACTTAATAAATAAGGTTTTTCTAAGAGGAAAAGAAATCAAATAAAAAAACCTACTTAAAAGTAGGTTTTCTTTAAAACTTTGAGTTAGTTATTTAGCATCTCGCTTTCGCTTCATATAATAAAAATGAGTTATATATTCTTCTGTGTTTATATGACTAGCATTTATAAATTCCCATCCCAACTTTGTAGCTTGAAGTAATGCATCAGACATATGATAACATGACCTTGCTAGTTTATTTAACTCTACTTGCTCTGGCGTAATTTTTCCAGTATCAAAACGAACAAAATGCTTATACCTACTTTTAATCATTCCCTTCATTTTCATATCACCTTTAGCTCCATCTCTAGCAGCTAGTTCTTCTTGATCCATCATTTGTTCCTCCTCAGACATAATGGATTGGACACCTTCAATTATCATATATTCATATTCTGAAGGAGATTTTTTCTCGAACTTACTCATTTTTGCATTAGTTCCTTTTTTAGATCTTTTTTGTGCAATAGACATAAAAGGAATAGTCGCTACTAGTGTTAATAATAATAAATTTTTCATCTTTTTATTTTTTGTTATTTCAAAAACGTTTAATAATATTATTTATTGTCCCCTCCAAGAATAATTGGTAATTCACCGTCATTATTTCCAATAACAACTACTTTGGTATTTGGAGATTTTGATATCTCTTGAGTTGCTTCGATTCCTTTCCATTTTAGTAACTGCGGAGTAATTGTTCTTGTGACAATTTTTTGAAATTCAGAAATACCTTTCGCCTCAATTTCTTTTCTTTCTGCTTCTTTTTTTGCTTTGTCTATTTTAAATTCATACTCGAGAGCTTCTTGTTCTTGCTTAAGTTTTTGTTCTATTGCAGCTCTTAAGGTCTGAGGAAGAGTTACATCTCTAATTAAGATCGCATCTAACATTAAGTATTTTGATTCAATTTTTTTCTTTGTACTATCATAAATCTCATCTTCAATTGCTTCTCTTTTAGTTGAATAAAGTTCTTCTGGAAGATAATTACCAATTACCTCTCTAGTTACGGATCTAATTTCAGGCTTTATAATTTTTTCCAAATAGTCTTTCCCAACTTCATCATGTAAGTAACCGATTTGATCAGAAACAGGCTGATATCTAAACGATAGATCAATTTTGATTGATAAACCGTTTTTAGAAAGCACTTCCATTTTTTCAAAAGTATCTTTAAATTTTACATCGTAAACATGCATTGTATTCCATGGAGCAATAATGTGAAATCCTTGAGGGTAAACTGTCTCTTTGTCAAGTCCACCTCCAAATTTCTTAAAAAGAACTCCCTTTTCACCAGGCTCAATGGTCACAAACATACTTGAACCAAAAAGAACTATAAAAATTAAACCTGCTATTCCCATTACTAATGCCCTAGGCAAACCCTGATTTTCCATATTTTAATTATTTAATTGTTTATTTAATTTAATCTGATCTTCCTTTCTTTTATTTAAAATGCTAATATACGAGTTAGCTTTTTTATCTCCTAACGCTTTAGCTTTTTTTGCCCAATCTATGGCAGCGTCTAAATATCCCTTAATTTCTGAAGCCAGTGCCATATTATAAGATGCTTTTGATGCAATTTTTTTATCATTCAAGTTGACCATGTCTTTCCAAATTGTTATAGCATCGTCCCACTGGTTAGATTTAACATCTTTTGATGCTTTTTTAAGTAAATCTTCCTTACCAGAATAAAAAACTCTTCTAGCCTGAATCCATATCGGAGAAATTCTTTTACCATAATTAAATCCTGCGAAATCACCTGATTGTTTAAGAGCTGAGCTTCTGTAAGGAAGTTTACTTTCTGCATCTTTGTTAGAGCTTCCCCAGGCAGAAAATTCTTTTAGCTCAGTAAATTTGTTTTCATCTATTATTATTTGCTTAGAATTGTCATAAATTCTCCATCCAGAGACAATTTTCATTTCTAGAATTGCTTTATGTCTCATTTCGACAATTTTTTTACCATTTTTCTTTACTGTTCTTCTCACAGGTTTTGCATAAAGAATTCGAGAATCCGAATCAAATGTTTCTAAAACAATTAATGCATCAGCATTATATGTTTTACATAATTTATTTACTTTTTTCCACTTTAATGGAGGAGGAAAAGAAGATGTCCCAGTGCCTTTGAGCTCTAAATCCCCGATATTTTTAGTTTCATATCTTTCTGAATCATCAAGTATTGAAACTAGACCTTCAACACAATACTTAGATCCCATTTTGTCAGTTCCTATACCCTCTCCTGTAACAAGTCCTTCAATAATATTTCCAGCTAGGTTTTTTTTGGCTGGTAAGGACCTGTTAGCAACAACCACAGTCTTTATGTCACTTGGTATAGTTATATCTGCAGGTTTTTGAATTGAAACAACAATTGATGATGTGGTGCATGATGACAGAGCCAAAGCACAGATTAAAATGATTATTTTAAAAATTTTCATAAAATTATATTAAACCATTATATTTTCTAACTAACCATTCTAATGAAATTAGACTTAACAAAATTAATAAAATCCACTCAAAATCGATCAACTGTTTTAATTTATCCTCTAATATCAAAAGTGAATTTTTATTTTGATTTTCATTGATTAAATCAATTAAAGAAGAGAAGTTTGATGGATAAAATGAGTTACCCCCACTCGATTGACTCAAGGCGTATAGTAATTGATGATTTGCTACTAAAGATAATTTCTCTAACTGTATTTCTTTAATACTTATTTTTCCAAATTTTTCCAAATTTCTTTTTTCAACTTTAGCAAATAATTCGTAATTGTCTGCTTGTAGATTTCCAATGTTTAAAATATACTGATCTTGGTTTCTGTCAAATAAGAATTCATATTCTTTATTTTTTGAGTCAGTTAATACAAGCTTAATATCGTATTTGTTATCAAGTTTAAAATTGTCATCATATACTTGAGCCTTAAAAATAATTTCTTGATTCTCATTAATTTCCTTATCATAAAACAATCGAAATTTACTTTTGTCGTCTTTTAAAATTAAATATTGTGATATACTGTTGTAAAATTCATTAAAGCTTTCATTATTTTTATTTAATCTGTAATCTTTTAATTTCCATCTCCAAAATCCTTCTCCGAAAATAACTCCTATTTTTCTTCCATTATTTTCATCAAACAATAAAATGGGTAAATCTGAAATAGTATTGCCAATCTTTTGATTTATTGCCACTTCAATATTATTTGATAAATTAAATATCCCAAATGCGGTAGTAATGGGAGTTGAATTGTCAATTAAATCAGTCAATTTTTCAGAAAAGTTAAAATTTAAAAAGTCATTATTAACACTAGAGAAAACCTCACTATTATTTGATTTTTTTATGAAATCTACATTTGGGATTAATTCAGAATAAAATTTAAAATCTTGTTTACAAAATATTAAAATTGGTAAATTTTCTAAACTTTTAATTTTTTTAATGAATTCTGTATTTTCTTTTGAAATAGAATGAATGATCAATAGATTATATTCATCTTCATTAAAGTTGAATTCTTTTGATTTCATGACGTCCAAATTAAAATCTTTGTTCTGGTTTATAACATTAACCAATGAAGCAATATCAGGATGAGACCCATCATGAACTAATAAGATATTGTACTTATTTTCAACTACATCAACATAAAACTTATACAAATTATTCTCTGTGTTTTTTTCACCTTCTATTGGCACTAACTCAGCGGTATATAACTGAACTCCGATTTCCGTAGTTGGTATCTCAACGAGTATTTTAAAAAATTGATTATCCGATTTAATTTCTATTTCTTCATCATAAAATGTTTTTCCATTGTTTTTCAATAAAAGTGTGATTTTTTTGCCTTTGTATTTATTTGATTCAATATATATTTCTGATTGAAAACTGTTTCCTAAAAAAACAATATCATTATGCTTAACATCTGAAATTAAATTATCGCTGTAATAATTAGTGTCTCCTAAACAAATGGTATGTATTGGAACATTAATATTGTTGTTATATAGTGGATTAACACCTGAATTGATTAATCCATCACTAGCAATTACAACAGAAGATAAGTTTCTATTGGCAAATGATGAACTTATTTGATCGAAAGCTTTCGAAATATCTGTAAATTTTCCATTATTTGATTCAGTAAAATTATCGTACAAATTGTCTGAAAAATTATATTTATAAACATCAAAGCCATCTAGATCATTAACAAAATTGTTTAATTGATTGAATGTATTTTCTTTAACAGAACTTGAAGCATCTTGTAAAACAACAACAATAGGTTTTTCAATGACTTTGTTTACTGTTTTAACAACTGGATCTATTAATAAAAATAAAAGAATTGTAATTAGAACAAATCGAAAGATTGAAACTAAAAAAAATGTAGATTTTTTAAGAAAAATTCTTTTATTGTAATATAGAATTAGGGTAAATAATAAGCCTAATAAAACGCAGAGAACAAATAAGTTATTTGAAAAAGCTATGTTGTAAAGCATCAATCTATGTTAGCATACCACCACAGACATTTATTACTTGTCCGGTGATGTATGATGACATATCGGAAGCTAGAAATAATGAAGTATTTGCTATATCATCAACTTGTCCAGTTCTTTTTAGAGGAATATTTTGTGCCCAATCATCCACTTGGTTATTATTCAAAGCTTTTGTCATTTCCGTCTCGATAAAACCAGGAGCTATTGCATTACATCTGATATTTCTTGAACCAAGTTCTAAAGCAACAGATTTAGTAAAACCAATAATTCCAGCTTTAGAAGATGAGTAATTTGCTTGACCTGCATTTCCCTTTACACCAACTACAGAACTTAAGTTTATAATTGATCCACTCCTTTGTTTTAGCATTTGTCTTAAAACAGCTTTAGTGTTGTTAAAAACAGAGTTCATATTCACTTTCATAACCAGGTTAAAATCCTCTTCACTCATTCTCATGAGTAGATTGTCCCTAGTAATACCAGCATTATTGACAAGCACATCTACACTCCCAAAATCATTAACAACATCTTCTCCAAGTTTAATTGCTGCTTCANAATCAGCAGCATCAGAAACGTAAGCTTTAGCTTTTACACCCATTTTTTCAAGACTTTTAACNAAAGNCTCACATTCATCTGACATGTTGATACATGTAAAAGCAATNTTAGCACCATTTTGAGCAAACTTTTCAGCAATCCCTTTTCCAATGCCTCTTTGGGCACCAGTNATTATTACGTTTTTTTCTTTTAAAAGNTTCATNTNTAGATTTTTAATTAATTATAAAAATATAAAATATAGTTTTANGAAATAAGTTGAGCCATTAAACTTCCAATCTCTGCCGGCGATTCTGCAACAGTAATACCACATTCTCTTAAAATTTGCATTTTGGCCTCAGCTGTATCGTCTTTGCCTCCAACAATAGCACCTGCATGGCCCATCGTTCTTCCTGCTGGAGCTGTCCTTCCAGCGATAAAACCAACAACAGGTTTTGTTCCATTGTCCCTGATCCATTTAGCTGCATCAGCTTCAAGTTGCCCACCAATTTCACCAATCATGATAATGCCATCAGTTTCTTCATCATTCATAAACAGTTCTACAGCATCTTTTGTTGTAGTTCCTATTATTGGATCTCCACCAATTCCTATTGCAGTTGAAATTCCCAAACCAGCTTTTACAACTTGGTCTGCTGCCTCATANGTNAGCGTTCCAGATTTTGAAACAACACCTATCCTTCCTTTTTTGAAAACAAATCCAGGCATAATTCCACATTTGGCTTCATCAGGAGTTATCACACCTGGGCAATTTGGTCCAACTAGTGTACAGTCTTTATCTTTTATATAGTTTTTAACCTTAATCATGTCTTTTGTTGGAATTCCCTCAGTAATACAGATAATAACATCAATTCCAGCATCAGCTGCTTCCATTATGGCATCTGCGGCGAAAGGTGGTGGAACAAAGATTAAAGTAGTATTTGCACCTGCCTTTTTAACGGCATCTTCTACAGTGTTAAAAACAGGTTTTCCCAAATGAACTGTACCACCTTTTCCAGGTGTAACTCCTCCGACTAAATTGGTCCCATATTCAATCATTTGCTCAGAATGAAATGTTCCTTCATTTCCAGTAAACCCTTGAACAATTACATTTGAAAACTTATTTACTAATACACTCATCTTATTTTTTTTAATTTACTGCAAAATTAGAACAATATGTATAGTAACAAAGGATTTTAAATATTTTTGCAATATGAATAACAATTATAATTCTGATACAATTTGTGCTCTTGCAACAGGAGGAGGTATTAGTGCAATTGCTCTCTTAAGAATTTCAGGAGATAGATCTATTGAAATTGTAAATAAAGTATTTAGCAAAAATTTGAAAAAAAAAGAAAGTCATACTGTTCATTTTGGAAATATAATAATTGATAACAAAATTATTGATGAAGTAGTAATTACAATATTTAAAAAAAATCAATCATTTACAGGAGAAGAAACAGTTGAAATTTCATGTCATGGTTCAAAATATATTCAAAACAAAATTTTGGAGATTTTGATTAATAATGGAATTAGATTGGCGAATCCAGGTGAATATACAATGAGAGCTTTTAAAAATGGTAAACTTGATTTATCACAAGCAGAATCAATTGCTGATTTAATTGAATCTGAAAGTGAAGCAGCTCACAAGACTGCAATTCAACATCTCAGAGGTGGTTTTCTAAAAAACTTAAATTATTGAGACAAAAGCTTATTGATTTTGCATCTTTAATTGAGCTTG
>PBAG01000021.1 GCA_002715885.1 Flavobacteriales bacterium | reverse complement strand
CATTGACGTTTTTCTCCGTCAAATGAATGGGCAGATGGCCCAATTCCTATATATCCTTTTCCATTCCAATATGAGGTATTGTGCTTAGAATATTGTTTCTGCTTACAAAAGCTTGAAATTTCATAATGTAAAAAACCTAACTCTTCAGATGTCTTTTGTAAAATTTTAAATTGCTCCTCTATTTTTTTATCACTGAGGGGTTTAATTTTTTTTGATTTAATCAAGTAATTTAATTTAGTTTTTGGTTCAACTGTTAAAGCATATGCTGAAAAGTGACATAGTTCTAGTTCTTGAATTTTTAAGATATTTTTTTTCCAGTTTTCATTTGTCAGAAGTGGCGATCCATAAATCAGATCTATGGTTATATTTTTTATGCCATTTTCCTTTGCAATTATTATAGATTCATATGCTTGTTTTGCATTGTGCCTTCTGTTCATAAATTTTAAATCATTATCACAGAATGATTGCACACCTATACTTAGCCTGTTTATTCCTATATCTTTTAGCTCCAGTATTTTTTCTTTCGTAATGTCATCTGGGTTAAGCTCAATAGTTACTTCTGCATCTTCACTTATTTTGTAAGAAGAAAATATTTTTGACAATAAAGTTTTTATGTATTTGCTATTAATGTAAGACGGAGTACCTCCACCAATATAAATAGTTTCAATTTCTTTCTTTTTTAAAAAGTTTATTTTGCTATCAATTTCTAATTCCATAGAGTCAATCATTTCAGCAACATTTTTTGTATTTGTGGAGAAATGAAAATCACAATAAGTACATCTTTGTTTGCAATATGGTATGTGTATATATATTCCAGCCATTATTTTTTAAAAAACTTTAAGTAAAATTACAAAGTATTTATTCTAAAAATTTAGAAATAACTTTTTTATCTGGAACTATACAACTTTCTCTTTTGCCAAACCATGAATATCTGTTCTTTGCAATTGTATCATATAAAAAATTTAAGATGAAGCTTGGAATAACTTTTAATATGACAACTAATTTATAGAATCCACCTAGAGAAATAAATATGTCGATAACGGCTTCAGATTTGAAGCTTGTTATATTATTATGATAGAAAATAACTGAATCTGGTAATACTGAATTTATCTCTTTTTTACTTAGTATCTGTTCAGCTTTTTTACCATTTAATGGAGCAAAAAAAATCTTGTTTTTTTTGTCAAGCCTAATAATAAAATTGACAAAGCCATTACATAAATTACAATAACCGTCAAAAAAAATTATTTTTTCCTTTTTCATTATATTTTTATTTGAAGAGTCATGTACATATTAGTTCCAGCTGAGGGTATTATACCTGGCCCTGGATATCCTGTTGCCCTTCTTGTAAAATATTTATAATTCAATAAATTGTTAATTCCAAACTCAAATTTATAATTTTTAAAAGAGTATGATGAAGAAAAGTCTAATATGTAATATTCTGGAATTTCTCCAATTACTCCACTGAGATTACTTTCAATAGCATTTGAGGCATCAGTAAATTGACTTGATAAATAAGAAAACTGAAGATTTGAAAGTAAATTATTAATCCCAAATTTAACTCCACTTTTAATATTTATGTTTGGTACAAATTCGACTTTGTTTCCTTCAACACCATTTCTCTGAGACTCAATATATTCTGAGCTTATAAACGAGCTATTTAAATACAAACTAAAGATATTGTTGTTATTTAGAGACAAAAATTTATTTAAATTAAAATCTATTAGAGACTCAATTCCGTAGATTAATGCATTCCCAACATTTCCTTTTTCACTTTTTACACTTCCGTCTGGATATGCTTTTTGTATGAAACCAATACGATCGTTATAATATAGATTAAATGCACTAAGGTCAAAAGAAATATATTTTTTTAATTCTCCTCTAAGACCAAAATCTATTGTATATCCTTTCTCATCACTAATATTAGGGTCAATTGAGTATGCTGGGTTAACAATACTAATATCTGCAAAAGTAACCGACCTGTAATTTTGAGATATATTGCCATAAAATTCAGCAGGCCCTTTGTAACTTATACCTGTACCCAGTAATATAAATGACCTCTCTCTGATAATATTATCATAAATCGTTTGATTTAGTATAACATTGCCAGCCCCATCTAAATTTATTTTTTTGTAATTTCCATCACTTTCAGTTTTTATATGTTCCAATCTAAATCCAGGAGTTATGGAAAGTTTTTTGTTTAAGTAGAAAAGATTTTCTCCAAAAAAAGCAATGTTGAGATTAGGATATTTGTAGCTAGATTGATTGTTGTAGTTAGGAAATTCATCAGTATAAAAATTGAAATTTGCGTCACTTTCATTTGAGCCTGGTCCTTGCTGACTTGTATTGTCGGACTTATAGAATTTTGTGCCTAAAAGTAAATTTGATTTTTTGTTAAATATTTTGTAATTCTTTAAAAATTTTAATTCAAATCCATAATTATTAAAATCTCCCTTAATAAGGTCTCGTTCATTGCCGGAATCGACCTGGCTTACTCTGTTTGTCCTAAAACCAAGGGCATTTCTTTGAGCATTTAACCCAAAAATGTTTAACGAAAATGTAGATGTTTGTGATGATTTATAGTTTAAATAAAGATTATATAATAACCAGTTAACCTCAAACCAGTTTCTCGCTCTATTACTTTGTAAATGATCTTCAAGAAACATTTGATCTGAAAGTCCACCTGCTTGTTGGGCTATATAGTTTAAATATGTAAAATCAGCCGAGACCCAAATTTTTTCATTAAATGTATATTTTAAATGAGTATAGGTATTCATTGATCTAAATGCCGAGTTTGGTCTAAAGCCGTCTCCTTGTTTATAATTTAAAAAAGAAAAGTAAGATGCTTTTTTTATAGTCCCACTAATGCTTGTAAAATTGGTATACAGCTCATTACTCCCCAGTGTATTTCTTGTGATTAATTCAAAATACTTATTTTGATTTGGTTTTTTCATAACAAAATTGACAAGTCCACCAAACTGTGTTCCATATTGTAAAGATGCTGCCCCCCTAACTATTTGTACTTCTTCTAAACCTTCAGCTGCTGGAGTATAATAACTTTCGGGATATCCTAAAACATCAGCGCTAATATCGTATCCATTTTGACGTGTATTAAAATTTGATGTTCTATTTGGGTCTAATCCTCTACCACCNATATTTAGTTGTAGGCCAGCATCATCATTTTGATAAATATTTAAACCGGTAACTTGACTGTAAATTTGTCTGGCATTATTNGATGCTAAATTTGCCATTGATTGTTTTACTAGTACAACCTCATTTTTTTTACCNGCAAAAATTGAGGTTCCNTCAATATCATTAAGTCTTTTTAGTTCAAATATTTTTTGTTTTCTTGATTTCACTTCAACCTCCATTAATTCTCTTGAAAGCGGTCTTAGCTGTATATTAAGGTTCTTATTATTACTAATTTTTTGTTCATAAACATTATAATTTCTGGCAAATAAAATAATGGTTATTTCTTTTTTATCAGATTCAAATTTGAAAAATCCTTTTTCATTTGTTTGACCCAAATCACCATCTTTTTTATCATAAATCTCCACCCCCTTTATCGCTCGGTCATTTTCAGATGATTTGATATATCCAGAATATATGTACTGCGCTGTTGATGGAATAGTCCATAACACAAAAAATATAATTATTAAGTTTCTTATCATTGTTGCATTGGTATTATCCATTCTTTGTTTTTAAAGGAATCCGATATTTCTAAAAGATTGATTTCTGGATNGATNTATCTCTGACTCTTGCGACCATTTAAGCTAACAAAACTTTCAGCATAAACTTCGATATTTTTCATCCCATTTTTTTTATAGTAACCGCCTAAATAGTGAGCGTATTCTAAAATAAAGTCTGGTTGGAAGCTCATTTGTTTTTCTTGATAAGAGGTTAGATGATCTGAGTTGACAACATAGAAAAACTGTCCATTGTCTTTTTTTATTTTAAAAGTTGTATATCCAATCTTTTCCATAAGCATTACTCTCCATGAAAATCTATAACCCTGNTCGTGCCACATAATGTTACCAGGGTAGAGATTATGTCTTAGTGGTAATAAAATTTGAAGAATAAAAAAAAGTGAAACAATAATTAATGCATATTTATTCGTCCCATTTCTTACTTCTTTAAATTTTATGCTCAAAATCATAATTATAAATTAATCCAATTAATTTTTTAATCTTTANAATAATTTTTTTGTGAACCCCTTCATCAAAAAAAATCAATGAGCTGATTATCATAACATATGGAAAAACTCCAATAGGAAAAAGTACCCTTGTAAAAACATGAAAAAATACAACCATAAAGAATGCAAAGTTTCTTGTTCTGCTTATCAATAATAAAAAAGGAATAGACAAATCATAAATCATGCCTCCCCAGCTCATTAAATAATGTACCCATTCTTGCTGCATAAAATATGATCCAATAATTGGAAGGTCATACTTAGAGGTTAGCCATAATTTTAAAGGCATTGCTTCAATCAACCAATCGTAATTAATTTTAGCCAAACCTGCATATATGTATACTATTGCAAGCAATAACTTTAAGCAGTCTATGTTCCATTTGGGAATAGAAATTATTCTTTTTTTATTTACTAGATTGTCTAGCGAAAAACTTGCATTTAAAGGAAGAAAAATTAGTAAAAAACTGAGTATAGAAATAAAATAATAATGATTAAGATAAACTGTTTTTTCTAATAGTTCGATATATGTGAAACTCAAAAAGAATAAAATGATGGATAGTCTATACTTATATCCAATTGTTATTAAAATTGCAGTCAATGCACACATTGCAAAAAGAATATATGTGTACTCTCCAATTTTTGGTATCCATTCAAAACCGTAATATTTGAAATGGAAGTTAGGCTCAATATATACTTTGTCAATCCATCCCTTAAAATAAAATCTCATGATGCTATACAGCATCATGAGACCAAATCCTATTCTAAAGACTGCGAGAGGCTCTGCTCCGCATGTAGATTTAAAGTATTCTCTTACTTTTATCATCCTAAAAAAGAGAATTTTTAATGATTCAATTAATCACCATCTGCATCTAGATAGTCTACATCAATATTTAAGTACCCAAGCATATCAGTTTTTAAAAGAACTGTACCCCTTTGAACTTTATCATATGCAGCTCTTACCTGAAGTTCATCAGTAATTATTTGATTCATCAAATCATCATCAAGATCTTCAAGNGCATCTATTGCATCGCTGAAAGTTTGATTAATATCAGCATCAAGATTTATTCCATTGCTTAACGCATTAAGAAATTGTAAATAACTTCCCCATCCTTCACCACCGTTATTTCCATCAAAAGATACGCCATTAAATGCTTTTGNAACAGCATCAAAAGCCTCCATTAATAAAATTTTAGATGCATTGCCTGTTTCAAGGTTATAATAATAACACTCAACATTTTGAGGTAAAGAAGACCCTGAAAAAATCCCAACTGGAATTCCAATTTTGTTTGCCCTTAATCCTTTTTCATANTAAAATATAAGGTCATTAGTCAATTTATTTAAACTTGAAGTGGCAGTATTAGCAGAAGACGAGACAAATTGATCTCTATTTGAAATCCACTCATTTTGGATATTTTCAGTATTTACTTTAATGTCGTTTACTACGTCCTGAAGATATGCTAGATACATTCCTCCACTTGTATAATCCGCAAGTCCATTTGGTGTACCATTTATTAGATANTCCAAAGTCGGAAATCCCTGAGCGGCAAAATGGTTAGGATCGTCAAAATCATANCCGCCATTTGCAACGTTTAATTCTATTCGCATTGTGTTGCATGGGTATGAATTTATTTTCTTTCTNAAATTAATTAATTCAGCCATATTTATGTCAAACATTTCGACATGTTGCATTGATTTATATGCATCAAACCACTTTTGCTCTACAATATCAAAATTAGCTTGATCTGTTTGATAAGCAAATGCTGTTACGGCATTTTCTAAATCTATTACATCTTCATAAAAATTTTGGTATGCAGGAATAATTATGTTGTCTGTTACATTGGCTAGCAAAACACTCCTGTCATAACCATCACCATATACAGGCTCTTCACCTCCTCCGCATGAAGCTAGCACTGCTACGACGGTAAAAATTGATAGTATTTTTTTCATTTATTTTTTCTTTAAAATTAAGCAAAAAAAAACTCAGGAGATAATCCCCCTGAGTTTTTTTAGATAGTTGATATTAATAGTTGAAAATTGCATCGATTTGGTCTGCCATTGTAATTAATGTAGCCGCATCAACATCCCACAAACCATTACCAGCTTCTAGATTTGCTAACATATTATCTACATCCGCTTTTGGAACTAAGTATTGTCCATCAAGACCAACAGCAAATTGTAAGCTAAGAATAAAACCATACCCTTCTGAAAGGTCATGTATTACTTCTGCCATATCAACATTATTAGGATCAGCAAGTCCTGCTGCTCCACCTCTTAAGTAGTCAGAAGCTTTTACACCTAATATTTTTGATATATGTGCTCTAGCAATTAATCCTTGAGCATCTCTTTCAGTGTAGTCCATATTTACAATAGCTGTTCTACCAGCAATTAATGCATTGTATACAGCATTCATGTCTACATCACCAGAAGTGTTTACTTTTCCTGCATATTTGTTAAGTAGTACTGAACCATTACCTGAATACGTTGGCGCTGTAATATCAGCTTCTAATCCATAAAGGTATCCAAAACCTTCGTCCCAGTAGTGCTCCATTGTTGTGTACTCACCAGCACCTAAACCAGAAACATCGTTACTTGCAGGGTCTAGTTTTGTTGGGCTTAAATATCCATTCACCATTTGGTCAACACATAAAGCTCCAATCATTCCTTTTATGAAAGTTTGATTTAATTCAAATCCTTTTTCATCTACTTTTACAGTTCTACCACCAACACCAGTATATGAACCAGCAACTCCTGGAGCTGCGATTGTACCAGCATTAACAGCAGGCATAACTACATTTGCTTGCTTAGATAGCATTGCATCAAACATTGGCTTCACAAGTGATGAATAGTGGTAAGCAGCAGTCTTGTTACCTAATTTCTTTCCAGAAGCATTAAGTGCAGGATCACTAAAACCAGTTCCATCATTGTACATTTCTAATAATTCAGCTTCTGAAGCTGTACTAAATGCGCCATATANCTCTATAGCCATTTGAAGTCTAGCAGTTTGTCCACCAAAACTTACAGTTGATTGTCCCATTCTATCAAACGTGTATGTTGAAGGTACTGGAATACAACCAGCATTCCAATATGGGTTTGTTGGGTCGTTAGGCATAACTAAAATTTCAGTCATTCCTAAAGTAACACCCATTGTATCGTCAAGTAATTGTACCTGGTGAGATACAACATCGTAGATNTATGCTTGTTGACAATCGCCACAGTCATCTACCATTGAAGTACCGTCTTCTACACCGTTACAGTCAACAACCCCTGGNACTACCACAGGCTCTTCACCATCTCCAGAGCAAGAAGCAAGTATCAAACATGCTGAGATTGCAGCTAAAAATATATTATTTTTCATTTTTATTGTATTTAAAATTAAATTGGCTGCAAATTTAACACTATTTATAATTATTCTAAATAAAAAAATAAATTTATTTAGAATTATTTTAAATAAGTAAAAGTGCTGAAAATCAGTTATATAAATNATTAATTTGTCATNTCATGATAAAAATCTACAACTTATTTTCTTNNTGCTCATTAAAAAGTTGGTTAAAAAAAGAATAATTTTGCATTGTTTTAAATTGATTAATCAGCCTTATGTATTCAACTATTCTAATTACTCACATAGTTATAAGTATAGTNTTATCTTTTGTGTCATTTTATATAGTTATTAGATCAATTTATGGACTACTAAAAAATATAAACTTTTCACTTTATGCAGATTATTACATTCCGGTATTTGCTGTTGCCTTACTTTATCTTGAACTAGTTCTTGGTTTTCTTCTTTATTACATGCATATGAACAAACTTGAAGATTTTATAAACCAAACTAATGCAAATGATTATTTTTCATCTCGTTTTTGGGCTATTGAGCATACCATTTTAATGTTCTTTGCTATCATTTTCGGACACCTTGGTTTAGTATATGCTAAAAATTTAAAAAAAGCTATAGCAAAATTTAAGATGAATCTTTTATATTTTGGTTTATCTTTTGTTTTAATTATAATTTCATTACTAATGAATATTCCTAACAATGCATAATAGAAATAAAATACTTTTAATTGAAGATCAACAGTCATTGGCAAATGATGTTAGTAAGTATCTTACAGAAAATAATTATAGTTGTCAGCATGCACCCACAATTAAAAAAGCTAGAAATTTTCTACAAAAAAATTCATATAATACAGTTCTACTAGATTTAGGTTTGCCTGATGGAGATGGTCTTTCTCTGATACGTTTAATTAAAGAAAAGGATCCGTCTTGTGGAGTAATAATTATTTCTGCCAAGGATGCACTTGATAAAAAAGTTGAGGGTCTTGAACTGGGAGCAGACGATTATTTGACAAAGCCCTTTTTTATGCCCGAGCTTAATGCAAGAATTAAATCATTAATTAGGCGATTAAATTTTGAAGGAAATAATGAAATAATAGCAGGCGTGCTGAAAGTTGTTCCTGATCAAATGAGATTATATGTAAATAAAAATGAGGTAGAATTAACAAATACCGAATTTAATTTGCTTCTTTATTTTGTTTCGAATAAAAACAGAGTTTTGAGCAAAACTAATTTAGCCGAATACATGTCATCAAAATATTTTGACTACGGATTCTCTAATGATGTAATATATGGACACATTAAAAATTTGAAAAAAAAGCTAGACAATGCTGGTTCACCAGAATATATTAAAAATGTCTATGGTGTAGGATACAAATTTATTTCTGAATGAAATTAACTACTAAAACAGGACTAAGTTTTATTTCTTTAAGCGCAATCTTTTTTTTATTGGGTAGTGTATTTATGTATTTTGCAGTAAGGGTTATACTAGCCGATGATTTGTCGTCTCGATTGTATCAAATGCAAAAAGATTTCATTGAGAACTTAAACAATGATTTGGATATCAATAATCTTTCGAATAAAAATACTTTTATAAGTGAGTCTTTTGATTTAATTGAGCCGATAATCGCAGACACTGTTTTAATTGAGAATGGCAAATATGTTCTTTACAGAAAAATTAAATTCGCTCAAGAGTTCAAAAACAAAAATTATTCAATAGAAATTCTTCAATCCCAAACCCAAACAGATTTATTGATCTGGAGAATNGTTNTGCTTAATGTCCTTTTNGCAATGACATTTTTTTTAATCATTTTCTTTCTAAACCAATTAAGTGTTAAACGAGGTTTGAGAATCTTTTATAAAACCGTAAGTAAGTTAGANAACTATAATACNGGNCAACCNGAAATTATTTCATTTGAAAATACAGAAATTGATGAATTAAATAAGCTTACAGAAATTTTTGAAAAAATGTCTTCNAAGATTAGTGCAGACTTTAAAGAGCAGAAAGAATATACTGAAAACNTATCTCATGAGATTCAAACNCCNCTNGCNATAATAAGTTCNAAGGCTGATGAATTGNTACAATCAGAAAATTTGAAAAAAAACGAAATGGAGAAGCTTGAGATAATAATGAANACAACTAGCCGNCTAGCNAAGATNAACCAAGCTTTGATTTTATTNACTAAAATTGAAAANAAATCTTATACCGANAAATCTTCATTTTCTATTTTACAAATTATTAATGAAAAAATTGATTTTTTTTCAAGCTTGATTAAGGAAAAGGATATAAAGGTCAAAATTGATATTGAACAAAATGCGAAAATAAATATGAATGCTTATTTGGCAGACACATTGTTTTTAAATCTTATCAAAAATGCAATCATGCACAATATAAAAGGAGGCGTAATAAATATTTATTACAAATCGAATATATTACAAATTAACAATACCGGTAATAAGTTAGATGTTGATGGAGATATTTTTAAAAGATTTGTACGAAGTGTAAATAAAGAAAGCCTTGGGATCGGCTTATCAATTGTGAAAAAGATCTGTGATTTTCATTCAATCACTATTTCCTATTTTTATACCAATCAACATGAGTTTAAATTAGATTTTAGCGATGAACAATGATTTTTTTAAGGATCTCAGTAGCGAAGAATACGAAATCATAGCTAATAAAGGGACCGAAGCACCATTTTCTGGAGAATATAATGATCATTATGAACCTGGTTTTTTTATTTGTAGGGCATGCTCAAATAAATTGTATGAATCAAATACTAAATTTAACTCCGGATGTGGTTGGCCATCATTTGATGATGAAGTTGAAGGAGCAATTGTTAGATATGAAGACAAATCTTTAGGCAGAGTAAGAACAGAAATTTGTTGTGCTAATTGTGATGGACATCTTGGGCATGTTTTTCATGGAGAGAAGATAACTGAAAAAGATACACGTCATTGTGTAAATTCTTTGAGCATCAGATTTGTAGCACATAAGAATTTAAAAAAAGCAACTTTTGGAGCAGGCTGTTTTTGGAAAGTGCAAAATATATTTGCTGATTTAAATGGTGTATATGACACGTGTGTTGGTTATATGGGAGGCACAACTAATAGTCCAACATATGATGAAGTTTGCACGGGTAAAACAAATCACGCTGAAGTAGTACAGATTACATATGATCCAAAAGAAATAAAATTTGAAAATTTATTATCTACTTTTTGGGAAAATCATAATCCCACCACATTAAATAAGCAGGGTAATGATTCAGGAACACAATATCGTTCTGTAATTTTCTTTCATTCACCAGNGTCAAAAAGATNTAGCTNAANAATCTAAAAAAGAATTTCANAAAAANNTTAATGAAGTAATANTTACCGAAATTGTTGAGAAAAAAGATTTTTTTAGAGCTGAAGAATATCACCAAAANTACNTNAACAAGAACAATCTTGGTTTATGTGATNTTTGATTCTTTTGGAAGAAAAATNGCAAAACTTGTNCCTTCNTCANCACTAGATTCNAATAAAAAAAGCTTTCCTTTATGGTAATCTTCAATTATTCTTTTTGAAAGAGATAGCCCNAANCCCCAACCTCTAGCCTTTGAAGTAACTCCAGGCTTGAAAATATCATCAACGATTAATTTATCAATTCCCTTTCCGGTATCTTTTATAATGATTTTTATTGTAGAGGAGTTTTGACTTATTTTAATATTTATTTTTCCCTTTCCTTGCATTGCATCAACTGCATTTTTACATATATTTTCTATTACCCACTCAAGAAGTGTTTTGTTAATTTTTGTAAATAGTTCTTTTTCAGATTTTTCTATTGTAAATTCTGTATTTTGTGATAGTCTTGATTTTAAATANCGGACAGANTTTTCAACTATATNTATTATTTCNTGCATTTCTAAATTTGGTTTTGAGCCTATTTTTGAAAATCTATCAGCTATTGTTTCAAGTCTATTAAGATCCTTTTTAATTTCAAAGACCATTTCTTCATTTTTCTCATCCTTTATTAATTCACTCCATGCCATTAAAGATGANAGGGGCGTTGCTATTTGATGTGCTGTTTCTTTTGCCATTCCAGCCCAAACTTGATTTTGTTCTGATTTTCTGGCTGAACTAAATACAGCATATCCTACAAAAACAAAAATGAAAATAAAAAGTAATTGGTATATTGGGTAATATCTCAGGTTGTTCAAAAGTTCAGAATCTGCGTAATATATCCATTGTTTATCTCCAATAAAATTAATTTCAATTGGTTTATCATCACTTTCTCTCATTTTATTAAGCGTTTCTCTGAGATGGATTCGATATTGATTAAGTAATTTTTCTGCTCGGTATGTTATTATGCTATCTTTTTCAATTGGTTTATTATACCTAATTTTTTCAAACTTTGTTAAAATAACACTGTCAGATTTAGAAAAGAATCTAATATTTCGTGTTTCTAGAATACTATCGCATTCATCAACTAGAATTACAGGAATATTTGTGTTTTCTGATACAACTTTTATTGCAAGTGAGAAGTCTCCTTGACTTGAGGCATTAACTAACTGTTTGGTAGCTTGTGCCCAAATCTCTATTTTTTTTGTTTCCTCACTTTTTAATTCTTTTACTAATTTATTAGTAATAAAAACAGAAGCGACACATATTAAAATGGCGAGAAGTGAAAGTATTAATTTCCATCTTTGTTTATTAGAATAAATATTCATCTTCAGTAAAGATATATAATTTAAGGACTATCATCCCATTCAATTTCTAAATCATCTGAGTCTTCGTCTTTTTCTTTCTTATTGAGTTCTTCAGCAATGATTTTTTTCACATCTATAATTTCTTTTTTAATTTCTTTTTGAATATTTTCTTTGATTTTCAATTTCTCAAAGTATATTTCGCTTTCATCTTTATTACCCTTCATTCTTAATTGTAAATCTGTTTTTAATGGGCTAATACTGTCATTTGGATTAAATGACTTGTCTTTAGCTCGGAATCTTTTTGCTAGTAAGTCTGATAATAGAAGGCTTATTTTATAATTATACTCTTGATTGAAATAATGTTTTCCAGAAATAATTAAACTCAATGCACTTGAATTTATTTCCATGTTCGGCACTAAAATTATCTTGTCTTTTATTTTGATTTCATTTTCTAATTTGGAAAATTTAATACGAGCTAAGTCTTCAAGTTTTACATAACTTGATAAACTTTCTAAGGGCTTAAAATCCAATAATTCTCCTTTTTCAATGGATATTTTTGAGTTAACATCTATTGATTCATAATTTAAATTTAAATACTTGTCCCAAAACATATTTGAAATAATTTGAGCATTACTTATTCCTTTTATGTGTTTGTCTANTATAAAATCTTGACCAAAATTNTTNAATGAACTAAAAGCTTTTTTAATATCTACTTTTTCTANTTTCATNTT
Organism: Flavobacteriales bacterium; assembly: GCA_002715885.1. Classification (GTDB taxonomy): domain Bacteria; phylum Bacteroidota; class Bacteroidia; order Flavobacteriales; family BACL11. The sequence goes on along the minus strand of PBAG01000021.1, from coordinate 26,443 downwards.
TGAAGTAAGTTTGAAATTATTTTTTTCATTTTCATAAAATTTTCCATCAAAAAATAATTTTCCTCCAAAAACATTTAATTCTAAATTATTGGATTTGATATAGTTTTTTTCAAGTATTAAGTTTCCTTTTAAATTATTTGGNTATATATTATTGTAAGCTAGTGTTTTTACNGATACCCCTAAATTTAAGTTTAAATAGTCTGGCATATAAAATTCTGATGCTTTCTCTTCAGAATTCTCATCAATACCAATTATGCTTTTTAAATTTAAATTCTTGGAGCTTAAACTTCCTGCTATATTTATTCTTTTTTTATTCTCATTAAAAATATAATTAAAAAGACTGTTTATACTACCACGATATGAAAGGTCACTGTCTTTTATATTTACTAAACTATTATTAATATATATACTATCATTAATTATTTGACCTTCGGCATCCACTACTTTTATTGGATTTGAATATGTCTTGTAAAGAAAATTTAAATTTGATAGCTTAATATCAGAGCTATGATCTGCATTTAAAAAATGCGTATTAAAGTTTTTATCAAAAGATATTCTTCCATTATAATTCGTTTTCGCTATAATTTTTCCAGAACATTCATAGAATGGGCTTTCAGAAAAATAATAATTTGCCTCACTCATTTCCCATTCTGAGGAGAAATTTGCCCGGAGATAGTATTCTTTTAAATTTAATAGATTAAAATTTCCTGCTATTTTTCCCTTTTTAGTTTTTGCTAAAAAATTATTGAATGTAATTTGAGATGAAGTAAAGTTATTTTTAGTACCATTTTCAATTGTTCCTGCACATGAAATTTCGTTTAAGAAAAACGGGTATTTTTTTGTTTCAAAAACTCCATTTTTTAGTTCATACTCAATGAACAGATTAGGATTCATGTTATCACCAATTTGTCCATTAATTTGAGCTTTGTAATTAATTGTTCCGTTTAATAAAATAGATGAATAGATATCTTTAAGGTATTTTGGGGTGTTAATTGTAAATGATTTTATATTCTGCTCTATTCCTTCGACATTAATATCAATATAATTATTGTCCTTTAAATATCCTTGTACAAAAAATTTTAAATCTTCGATTTGAAAAAAAGAACTGTTTAGAGAAGACTTTCCATTTAAGTATTCATAATAAAGTTTAAGATTTAAATTTTTATTTTCTAAATACTGTTTTTTGAAAATCATCATATTTTCACTAGTGCATCTGCCCTCTAATGAAAAAATATTTTTTTCAATTATATTGAGCTTCAAGTTTTTACTTCGTAAGTTAATTTTAATTCCTTGGTGATCAGAAATGTATTTAAAATTAGTATTAGATAAATTAATTTCGTTTAGCTTTATTTCATTTTCAGAACTTTTACTATCTAATAAGAAATCATAATTTGATTTATTTAATTTTTTATTAATTGATACCTGCCCATCAAATATTGTTATATTATCGATTGAAAATTTTTTGAAAATAAATTTAATTAAGCTAAATTTTATGGAAGCCTCTTTTGCAAATAAAAGCGTGTCATTTCCAAATTCCTTGTCTTCTTCAATATATAAATTTTTAATTTTTACAGTAGAAAAAGGAAACTCTTTAAAAAGCTTGAATTCAACATTGTCAATATTTACATTATTAGGCATTTGATTTTTCAAACTATTAATAACAGATTTTTCAATTTTATCACTAAAAAAAATGCTACTAATCAAACCCCCGAAAATCAATACAAATGCTAGTGTTGTTAATACAAACGAGATGTTTTTAATTATTTGACTCATACTACAATTAAGTAACGATAAATTTAAAACATTAGTCTAATTTATAGACGTTTAAGGATGGACACTTCTTCTTCAGTTAAAAAGCGACTCTCTTTTCTTGCTAAGTTTTTTTTTGTCAAGCCTGCGTAATAAACTCTATCTACTTTTGTTGTCTGGTAATTAAATTTATCAAATATTTTTTCAACCACATTTTTTGTAGGACCAATTATTTCTAAGCCTATTTCTTTTTTGTCTTTGAGATTGGAATAGGAGATTTCATTAATTTTTATTCCAAGTTCATTCCACTTTTTTTCTTTTATTTTTTTTAAATCAACATCAACAAGGTTTCTATTTAAGGTTGCTTGGTAAATACTTTTAATTCTTAAACTTTTTTTGGTGAGTTTTTTATTTAGCTCATTATCGTTACTAAAAAGTAATAGACCTGTTGATTTTTTGTCAAGTTTTCCAATAGAAAATAAATTTTCTTTACACTTTCCTTTAATTAATGAAATAACTGAGTTTTTTTTATATGCATCTTTAAATGATGAGGTATAGTTTTTTGGCTTGTTTAGCAATAGGTATTTGAGTTTTTGATTTTTTATAATTGAATCATTAAATTTTATAATATCACTTCTATTAACTTTAAATCCCATTTGTGTTATGACTTTTCCATTAACACTTACTATTCCTGCTTCAATAAACTTATCAGCCTCTCTTCTTGAGCATATCCCTGAATTTGAAATATACTTATTCAGTCTTATAAAGTCTGTTTTGTTTCTATTTGCTGTAATTTCTTTTTTCATTTACTCTGGATATATTGTTTTTCAATAGAACCATCGTTATAGTGAAGGAAAACAAGTTTATTATAACCTAGATTAGTTTTTCGACCAAGAAGATCGGTAATTTTAATTACTTTTTTGTCAGCTGTAAATTGATTTATTATTACCTGAGTTTGATTACAAGGAAGTAGGGGGAATAAAAAGTTGCTTGCTGAATTTACGGCTTGAACAAATTCTGGCTGACTATTCCCAATTACCCAATTATGATCTAAGTTATTAAATACTAGTGCTTGATTTATAACTCCAAGACTATCACAAATAGGATGAATTTGACCAGCGCCACAGAGGTCTAGAACAGAAGGGTTATTTAGTCCTGGACCACAATTAAAATTTACAATTAGGTCATCAGCACCCTGAGCACTAAAAATTGGTTCATCATTATAGTCAATCCAGCTTAGTTGTTGTATACCACCAGCAAAGTTGATAACTCCATTAACTTGTGAGGAAAAACCAAAATTACCAGCATCACCTTCAAGTCCACCTAAAGAATTAGTTATTGCCTGTACGTCAATAGGACTGGTTGGCAAATCAGAGATGTTATCAATGTATGCCGTGTGAATTGCAGTCACACCTCCGGATGATATACCACCAACAAAAATCGCATTTGTATCAATTCCATAATTATTTCCGTTAACAAAATCCTTCTTAAAGAATCTCACAACAGACTTCATGTCATTTGTTGCTTTTAAAACTGTTTCGTATTGAATTGCATTGCTAGTTAAAAAATTAATTAGATCGAGAATTGACACAAGTCTATAGTTTGCTGAAACTGCAACATAACCCCTTTTGGCAAATGCAGTACAAAAATCTACAGAACCAGGATTATTTTTACTACCCTGGTAATACGACCCCCCATGATGAAATATTACTAGAGGTCTATTAGTAGCCGAGTCTCCTGAGGGGGTATATATATCCATTTGGTGAAAATTGTCCACAAAAACATCTGAATAGTTGATTGTGGTAACATCAACCGAATTAAAAATTTCCGATTGATAACGGCTCCCACATTGTGAAAAAAGTTCAAGGCAGAAAAAAAGATATAATATTAGATTTAAAATTCTCATAAGTTTAACTGTTTAATTTTTGAAGTTGCTTTTCTATCTCAACATCCTCGATTTTTCTGAACAAATGTTCATGAGGATTTATTTTGTGATTTTTTTGTATTAAATCAGAACTTATATCGTCCCAATTATATTCATTTAGGTTAAGTAACTTTCTTAATTTTTTTGAAGTAAATGGAAGATACGGTTCACATAAAATAGATAATGCTGCTGATATTTGTAGTGAAATATTTAAAACACTTTTTGTTCTATCTTCATCGGTTTTGACGGTTTTCCAAGGCTCATTTTCAGCAAGGTACTTATTGCCATTTCTAGCTAAATTCATCAATTCATTTAGACCATCCCTTAACTTAAAATTTTCAATTGCACTACCAACTTTTACAGCACACTCATTAATAAAATTAAGTGTTTTTTTGTCATTTTTATTCAACTCATTTCTACTTGGAACATAGCCTTCATAATATTTATGAGTAAGGACCATAACTCTGTTTATGAAATTTCCAAAAATTGCAACCAATTCATTATTATTTCTTGCCTGAAAGTCCCTCCATGTAAAATCTGTGTCTTTATTTTCTGGAGCTGTTGCACTAAGAGCATATCTCANGCTGTCTTGCTGATCTTTAAATTCGTTTAAAAATTCATGTAGCCAAATTGCCCAGTTTTTTGATGTAGACAATTTTTGCCCCTCCAGATTAAGAAATTCATTTGCAGGAACATTAATAGGTAAGTTATAATCCCCGAGTTCCTTTAGAATAATAGGAAATATAATACAATGAAAAACTATATTGTCTTTTCCAATAAAATGAATTAATTCACTTTCATTGTTTTTCCAGTATTTTTTCCAGTCTAAGTTATTTTTTTTCGCATANTTTTTTGTNGCTGAAATATAACCAATAGGTGCGTCTAGCCATACATATAAAACTTTTCCCTCGCTATTTTCAACGGGTACTTTTACGCCCCAGTCTAGGTCCCTAGTCATTGAGCGTTCTTTAAGACCACTATCAATCCATGAATTACACTGGCCTATAACTTGTGTTTTCCATTTTTTTGGATCGTGAATTTGGTTTCCATCAATCTTCCCCTCATTGATCCATTCCTTTAGCCATTTTTCATGATTTTGCATTGGTAAATACCAATGAGTGGTTTCTTTTAGTACAGGAGTATTTCCACTAATACTTGATTTTGGGTTTATTAGTTCCTCAGGACTTAAGGCTGTACCGCATGATTCGCATTGATCTCCATATGCACTATCGTATTCACATTTTGGGCATGTTCCAATTATATATCTATCAGCAAGAAACTGTTTGTTTTCTTCATCGTAGAACTGTTTACTTGTCTTTTTAGTAAACTTTTTGGTATGGTTAAGTATTTGAAATATTTCTTGTGCAGTCTCATGGTGCTCTTGACTTGAGGTTCTGTCATAAATATCAAACTTTATGCCAAACTCATCAAATGATTCTTTATTTAATTCATGGTATTTGTCCACAATCTCTTTTGGACTCACACCATCTTTTTTTGCTTGAATAGTTATGGCAGCACCATGTTCATCAGAAGCGCATATAAACGCGACATCATTTTTTTTTAATTTTTGATATCTTACAAATATATCTGCGGGTAAATACGCACCAGCCAGATGNCCTAAATGGATTGGCCCATTTGCATAGGGGAGTGCAGAGGTCACAGTAAATCTTTTATCACCCATTTGTTAAAAAAATATATTTTAGCAAATATAAGTTATAATGAATCAAATATGATTATTCCTCAAAAGTTAAATCAAGGAGATAAAGTTGCTTTAATTGCAACAGCTAGGCATATTTCTGAAAGTGAATTGCTGCCAGCTGTTAAAATAATTGAAAATTGGGGACTCAAAATAGTATATGGTAAAAATATTTATAAAAAGTATAATCAGTTTGCAGGAACAGAAAATGAAAGAGCTGCAGATTTACAAAAAATGTTAGACCGTCAAGATATTAAGGCAATTTTTTGTGTTAGGGGAGGATATGGAACTGTAAAAATAATTGATTCAGTTGATTTTAATTTTTTTTTAAAATATCCTAAATGGATAGTTGGATATAGTGATATTACAGTTCTACATAATCATATTAATAATTTAGGTATTGCTACATTACATGCTACTATGCCAATAAATTTTTTTTCTAATACAAAAAAATCTTTAGATGCTACACGCAGGTGTTTGTTCGAAGTAAAAAATAAAGTAGTTGCATCGTCAAATCTTTTGAACAGATTTGGTCAAGTTGAAGGAGAAATTGTGGGGGGGAATTTATCTGTAATCTATAGTCTTCTTGGCTCAGATTCAGACTTAATAGTAGAAGATAAAATACTTTTTATAGAGGATTTAGATGAGTACTTATATCATGTTGATAGAATGACTGTGAATTTGCTTAGAAATAAAAAATTCTCTTCAATTAAAGCATTGATTGTGGGGTCTATGACAAAAATGAATGACAATCCAATCCCATTTGGAAAAACAGCAAATCAAATAATTTCGGATTCTATTATGAACTTTGATTTTCCAGTATGTTTTGATTTCCCCTCTGGCCATTTGGAAAACAATAATCCAATAATTTTTGGTAAGCTATCACGACTTTGTATAAATGAAAGCGGTANTGAATTATTACAATAAACTATTTTTTAATAACTTTTGGCACTAAAATATAATCTGAGTCTTTTTTTGGAGCATTTTTTAGAGCTTCTTGCTGTGATAAATTTGAAGTCAAATTATCTTTTCTTAGAACATTTATCTCTTCACTTAAATATATTAGCGGATCGACATTATCAGTATCAATTTCAGAAAGTTTGTTAACAAATCCAATAATTTTTTTTAGATCATTTTCCATAGCTTTGGAGCTTTTCTCATCAAAATTAAGTTTGGCAAGTTTTGCTAAATCAGAAATTAATTTTTTATCGATTTTCATAGTCTGTTAATTTTTCAAAAATAGTATTGTAAACTGTAGTATTCAAATTTTTAATGTCTTTTGTTTCAAATTCAGAAACTGGTTTATGTACCTCAACATTTAATATTCCAGGCTTACCACTAAAGTAACTCCATGGAAAATGTTTTTTGTTATCAGGCATTGTTATAGGTAAGATTTTTGTTTTACTTTGAATAGACAATTTAAATGGGCCATTTTTAAATCTTCTTAACTTAACATCTGGAGGAGGTACGCCGCCTTCAGGGAAAATACATACATTCAACCCATTTTTTAATTTTTCACTTGCTCCTAAAAAAGCGCCGTATGCATCTTTATTGTTTTCTCTATTTACTAAAACTGTATTGTGCTTATAAAACCAACCAAATATTGGAAGTTTGGCATATTCTTTTTTTGCCATAAAAATTACTGGTATTTTTAATGCAGCTAAAACAACAGGTATATCAATTGTTGAAACATGATTTGGGCAAATAATATAATTTTCATCCATTTGAAGCTCCTCTTCATATTTTACATTTAGGAAAACACCTGAAAATATCAGAGTTGCCCTTGACCAAATTCTTGTAAGATTACATACAATTCTCTGATTCTTATTAATTTTTGTAAAAAAATATAGCGGAGGTATATGAATAACAAACACAATTAAGAACACTATAAAAAACCACAATCTCCAAATAGAACTAAGTATGGTAGTGGTATAATTTTTATAATTACTCTGAGTGTTCATTTAACAAAGATAAAAATCCTATTTTTACATTGTAAAATTAAATTAAATGGCTAGAATATTGACGGGAATTCAAAGTACTGGAGTACCTCACTTAGGCAATTTATTAGGTGCTATTATTCCAGCAATTAATATGTCAAGGAGTAGTGAAAATGAATGTTTATTTTTTATAGCTGACTTGCACTCTTTTACAACAGTAAGAGATAAGAATATTTTACAAGATAATACCTATGCAACAGCAGCAGCTTGGCTTGCGTTTGGATTTGATACGAGTAAAAATTTGTTTTATAGACAGTCAGATGTTACTCAAGTTTGTGAACTTTCTTGGTATTTAAATTGTTTTACACCCTTCCCAATGTTAGCCAATGCTCATTCCTTTAAGGACAAGTCAGATAGACTCTCTCAAGTTAATTCAGGATTGTTTACTTATCCTGTTTTGATGGCAGCAGATATTTTATTNTATGATGCTGAAATTGTTCCTGTTGGAAAAGATCAGCTACAGCATCTTGAAATAACTCGTGATATTGCAGGAGCATTTAATCATACATATAAAGAATCCTTTGTTATACCAGAATCTAAGGTAGATAAAAATATGATGATTGTTCCTGGTACTGATGGTCAAAAAATGAGTAAATCATATAATAATATTATTAATATATTTTTAAATGATAAGAAGCTGAGAAAACAAATTATGTCAATTAAGACNGATAGTTTGGGCTTAGAAGATGTTAAGAGTCCTGAAAGTTGCAATGTCTTTAAATTATATCAATTACTGGCAACTAAAGAAAAATCATTNGCGATGGCAAAAAGATANANAGAGGGAAATTATGGATATGGCCATGCAAAGCAAGAGCTTTTTGAATTAATATGTGAAAAATTTTCAAATGAGAGAGAGAAATTTAANTATCTTATGTCAAACACTCACATTATCGAAAAAGAGTTAGAGGAAGGTGCAAAAAAAGCTTCTCTTATTGCCGATAAAGTTCTTAAGAGAATAAGAGAAAAAATAGGCTATTAATTTATTTANTTTTATACTTGTTGTAAAGTATGCTTTGGTGATTNTCAAGCGCAATTGACTCTCCTTTAATAAAAATAATTTCTACATNATTACTAACAATGTCAAGCGCATCACCTGAAGAAATAAAGAANGTTGCTTCTTTNCCCNTTTCAAGACTTCCTAANTTTTTGTCAATACCCAAAATTTTTGCAGCATTTAATGTTAGGGCTTGAATTGCCTGCTCATACTCTAATCCAAATGCCACTGCAGTTCCNGCAGTAAATGGGAGATTTCTTGACCCCATTGCNTCCATATCTCCTGAATAACTAAAGCTGAAATTTATATTATTTTCATTTAAAATCTTTGCTTGTTCGTAAGGGCCAAAAAGTTTATCATCTTCATTTTTTGGNAATCTGTGAACTCTTTTTAAAATTACTGATATATTACTTTCTTTTAGCTCTCTAATGACTTTAGCAGCNTCTTCACCACCGACAAGAACTATATTTTTGATATTAAATCTTTTACAAATATTAATTCCTTCAACAATGTCTTTTGAATAATTTGCATGCAGATATAAGTTTTTACTTCCGTCAAAGACTCCTTTCATACTTTCCATCTTTAAATCNATTTCTTCATTNGAGATATAATATGCATACGAATTTTGTAGGAAATTAATAATATCGTTTACTTTTTCTTCATGCTTCTTGTTATTTTCATTTTTACTTATTCCTCTCCAANTTCTGTTGTAATATGACGAAGGCCATCTCAAGTGAACACCGTCATTTTCTCTGCACGTTGCATCTTCCCAGTTCCATCCTGCTAAATACATAACTGATGATTGACCAGAAATTACGCCACCCTGAGGTGTAACTTGAGTTAATAAAACTCCATTTGTCCTAACTGTTTCAACTATTTTGGATTGGACATTGTACGCTATTTGACTTTTAATATTGGGGTTCATTTTCCCAACTTCTCTGTAGTCATGCGTTGCTCTAACTTGATCAATTTCAGTTATTCCTAATTTTGTATTAGTTAATATAAAACCAGGGTAAATGTGTTTGCCGTAAATTTTGTATATAGTATCAAAGGCTTCAGGATTAATTCTTATTTTAGAAAGGTCAGCTACCAGATCAATTTTTCCGTCTTTAACACTAATAACTGAATTCTCTATTCTCTCACCATTTCCAAGATGAGCAATACCTCCCATAAATAATTTAGTTTGTGCATTTACAATATGCCCAACAAAAAATAAGTAAATAAATAATATATTTTTAATGTTCATGGTCGTGTCCGTGTTCATGCTCTTCTATAGTGTCGCAATGATAAAAGCTTTCTTTTTCAGGCTTATTTTTTATTTTATTTTTACTTTTTGATGTACTTAGAATTTTTATGATTCTTAATTTTTCTTTGTAATCTCTATCTTGAGTTTTAATATTTTCATTTATGTCGTAATAGCAAGAACCATCAATATAAGTCTGCTCAACCTGTGTGTAAATTGAGAGAGGATTTTTTGTCCATACAACTATATCCGCATCTTTTCCTACCTTTAAAGACCCCATTCTATCATCTAGTCTTAATAATTTTGCTGGGTTAAGTGTTACCATTTTCCATGCATCTTCTTGTGTAGTACCTCCATATTTAACAGCTTTTGCTGCTTCTTGATTTAACCTTCTCCCCATTTCTGCATCATCTGAATTAATTGCAGTAATAACNCCAGCATTATTAAGAATNGTGGCATTATATGGAATAGCATCATTTACCTCAAATTTNTAGGCCCACCAGTCAGAAAAAGTTGAGGCTCCAGCNCCGTGATTTTTAAGTTTATCGGCTAATTTATAACCCTCTAANATATGAGTGAAAGTATTTATTTTAAANCCCATAGAATCAGCAACATGCATCAACATATTAATTTCAGATTCAACATATGAGTGACAAGTTATATGTCTTTTCCCNTCNAAGATTTCTACCAGTGCATTTAGCTCTATATCTTCTCTNGGAGGATTTGTTTCTCTTTTTTNCCTTAGGCTTAAAGAGTTNTAATTGCNCCATTCTTTTTTATATTTTTTTGCNCTATAAAATGCATCATAAAATACTTGNTCGACNCCCATTCTTGTTTGTGGGTAACGAGTTGTGTTAAAATCTCCCCAATTACTTTGTTTGACATTTTCTCCTAATGCAAATTTTATAAACCCNTCACAATTTTTTATTTTCATTTCTTCAGCAGNTTTNCCCCACCTTAATTTTATTAAAGCNGATTGACCACCAATTGGGTTAGCAGATCCGTGCAATAATTGTGAACAAGTTACACCACANGCAAGCTGTCTGTAAATATTTTGATCATCNGGATTAANTACATCNGCAATACTNACTTCAGCAGTTATNGCTTGGCTACTTTCATTAACCCCCNTNCTAATTGCGATATGAGAGTGTTCATCAATAATNCCTGATGTAATGTGTTTTCCTTTGGCATTAATTATTTCTAAATTGNTNTTTTCAATATTTGGAATTTGATTCGTATCTAAATNTTCACCTATAGCAATGATTTTNCCATTACTTATAGCTATATCAGCTGANTTAATTATTCCAATTTCTTCATTTGTCCAAAGAGTTGCATTTTTAAAAANGATAGATTTTGACTTTATAGGNTTTTCAAATCCTTTGGACTTATTTGGAGTCCATACAGTTGGAATCTTAGAGATTTTTTCANCAANATTAGATTTAGTTTTTTCTTTNGCNANAGAATCACGANTCATTANGAATTGATAGATTTTTCCGNTATCATCTAAAAACTCTCCTNCTATATTTCCATTTNTATAAATTCCTTGNGCTTTAAATTCTCCATCTTTATCATTTAATGTAAGTTGATTTCCCTTAAAAGAAGTGATNAAATTTGATGAATCAATAGCTAATATTTTTATTGAAGGATTCTCTTTTTTTCCACTTATTTCTGCNNTNGTATTATTAAATTTTTCAGATTTAAATGTATANAAACCTCTTATGTCATTTTTCACTTTTTCCTTTAACACATTTCTACTTCCTAAAGTCCAGTTTTCATAAATTATACCATCATCAAAAATATCAGAAGAGCAAATCAAAAAGTTAGCAATTTTGCCTTTTTCAATTTNNCCTATTTTTTNATCAANACCGATTAGTTTTGCAGGNGTAGTAGTGAGAGCTTTCAGTGCATCAGATTTTTTCAAGCCTTTNCTNACTGCTAGTNTTAAATTTTTCAAAAAATGNGTTTTATTNTTGGAGCCATATGAAGTAATNGAAAAAGGNATACTNTTNTCAGCAAGAATTCTNGNGTTAAANGGAGCAGTTTCCCATTTTTTCAANTCACTCAATTTTATGGCTAATGCCTCATNTAGATTAGNTACNTCATAGTCCTCNGGGAAATTAATTGGAACAATAATTGGAAAATTTGTTTGTTTAANNTCTTCAATTCTTAAAAACTCATANCCATTACCTTTTGCTATATAATCAATTTCAAANTCATCCGATATTTTAAATAATCTACTATAGTCAAGGTAGCTATTNACATCAAATATCTTTGGCAAATTTTTATANCTATTATATTCTGTNANTGATATATTGGTNTTTTCNTTGCTGTTTTCATGCCANTCNCNNTCTAGCAATGTTTGTTTAATTAAAGCAATACTTCCCATTAATGATGTTGGATATCTTTGATTNGATGTNCCCTTATTNAAAGAATAAAATGTTGCAGCTTTTTCTAAAATAATATCCTCATTCTCTTTNTTATCTGCTAAAANAACAAAGCATCCACTACCNCTAAATATCCCGTCAGAAACATGAGTTAATAANGCTCCANATCCCATTTCNTGATATCNCNTNATTTTNTTTNNATCGTGAAAAAATTGTTGGGATGCATGAATCTCAGGATGAATTGCTTGGTTCCAACTATATGCNCCTTTTTTATTACTTTCATATTGAGGAGNATATCCTGTATTTTTTCTTTCTACTTTACTTAATCCATAGTCTGAAAATAAATCAATGAAAGATGGGTATATGTAATCTCCTTGCAAATCAAAAGTGATAGCATTTTCAGGNATTTCTAAATTACTGTCAACATTAATAATTATATCGTCTTTAATTATTAAAACTCCATTTTTTATTTGCTCATTAGGTGAAATAATGATATTTGCATTCTTAAAAGCATATGTGGGTTTAAAATTTTCTGAAATCCCGTTCTTTGGAAAGTTTTCTTGAGCAAAAAGAAATTCGCAAAATATAAATAGAACAAAAACAACCTTAAGTATTTTTTTCATTGCAAATATAAAGTTGTGAAAATACCAAAATTTTATGAGTTTTATTTGTTTCTTTGTAATGNTAAAATTTAATCTAAATTACATAAAATGAAAACGAATCAAGCAAATCTTTTAAATGCATTAACATTAATTTTAATGCCATTGTGGTCGTACTTAACATACGAGGGAACAATAGAAAAACCAGATCAATCAATCACTGCATTAATCCCATTATTTTTAGGAGTTGTATTATTATTATGTAATGGAGGTGTAAAAAGAGAAAACAAAATGATTGCACACATTGCCGTTTTCATNACTTTAATTGCACTAATTGGATTACTAAAGCCTTTAAATGCTGCAATAGATGATGGAAGAACACTTTCCATTTTTAGAGTTGTTGCAATGTTAATTACTGGATCGTTAGCAATGATAACTTTCATAAAAAGTTTTATAGCAGCAAGAAAAAAAACTAAATAACTATCTAAATTTTTAAAAATGGAGAAAGCCATTCTAGTTGGTTTGATTACTCCAAGTCTCTCACAAGCTCAGGTAGATGAATATCTAGAAGAATTATCCTTTCTTGCCAAAACTGCAGGTGTCGAACCTGTAAAAAGATTCACACAAAAATTAAGNNGTCCAGATAACACAACCTTTTTGGGAAAAGGTAAAATCAATGAAGTTAAAGATTTTGTAAAAAATGAATCAATTGATGTAGTAATTTTTGATGATGACTTAACACCATCTCAGCTAAGAAATATTCAAAANNTTTTTTTAAAATCTAAGATTTTAGATCGCAGTAATTTAATCCTNGATATTTTCGCATCTCGTGCTCAAACTGCTCAAGCAAGAACTCAAGTCGAGTTAGCACAATATGAATATTTATTNCCAAGACTTACTAGAATGTGGACTCATCTTGAAAGACAAAAAGGAGGAATTGGAATGAGAGGGCCAGGAGAAACCCAAATTGAAACAGATAGAAGAATTATCAAAGATAAGATTGCTTTATTGAAAAAGAAGTTACAGAAAATTGATAAACAAAGCTTGACCCGAAGAAAGGGACGAGCAGATATGATTAGAGTTGCTTTAGTGGGCTACACAAATGCAGGAAAATCTACTTTAATGAATAAATTATCTAAATCTGAAATTTTTGCTGAAGATAAGCTCTTTGCAACTCTTGATACTACAGTTAGAAAAGTAGTATTAAAAAATTTACCTTTTTTGCTATCAGATACTGTTGGTTTTATTAGAAAATTACCCCATCAGCTTGTAGAATCTTTTAAATCAACATTGGACGAAGTTAGAGAATCAGATTTATTGGTTCATGTTGTTGACATTTCGAATCCTAACTTTGAAGAGCAAATTGAAATTGTAAATACCACTATTTCTGAAATAGGTGCAGCTGCCAAACCTCAGTTTATAATCTTTAATAAAATAGATGCATATAGATATATAAAAAAGGAAGAAGATGATTTGACTGAATTCACTAAAGAAAATATGTCTCTAAATGATTTGAAAAATAGTTGGATGAATAAATTAGATATTGATAGTATATTTATATCTGCACTAAATAAAACAAATTTTGATGAATTAAGGGCTGAATTATATCAGAAGGTAAAGGCATTACATGTGAAAAGATATCCCTACAATAATTTTCTTTATTAGATTTTACTATACTGTATACTATGAAGTTTTGTATAAAGCCCCTTTTTTTCTATTAGCTCATCATGAGTTCCAGTTTCTTCAATTTTGCCTTGATTCAGTACAATTATATTGTTTGCATCTTCGATGGTAGATAATCGGTGTGCTATCACAAGCGAAGTAGTTTTCTTCATCAACTTTGCAAGCGCATCTTGTATAAGTTTTTCTGACTCAGAATCTAAAGAAGAAGTAGCTTCATCAAGAATTAAAATTTCCGGACTTTTTAAAATCGCTCTAGCAATACTAATTCTTTGTTTTTCTCCTCCAGAAATTTTTTCACCGTAATTACCAATGTTTGTGTTGTAACCATTTTCACAATTTGTAATAAAATTATGTGCATTTGCAGCTTTTGCAGCCCTAATAACTTCTTCTTTTGTGGCTTTTAAGTTTCCAATTTTGATGTTGTTATAAATAGTATCATTAAATAAAATAGGTTCCTGACTTACTATACTAATCATAGTTCTAAGTTCATTAATATCTAAATCTTTAATATTGACGTTGTCAATTTTAATTTCCCCATCAAAAACGTCATAAAATCTAGCAAGTAAATCAGCAATTGTAGATTTGCCACTTCCTGATTTTCCAACTAGCGCCACCTTATCTCCTTTTTTAATTTCAAATTTTATTCCTTCTAATACATTTTTATTTTCGTATTTAAAAGAATTAATATTAAAGGTGATTGAATCTTTTATTTGTGATTTTTTAATGCAATTTTTTTTATTTATGATGCTTTTTTCTTTGTTTAAGATTTCATATATTCTTTCAGCTGATGCACTCCCTTTTTGAATATAGTAATATGAAGATGTTAGCGATTTTACTGGTGGAATAATTTGTGAAAATATCAGTATATAGCCTATAAATTCCTGAGGAGATATCATAGAATTTTGATCTAAAACGAGTTTGCCCCCAAACCACATTACTATCACCATCACTATTGTACTTAATAACTCACTCATTGGTGAAGCTAAATCTTTTTTACGCAGAACATTTGTCATTAGCTTTTTGTAGCTTTCACTTGATGCTTTAAATTCAGAATTGATATATTTTTCAGCATTAAATGTTTTAATAATTCTTAAGCCAAAAATGTTTTCATCAATTATAGACATTATATATGCTAATTTATCTTGCCCCATTTTTGAAGAACTTTTAAGAGTTTTACCGATGTATCCAATTAATATTCCAGCTACTGGAAAAAGAATAATAACAAAAATTGTAAGCTGTGGGCTAATAAAAATTAAAGTAAATAGATACAAAATTATAGCAATTGGATCTTTAAAAAGCATTTCCAACGTCCCCATTATTGACCATTCAACTTCAACAAGATCGGAGGTCATCCTAGATGTTAAATCTCCTTTTCTTTTGGAACCAACAAAAGTAATATCTAGACTCATTATTTTTTTGTGTAGGTCCATTCTAATATCGTGAATTACCCCATTTCTTATTGGGGTTAAAAAAAATAGAGCTAAATATCTAAATAAGTTTTTTAGAAAAAACATGAACAAAACAAGTAGACATATAAATAACAATGCTTCAATGTTACCTTTTTCCTCTATCATTTTACTAATGAAAAAATAAAAATTTTCTTTTATTGATGATGCATCAAGNCTTAGATCTTGNGNCTGATATACTTTGTCTTGAGTATCAAAAAGTATTCCTAAAAAGGGNATAACCATAGTTAAAGAAAATAAAGAGAAAACTATGCTTATAATATTAGAAAATATATTAAGGAAAATGTAAGATGAATATGGCCTTATATATTTTAATATTTTAAAAAAGAAATGCATGGCGCAAAGATAACGAAACAAAGGAATGTTTATTTTTGCCATTATATGGAATCTACAAGACAAAAAAAGGTTGCACGACTTATATTAAAAGAGTTATCACAAATATTTAATATTGAATCAACTAATATTTTAGGCCCTATAATGATAAGTATAACGTCTGTGAGAATATCGCCTGATTTAGCTTATGCAAATATATTTCTGAGTATTTTTCCGGTTAATAATCTAGATCAAGCCTTAATTAAAATAAAAAAAAGTAGTCCCACAATACGAAAAAAATTAGGGATAGCCGTCCGAAATCAATTGAGGGTAGTGCCTGAACTCAATTTTTTTATCGATGACTCTGCCGAATATGCTGAAGAAATAGATAAGTTACTAAAAAAGTAATCTATTATGAAATTTCCTTTCTTTATAGCATGGCGTTACTTTTTTACAAAAAATAAAATAGGCTATGTTCATCTGCTGACTTTGATTACTCAAATAGGAATAGCTATTGGAACAGCATCTTTAGTTTTAGTTTTATCAGTTTTTAATGGTTTTGAGGATCTAGTACTGAGCATGTATAATGTTTTTGATCCACACATAAAAGTAGTTAGCTCAAATGGAAAAAACTTTAATGGTCAAAAAGTAAAAGAGATTTTATTAACGTATGATGATATTGATGTTTNCTCTTCTACTTTAGAAGAAAAAGCTTTAGTTGAGTATAATGGTAAGCAGCATATAGTTACAATAAAGGGAGTTGATAGTTTATATTCTAACTTAACTAGTTTAGATTCAGTTATTATTAGTGGAGATAATATAAACAAATTCAAAGATGCAAATGTTGCAATTGTTGGTCGCGGGGTAGCATATTATTTATCAATGAATATTGGATCTGTATTTGAAAATTTACAGCTTTATCTGCCAAAAAGAAATGCAAACTTTATTAATTANAAAAATGCCTTTTCTACGTCATCACTATCTCCTGTTGGAATTTTTAGCATACAACAAGAAATAGATACTAAGTACATATTAACTCATATTTCATATTTACAAAATTTAATTCAAAAAGAAAATTTTGTTTCTGCAATAGAAATAAATTTATTGGATAAGTCTGAAATGTTAATTTTTCAAAAAAAATTAGCTGAAAAAATTGGTNATAATTATANGGTTATAAATCAATTTGAACAACAAGAATTTCTATACAAAATTTTGAATACAGAGAAATTAGTTGTTTTTCTCATATTAATATTCATTGTATTAATATCGGCATTTAATATTATTAGTTCACTAACCGTTTTAATTATTGAAAAAAAGAATGATATCAAGACTTTCCTCAATTTAGGACTGGATCATTTATCTCTAAAAAATGTTTTTGTAATTAAAAGTATGCTAGGTGTTGTTTTTGGTTCTCTTATAGGTCTTGNCCTAGGCTTTTTAATCGCCTATATTCAACAAGAATTTGGTTTAATTAAGATGGGTGAAGGAGGTTTTGTAATTGATAGTTATCCTGTGAAGATATTGTTNACAGATTTTATTTTTATACAATTAATAGTACTAGTTATAGGATTTTTTGCTTCTTGGACTACTGCTCATCTAATGTTAAAAAAGAATTAATAGTCTTTAAATCTCAATAANACTTGATCTAATATATCTAAAACTTCTTGTTCANAATTTGANGTAACCATTTTTGTTCTATACTCTTTAAAATTGGGAATTGCTTTAAAATATGCACCATAATGTCTTTTCATTTCAGCAATACCTGTTCTTTCTCCCTTCCANACAATAGAGTGTTTCAAATGCCTTCTGCAAANTTCAACNCTTTCTTTAATTTTGGGTTTAGCCATAATTTTATTTGTTTTTAAGAAGTGCTTGATTTCATTGAAAATCCATGGATAACCAATTGCACCTCGCCCTATCATAACTCCGTCAACCCCATATTTATNTCTTACTTCTTTTACTTTTTCAGGCGTATCTACNTCTCCATTTCCAAAAACTGGTATTCTCATTCTTGGGTTATTTTTAACTTCTCCAATTAATGTCCAATCTGCCTTTCCTTTGTACATTTGTTTTCTAGTTCTTCCATGAATTGATATCGCCTGTATACCAACATCTTGAAGCCGTTCCGCTACNTCNACGATATATTTAGAATTTTCGTCCCAACCTAACCTTGTNTTTACAGTTACAGGAATATCTGTAGAATTTACAATTTCTTTTGTCATAGAAATCATTTTTGGTATGTCTTTTAAAATTCCAGCACCAGCNCCTTTNTTNGCTACTTTTTTTACAGGACAGCCGTAGTTAATGTCGATAATTTCAGGTTTTTCTTTNGCACANATTTCAGTTGCTTGCCTCATNGAAACNATTTCACTTCCAAAAATCTGTATCCCTATAGGTCTTTCCGAGTCATAAATATCAAGCTTNTGAGTGCTTTTATATGCATCTCTTATTAAACCTTCAGAAGAAATGAATTCCGTATACATAACATCAGCCCCATATTCTTTGCACAGAGCTCTAAATGGAGGATCGCTTACATCTTCCATAGGNGCAAGTAATAAAGGGAATTCACCTACATCAATATTTCCTATCTTTACACTCATATTNACGGCTAAAATAATAATATTGAATTTAAAAGGGATTTTTGAGGATAGATCATTATTTGTAAAAGTTTTTTTGCTTTTGGGCCTTTTATTTTTTTCTTTTTTAATTCACAATCTTCTAGCTTTAACTTTTGTTTCTCTCTTTTTTGAAAACGGTTTGGAGTTATTTTTTAATCATGACTTAACATCCCAAACATCAGTTAATATTTTAAAAATAATCCAATTTTTTAGTGCAGTAGGAACATTTGTTACACCGGTTTTGGCTTATGGGTATCTCACAAAATTTGATTTTGGATTAAATATACCNATTACACGATCTTGGGTGCTACTTTCTATAGCTCTAATTATTTTGGTTACTCCTTTAATTTCTTTTTTAATTGAATTTAGCTTATCTCTAAATTTTCCTCAGTGGATGCGACAATTTGATAAAAATTCTGATGTTTTAATTCTCGCTTTTTTAAAGATGGAAAATTTGAATGATTTATTTGTTAACTTATTAGTAATGGCTGTAGTACCTGCTATTGGAGAAGAGCTTTTCTTTAGGGGTTTCATGCAAAATGCCTTTTTAGGGTTTTTTAAAAATCAACATTTTGCAATTTTTTTTACGGCCATTTTGTTCAGCATGATTCATTTTCACATTGATGGATTTATACCAAGACTATTTCTTGGTGCTATTTTGGGATATATGTTTTTTTGGACAAAATCTTTATGGGTTCCAATTATAGCTCACTTTACAAATAATTCATTAGCGATAATTATATCATATCCCTCTTTTGAATCCTTCAAATTTATCCAAAACTATAATCACTACGGAGATGGTTTATTGCCAGAAACTAGCTATAATGCGATATTCTTTAGCTTAATTTCTGTAAGTTTTATACTTTACTTGCTATATAGTAGATATAAGAATAAGCATGAAACAACAATAGAAAATTAATACTCTCCTTTTCTTGTAGAGTAGTTAATTTTTAATGCATTTGCCTTTCTTAATTCTTGTTTCACGTCTGTTATAATTCCCATTTTAACAGTCTCATCAGACTTTATAGATGTCGTCATNTATGGAATTTCTTTTTCATCTTTAGCCTCTCTTTCTGTTGCAATGAATTCTTGAATGTCCCCAACTTCTGCAAAAGCATCATTAAGCTGAATTCTTGCTGAAGTTCCATATGAAGATTGCATTCTTTTTACTGGCGANCCTATGTAGATGTAGCTTACTAAAGATTTTTTTTCCATCTTTTTAATTTCAGTTGCTTTGGGTGTTACAACTGATACAAATAAAGTTGTTTCTCTCATTACAGTGGTAACCATGAAAAAGAAAAGTAGCATGAAAACAATATCTGGCAATGANGCCGTTGAAATTGCTGGCATTCCTTTATTTCCACTTTTTTTAAACTTGCTCATTATGAATTACCTCCTATATTTTTTGGTTCAGCTTCAGAAATTTTTTGGGGATACATCTTTCTAATTTCTTTTTGATTAGTTTTATTTAAGTCATTATATCTCTCTCCAAATTTACTCAGTGAAGCTCTATTTCTTAGTTCATTGTATGCTGCAGCTAATTCATTCTGCACTCGTATATACATTTTATATGATGTCCCTCTATCATTTTGTAGTGATATAATTGCTTTTTCTGGGTTTTCTGAAAGATCCTCTCTAGCTCCATTATTATCTATGAATCTTTTTGCTCCTTCTCTGAGCTGAGAAATATCCATCATTTCTCCTTCAACAAGCAATTGGTCATTTGAATTAATTAATACTACATATATATTTCTTGCATTAATTTGTGAATCATCTTCTTGTTGATCTTCTTCAGGCATAGGAGGTAATTTCCTTGCTATTCCCGTATCAATATCCATAGTGGTTGTTACAAGAAAGAAAATTAAAAGTAGAAAGGCTATATCAGCCATAGAACCTGCATTAATTTCTGGTAAACCTCTTCGTTTACTTGCCATTATTTGCTAAATGCTTTTGATAATTCTGAATATAAAATTGCACCCACTGCTAAAGCTGCAAGAGTGTAAAACATAATTAATCCCATTCCCACGTTTTTAGAGTCAGCTGAGCTAATTTTATATTTTTCATAAGATTGTAANACTTCATCAGAAGCAAAAATATAAGAAGCAATACAGACTACAACCAACCCCAAAATNGTATAAAGAGTTTTTTTTGCATTTTTTGTATTGGAAAGTATTTTTTTGATTCCAAATGAAAGAGCCGCAAGAGCTGCAAAGCCAATCATTACATAGGTTAAAATAATACCAATATTAATAATATTTTCCATATTATTTGTGCTTAACTAATAGGTCAATTAAAGAAATAGATGCATCTTCCATTGAGTTAGTAATAGAGTCAACTTTAGAAATAAGGTAATTATAAAACACTTGTAATATCATTGCTACTATTAAACCAAATACTGTTGTTAAAAGTGCTACTTTAATACCTCCAGCAACCAAAGATGGTGAAATATCACCAGCAGCTTCAATTGCATCAAAAGCTCCAATCATACCAATTACCGTTCCCATAAATCCAAGCATAGGCGCAAGAGCTATAAATAACGAAATCCAAGAAAGCCCTTTCTCTAAGAGTCCCATTTGAACACTCCCATATGAGATTATAGATTTTTCAACCATATCAATTCCTTCGTTTGCTCTATCAAGACCTTGGTAAAAAATAGATGCAACAGGACCTTTTGTATTTCTACAAACTTCTTTTGCAGCATCTATACCTCCGCTTTGAATAGCATGTTCAACACCTTCAAGTAGTTTGTCAGTGTCTGTTGTGGCCATGTTAAGGTAAATGATTCTTTCAATTGCTAAAGCTAGGCCTAAAATTAAACATAGAAGTACAATTCCCATAAAACCAGGTCCCCCTTCAATAAATTTTTGTTTTATAATTTGATGAAATGAGGCAGATTCTGCTNTTTCTGCAGCTGGCTCGTATGTATTTGACATTTCCTCTGAGCTATCCATTGTCTCCATAACTGTTGTATCACTCAATGTGTCAGATTGAGCATTAGTAATAATGACACTAGATAATAGAAAAGCTAGCAAAGTAAAGAGTGTTGTAATTTTTTTCATTTTTCTTTTTATGTTTAATAGTAGAAGCGCAAATTTATAAAAATATTATAAAGCTTGCGTGTATAGTTCATTAACTTTATCCCAGTTTATTACGTTAAAAAAAGCATTAATATAATCTGGTCTTCTGTTTTGATAGTTTAAATAATAAGCATGTTCCCAAACATCAATAGCAAGTATCGGCACTTCTCCACATCCTCCTTCCATTAATGGGTTGTCTTGATTTGCTGTTGAGCAAATACTTAATTTACCATCACTTACACAAAGCCAAGCCCAACCAGACCCAAATCGCGTAGCAGCTGCTTTTGAAAATTCATTTTTAAAGTTTTCAAATGAGCCATATTCATTTGTAATTGCTTCGCCTATCGCTCCATTAGGATTTCCACCACCATTTGGTGATAATATTTCCCAAAAAAGACAATGATTGTAGTATCCTCCTCCATTATTTCTAACAGCTGCAGGAAGATTTTCAGACTTACAAATTTCTTCAATTGTTTTTCCCGCAAGATCTGTTCCCTCAATGGCATTGTTTAAATTATTTGTGTATCCATTGTGATGCTTTGAGTGATGAATTTCCATTGTTTTTGCATCAATGTTTGGCTCTAATTCATCATATGAGTAATTTAATTTAGGTAATTCAAATTTCATAATTTTTATATTATATTAATATTTCCCAGGCTTCTTTTATTTTTCCCTGTTTGAGTATTTTTTTTGCTAAAATATGCTTTTCTTCTGTCTTTAAAGTTAAGCTTTCTTTATTTTTTTTGGCAGGTATTGAGTCAACCGATGCAAGCATTGCTAAATCATGACCAGTGAAAACTTTACTTTCAATAATTTCATTTGGGAGATTGTCAAATCCAATGCCAAAGCTTGACATGGGTTTTGCAATTTTAAAGATACTATCGACCGAAGTTCTTCCATACCAACTTAGACCAAGTCTTGAAACAATATCAAGTTTTAAAGGGTCAATTTTATTATCGTGATCAAACACATTTTCGTCAATGTGAATTTTCAATATTTCACATATTACTAAATTTCCAGCTCCACCTTTTGATCCTAGTTCAACGATCTGGGTTACTTTGCATTCAAAGTTTACTGGGGCCTCATTAATTAGATTTACATCAATTAAAGTAGCTTTTTTCTTTGTGAATCCTGCTTTTTTAAATTCATCAATGTTGCTATCGTAATTTCCTGATGCCAAAGAAACTTGTTGTACAATTTTAGTATTAGCTAAGGCAATCACACATTCTTTACTATTGATAACGTTTTTTAATGTGTCTTTTTTTGAGTCATCACTTATTCTGTTGACTGGTGAAAATACAACGACTGGCGGTGTAACTGAAAAAACATTAAAAAAAGAAAAAGGACTTAAATTATCTTGTCCACTAGAATCTTTTGTACTTACAAAGGCTATGGGTCTTGGAGTAATAGTTGAAGTTAAAAGGTTATATAGTTCTTGGCTATTAAGCGAATCTATTTCTATTTCTTTCATATTAATTTTATAATCTATATTTCAGCTACTATTTCATTAGATATCATGCCCAAGCACTCCACCTCCATTTCAACAATATCTCCTTTTCTTAACCATTTTTCTTCGTATTTATTGTCTTTTAATTTTTCAGTTCCATTAATTTCAAGCAAGCAGCCTGTTCCAACTGTTCCTGAACCAATAACATCTCCAGGGAAAATAGTTGCTCCATATGATATTCTTTCAATAATCTGCTCAAACGTCCAGTTCATACTACTTAAATTACCCTTGGAAAA
This sequence comes from Flavobacteriales bacterium, assembly GCA_002715885.1. Lineage (GTDB taxonomy): Bacteria > Bacteroidota > Bacteroidia > Flavobacteriales > BACL11. Next base: position 2,958 of record PBAG01000021.1, on the reverse strand, counting down.
AACTCTTCCATTAACTGAACAAGTCATATTCAAATCATATGTTGTTCCATTGTCATTACTTTCTATAATCTTATCAGATATTTCATCAGGTGTTACTAAAAAAGGACCTAGTACAGAAGCAAAATCTTTTCCCTTTGCAGGTCCAAGATTTAATCTCATTTCTTCCATCTGCAAACCACGAGCACTAATGTCGTTCATAATCATAAATCCTGCTATGTAATCAGATGCATTTTTGGCTTTTATATTTCTTCCTTCCTTTGAAATGACAATTGCTATTTCCAGTTCATAATCTAATTTATCAAAATGATCTGGCATGCAAACTATGTTTTCATTTGGACCATAAATTGCATTGTGATTACTAAAGTAAAACACAGGGAATTCATCAAATTCTTTTATCATACTTAAACCTCTATTTCTTCTTGATGTTTCAACATGCTGTCTAAATGCATAGGCATCTCTCAGTGAATTTGGGCTTGGTATTGGAGATAATAAATGAATATTTTTTAGATCATGCAACAACACATTATCTCTTTCAATAAAATTTGTCACATCGGATTTCCAATTTTTTTTCTTAAAGAGATCAATCATAGATATTTCACCAAAGAATTGATTTAGATTTACTACTGAGTCATCTTTTAAAACTCCAATTAATTCTTTGTTGTTTTTATCTAATTTATATGTAGAAAGTTTCATGCCTCTGCAAAGCTAACGTTTTATTTTGTACGATAAAAATACTTACATTTGTTGTACATAAAAAATACATAAATGCCTCGCTATCACAAATTAGGAAAAATACCTCACAAAAGACATACAACATTTAAAAAGCCAACTGGGGGATATCATTATGAAGAGTTGTTTGGAACAATTGGTTTTGATGGAATGTCGACATTGTTATACCATATTCATAGACCAACTCAGGTTATGGATATTTTAGGCTCTTATTCTGTTGAGCCAAAAATCGCAGTTGAAAAAAACATGAAAGCATATTTAATGGATGCTTTTCAGGCTCCAAAGATTGCTGATTTGCTCAAAAGTAGGCTCTCAATTCTAATAAATAATGATTTAAATATCATGCTTTCTGCGCCAACTAACAAAGAAGAAGATTATTTCTACAAAAATACTGATGGTGATGAGATTATTTTTATTCACAAAGGATCGGGTACCTTACGCACTTTTATAGGAAATATTAAATTTAAAGAAGGAGATTATTTGGTTATTCCACGAGGCATGATTTATAAAATGAAGTTTGATACAAAAGAAAATAGGCACTTTGTTGTTGAGTCTTATAATCCAGTATATACACCAAAAAGATACAGAAATTATTTTGGTCAATTNTTAGAGCACTCTCCTTATTGTGAAAGAGATTTAAGATTTCCAGAGGAGCTTGAAACACATGACAAGAAAGGGGAATTTATTATGAAAATTAAAAAAGAGCATATGATATATGATTACTTGTATTCAACTCACCCNTTTGATGTAGTCGGTTGTGATGGATATAACTTTCCTTATGCTTTTTCAATACATGACTTCGAGCCTATTACTGGTCGCGTTCATCAACCACCACCAGTACATCAAACCTTTGAAACAAGTAGATTTGTTCTTTGTTCATTCTGTCCAAGATTGTATGATTATCATCCCGAAGCAATTCCAGCACCATATAATCATTCAAATATTGATTCTGATGAGGTTTTATATTATGTGGATGGAGATTTTATGAGTAGAAATCATGTTCAAGAAGGATATATTTCTTTGCATCCTGCAGGAATTCCACACGGTCCTCATCCAGGGGCAATGGAGAGAAGTATTGGAAAGAAAAGAACAGANGAANTAGCTGTTATGGTTGATACATTTGCGCCTCTAAAATTAACCCAGCTGGCAGTTGATCTNTCTGATGGAAAATATCANAAATCTTGGATTGAATAAAATAAATATTTCATGAAAATAGAGAAAATATTTAAGGAAGCTAAAGATTTTTTACCACTACTTGGTACNGATTATGTAGAGTTTTATGTTGGTAATGCAAAGCAAGCTGCTCATTTCTATAAATCAGCATTTGGCTTTCAGTCTTACGCATANAAAGGNCTTGAAACAAATAGTAAAGATTGTGTATCATATGTTTTAGTACAGGATAAAATTAAGATTGTTTTGACCTCTCCATTAAATTCAAAATCACCAATTAATGAGCATATTGTAAAGCACGGTGATGGGATTAAGGTTNTTGCGCTTTGGGTAGAAGATGCTGAAAAAGCATGGCAAGAAACAACATCNAGAGGTGCAAAATCTTTTATGAANCCAACANTAGAAAAAGATGANCATGGAGANGTTATTCGCTCTGGAATATATACCTATGGCGAAACAGTTCATGTTTTTGTTGAGCGCAAANACTATAAAGGNACTTTTCTTCCTGGTTTTAAAAAATGGANATCATCATATNAAACTGAAACTGTTGGCCTAAAATATATTGACCATATGGTTGGAAATGTAGGCTGGAACGAAATGAATACGTGGGTTAAGTTCTATGAGGACGTTATGGGATTTGTAAACTTTTTNTCGTTTGATGATAAACAAATAAATACTGAATACTCTGCTCTTATGAGCAAGGTGATGAGTAATGGNAATGGAAGAATTAAGTTTCCAATTAATGAGCCAGCAGAGGGAAAGAAAAAGTCACAAATCGAAGAATATTTGGATTTTTACGAGGGCCCTGGAGTTCAACANATAGCAGTAGCTACTGATGATATAATCTCCACTGTTTCAAAACTTCGAGCGCGAGGAATTGAATTTTTATCAACCCCGCCAGATGAATATTACAAGGCTGTCCCATTTAGACTTGGAGAGCACAATCATGAACTAAGAGAGGATATTGAAACTCTCAAAGGTCTTGGAATATTAATTGATGCAGACGAAGAAGGTTATTTATTACAAATTTTCACAAAACCCCTTCAAGATCGCCCAACA